>NZ_JBHYVM010000001.1:259841-320898 GCF_042750105.1 Streptomyces sp. NPDC059443 | reverse complement strand
AGCGGGCGCGGGACCCCCCCGCCCCCCCCCCACCGTCGCAAAAACCCCCCCCCAACCAGCGGCGGGGCCCTTCTTGCGTTACTCCTCCCCTACGGTGACCCGCGCGGCCTCCGCGCGCGCCCGGCGGCGCCACTGCGCCAGCCCGACGCCCGTGGCCGCCACCGCGACCAGCCCGAGCAGCGCCCAGTCCGGCACCGCGTCCGCGACCGACCGCACCCACTGCTCCACCGCGAACGAGTCGTCCACGTCCAGCAGCCCCGGCAGCGCACTCGCCCCGTCGTAGACCAGGAACAGCGCGCCGAGCACGATGAAGAACAGGCCCGACGCGAGCGAGGTCGTGTGCAGCTCGAAGCGGCCGATCGGGAGGGCCCGGCCGCGCAGCCAGCGGCGGCGGCCGAGGTCGAAGCGCTCCCAGAGCAGCGCCAGCAGGAACAACGGCACCGCCATGCCCAGTGCGTACACCGCCAGCAGGAGGCCCCCGTAGACCGGGCTGCCGCTGACCGCCGCCACCGTCAGGACGCTGCCCAGGATCGGGCCCGCGCAGAAGCCGGCCAGCCCGTAGACCGCGCCGAGCGCGTACACCGACAGGGCGGTCGTCGGCCGGATCTTCCCCGACAGCTCCGAGATCCGCTTCGAGGCGAAGCCGAGGCCGAGGATCTGGGCGAGCCCGAGCGCGATGATCAGCCAGCCGCCGAAGAGCACCAGCCCTTCCCGGTTGCTGTGGAAGAACCGCCCGGCGTACGAACCGGCCGCGCCCAGCGGTACGAGGGTGCTCGCGAGGCCCGCGTAGAAGATCCCGGTACGGGCCAGCAGCCGCGAGGCGGAGTCGATGGAGTAGGCGAAGAAGGCGGGCAGGAGCAGTGCGCTGCACGGGCTGAGCAGCGCGAGGAGGCCGCCGAGCAGGGCGGCCAGGTATCCGATGTCGGTCACTTCGCGCCCGCCCCGGCCTGCGGCTGCGCCTGGGCCTGCGCCTTGGCCTTGGCGATGGCGGCGGCGAAGGCGTCCATGGGCTGGGCGCCGGCGATGGGCTGCCCGTTGACCAGGAAGGACGGGGTGGAGGTGACGCCGATGCGGTAGCCCTCCTCCTGGTCCTTCCGCAGGGCGGCGGCGGCCTCCTCCCCGGCCATGTCCTTCTTGAAGCGCTCCAGGTCCGGGACCCCGGCCTGGCGCGCCAGCTCCTCCAGCCGGGCCTCGCCGAAGCCCTTCTCCTTGGAGCCTTCGGCGTACGCGGCCGCGTGGAACTGCGCGAAGCGGTCCTGCTGCCCGGCGGCCCAGGCGGCCTTGGCGGCGGCCTCGGAGTCGGCGCCGAAGATCGGAAAGTTGCGCCACTCGATGCGCAGGGTGCCGTCCTCCACGTACTTCTTCACCAGCTCGGGCTCGGTGTCGCGGGCGAACTTCCCGCAGTAGCCGCACTTGAAGTCGGAGTACTCGATCAGAACCACGGGCGCGTCGGCCCGGCCGGCGGCGAGCTTGTCGCCGGACTCGCGCCGGGCCAGGGCTTTCAGCTCGGTGGCGGGGTCGGTACGGGGAGCCGCTGCCGCGGCCGGGCCGCCGGAAGGCTTGTCGGCGGGCGCGCTCGCCTGCCAGGAGACGATGCCGAGGGTGACGGCGGCGACGGCGACCCCGGCGGAGATCAGCAGGGGCTTGCGGGCGGAGGAGGAAGAGGGCATACGGGTGCTCCAGAGCTGTGTGGCTGCGGGGTGAGGCGGACCGGGCGGATACGACCGGTCCTCCTAGACCCGCATCACGGACAGCTCCAGCGGGGACGGCGCCGACTGGCCGGGCCCGTGTACGGGAACCCGTACGGGTATCGCGTGCGGCCGGCCCGGCACCCCCGACGGCGACCCCGCGGGCGGGGCCTGCGCCTGGTCGGCCCCGGCCCGCACGGGCAGCGCGGGCAGGCCGTCGCGGCCGGGGGACCCGGGGGCGCAGGCGGGCCCGGGGGAGTCGGCGTGGGCGAAGGCCGCGGCGAGGTCGGATCCCGGCCCAGCGGGGCCGACGGCCCGTACGAGGCCCTGCCCGGCGGCCGGCTGCGCGGCGGCCGCGCCCGCGAAGGCACCGGCCAGCAGTGCCCAGCCCAGCAGCACCGCGAACACGCAGCGGAGCCGGCGGGGGCGGGACATCGTGGGCGGCCTCTCACTCGGTACTGGGGCGGGCTGGGGGGAGTCGTCCCGAAATGGTACGGGTCCGCCCCACAAATGCGTTCGCCACCCGGCACCTGCGGGTGAGATCCTCGACCAGGTATGTCTACTTCCTTCGCCGCCCTGCAGACGCTTCTCGGTGAGATCTCCCTCCGTGACGCGCACCGCCTCGGCCGCCGCCTCGAAGGCGCCCGCCGCATCCGCAAGCCCGAGGCCAAGCAGGCCGTACTCGACGAGATCGCCGCGGAGGCCGAAAAGGCCGCCGCGCGACTGGCCGGGCGCGCCTCGCGGATGCCGGAGGTCACGTATCCCGAGAACCTTCCCGTCAGCCAGAAGAAGGACGAGATCGCCGAGGCGATACGCGACCATCAGGTCGTGATCGTCGCGGGCGAGACCGGCTCCGGCAAGACCACGCAGATCCCCAAGATCTGCATGGAGCTGGGGCGCGGCGTCCGGGGCATGATCGGCCACACCCAGCCCCGCCGGATCGCTGCCCGCACGGTCGCGGAGCGCATCGCGGAGGAGCTGAAGTCCGAGATCGGGCAGACGGTCGGCTGGAAGGTCCGCTTCACCGACCAGGTGGACCAGGACGCGACCTTCGTGAAGCTGATGACGGACGGCATCCTGCTCGCCGAGATCCAGACGGACCGCGAGCTGCGCGCGTACGACACGATCATCATCGACGAGGCCCACGAGCGGTCGCTGAACATCGACTTCCTGCTCGGCTACCTCGCCACGCTGCTGCCCAAGCGCCCCGACCTCAAGGTGATCATCACCTCGGCGACGATCGACCCCGAGCGCTTCTCCCGGCACTTCGGCGAGGCCCCGATCGTCGAGGTCAGCGGCCGTACGTATCCGGTGGAGCTGCGCTACCGCCCGCTGCTCGAAGAAGATTCCGAGGACAGCGACCGCGACCAGATCACCGCGATCTGCGAGGCCGTGGACGAGCTCCAGTCCGAGGGCCCCGGCGACATCCTGGTCTTCCTCTCCGGCGAGCGCGAGATCCGCGACACGGCGGACGCGCTGAACAAGCGGAACCTACGGTTCACGGAGGTCCTCCCCCTCTACGCGCGTCTCTCGCACGCCGAGCAGCACAGGGTCTTCCAGCAGCACACGGGCCGCCGGATCGTCCTGGCGACCAACGTCGCCGAGACCTCCCTCACCGTCCCGGGCATCAAGTACGTGATCGACCCGGGCAACGCCCGCATCTCCCGCTACAGCCACCGCACCAAGGTCCAGCGGCTGCCCATCGAGCGGATCTCGCAGGCCAGCGCCAACCAGCGCAAGGGCCGCTGCGGCCGTACCTCGGACGGCATCTGCATCCGCCTCTACTCCGAGGACGACTTCAACAGCCGTCCGGAGTTCACGGACGCCGAGATCCTGCGCACCAACCTGGCATCCGTCATCCTCCAGATGACCGCGGCCGGCCTCGGCGAGATCGAGAAGTTCCCCTTCATCGACCCGCCGGACCACCGCAACATCCGCGACGGCGTCCAGCTCCTCCAGGAGCTGGGGGCCCTCGACCCCGCCGAGAAGACCGCGTCCAAGGAGGGTGGCAAGAACCGGCTCACGCCCATGGGCCGCCAGCTCTCCCAGCTCCCGGTGGACCCGCGGCTCGCCCGCATGGTGGTGGAGGCGGACAAGAACAACTGCGTCCGCGAGGTCATGGTCATCGCGGCGGCCCTGTCCATCCAGGACCCGCGCGAGCGGCCCTCGGACAAGCAGACCCAGGCCGACCAGAACCACGCCCGCTTCAAGGACGAGACGAGCGACTTCCTCTCGTTCCTGAACATGTGGCGCTACGTCCGCGAGCAGCAGAAGGAGCGCGGCTCGTCCTCCTTCCGCCGGATGTGCAAGCAGGAGTACCTGAACTTCCTGCGGATCCGCGAATGGCAGGACATCTACTCGCAGCTGCGTACGGTCGCCAAGTCCATGGGCATCCACGTCAACGAGGCCGATGCCCCGGAGACGAGCGTGCACATCTCGCTGCTGGCCGGCCTGCTGTCGCACATCGGGCTCAAGGACACCGACAAGAACGAGTACCTGGGGGCCCGGTCCGCCAAGTTCGCGATCTTCCCCGGATCCTCGCTCTTCAAGAAGCAGCCGAAGTTCCTGATGTCGGCGGAGCTGGTGGAGACCTCGCGGCTGTGGGCCCGGGTCAACGCCAAGGTGGAGCCGGAGTGGGTGGAGCCGCTTGCCCAGCACTTGATCAAGCGCACGTACAGCGAGCCGCACTGGGAGAAGGACCAGGCGGCCGTGATGGCGTACGAGAAGGTCACGCTGTACGGCGTGCCGATCGTCGCGCAGCGGAAGATCAACTACGGCCGGATCGACGCCGAGGTCTCGCGCGAACTGTTCATCCGCAACGCCCTCGTCGAGGGTGACTGGCGGACCCACCACAAGTTCTACGCCGACAACCGCAAGCTCCTCACCGAGGTGGAGGAGCTGGAGAACCGGGCCCGGCGCCGCGACATCGTGGTCGACGACGAGACGCTCTTCGACTTCTACGACCAGCGGATCCCCGAACACGTGGTCTCCGGGGCGCACTTCGACTCGTGGTGGAAGCACAAGAAGCGCGACGAGCCCGAACTGCTCGACTTCGAACGCGAGATGCTGCTGACGGAGAAGGCGGCCGGGGTCACCAAGGCCGACTACCCGGACTCCTGGCACCAGGGCCGGCTGAAGTTCCGGGTGACGTACCAGTTCGAGCCGGGCGCGGACGCGGACGGCGTGACCGTCCACATCCCGCTCCAGGTGCTGAACCAGGTCACGGACGAGGGCTTCGACTGGCAGATCCCGGGTCTGCGGGAAGAGGTCGTCACCGAGCTGATCCGCTCCCTCCCGAAGCCGATCCGCCGGCACTACGTGCCCGCGCCGAACTTCGCGACCCGGTTCCTGGCCACCTCCCACCCCCTCCAAGAGCCCCTGCACGTCACACTGGCCCGTGAGCTGCACCGGATGGTCGGGGTCCCGGTCACCGCCGAGGACTTCGACCTCACCCGGATCCCGGACCACCTGAAGATCACCTTCCGGATCGTCGACGAGCGCCGCAAGAACCTCGCCGAGGCCAAGGACCTGGAGGCCCTGCGGCTCCAACTCAGGCCGAAGGCCCGCCAGGCCCTCTCCCAAGCCGCCGCGGCCACCGCCGAGCGGGCGGGCGGGGAGTCGGTGGAGAAGACCGGGCTGACGGACTGGACGATCGGCACGCTGGCCAAGGTCTTCGAAACCCGGCGGGCCGGTCAGCCCGTGAAGGCCTACCCGGCACTGGTGGACGAAGGCGCGAGCGTCTCCGTACGCCTCTTCGACACCGAGGCCGAGCAGCAGCAGGCCATGTGGCTCGGCACCCGCCGGCTCATCCTGCTCAACATCCCGGTGAACCCGGCGAAGTTCGCCTCGGACCACCTCTCCAACCAGCAGAAGCTGGCCCTGTCGCGCAATCCGCACGGCTCCATCCAGGGGCTGTTCGACGACTGCGCGACCGCGGCGACCGACAGGCTGATCGCGGCGCACGGCGGCCCGGCCTGGGACGAGGCGGGCTTCCGCAAGCTCTACGAGGCCGTCCGCGCGGACCTGGTGGACACCACGGTGCGGACGATCACGCAGGTGCAGCAGGTGCTGGCGGCCTGGCAGGCGTGCGAGCGCCGGCTGAAGTCCACGAGCAGCCTGGCGCTCATGGCCAACGTCCAGGACGTCAAGACGCAGCTGGCGGCCCTGATGCCCGCGGGCTTCGTGACCCTGACCGGGCTGCGCCGACTGCCGGACCTGATGCGCTACCTGGTGGCGGCCGACCGGCGGCTCCAGCAGATGCCCACGGGGGTCCAGCGCGACACCACGCGCATGGAGAAGGTCCACGAGATGCGGGACGAGTACCTGTGGCTGCTGGAGCAGTTGCCCAAGGGCCGCCCGGTCCCGGAGGCGGTGACGGACATCCGCTGGATGATCGAGGAACTGCGGGTCAGCTACTTCGCGCACGCCCTCGGAACGGCGTATCCGATCTCCGACAAACGCATCGTGAAGGCGGTCGACGCGGCCGCCCCGGGACCTGCTCGCTGATCGGGTTCGACTGCACCCCCTGAGCTGCGGTACAGTCTGATTCGTAGCCGCCCAGCGGCTGCAAATCGAGGACCTGTGGAGCAGTTGGTTAGCTCGCCACCCTGTCAAGGTGGAGGTCGCGGGTTCAAGTCCCGTCAGGTTCGCAGCAACATCAGGGCCCGCATCCTTCAGGGATGCGGGCCCTGATGCGTTTCCGGGGTACGTAGATCCGGGCCCGGGATCTGGCCCCGGGATCCGACCCTGGGGTCCGACCCCTGGGTCCGGCCCCGCCTGCGGCGATCAAGGCCCTCGGAGCCACCAGAACCTTCAACGGCGCCCCCAAGGGCCCCTGAGAGCCCCCCAGAGGCCTCCGCGAGGCCCTTTCTGGATCACCGGGGGCGGGGCGACGACCGGACCCCGCGCACGGCCGCCCCGGCGGGCCGTGCTCCGGCGGAAATATCCCCCGTCCGCATGATGCGCTCTGCGCCGGACGTCCCCTTACGGGGTGCATTGCCGGATGTACAAGAGTGATCAGCTGTGACGGGAGTCACCACATGAGTTTTTGAGACGCACGCTTTTATCGCACCCATACGCCAGCTCGATTTAATATGTGTAATTGCACCCACCTTGGCCGGCCTCGCACGCGCGTCCGACAGGACCCTGACCAGGGCATAAAAAAGATCGCGCTGGACCCGGCGGAGTCCAGCGCGATCGAACGACTGAGGAACCTGTTGGGGCAGGCCCGGCCGTATGAAGCTATGTGGGGCTCATCGGATTGGGGGACCCGATATAGACCCGTCAATAAGTCGTGCTGCGGAACCTCAGGCCTCGCTGCGCTGCTGCGGAATTCCCGCAAGCAGTGCGCGGACCTCAGCCTCGCGGTAACGGCGGTGTCCACCCAGGGTGCGGATGGACGTGAGCTTGCCAGCCTTGGCCCAGCGAGTGACCGTCTTCGGGTCCACGCGGAACATCGTGGCAACCTCAGCCGGGGTCAGCAGCGGCTCGGCATCAGGGGTGCGAGCGGTCATGAGCGGCCTCCTCGGGAGAACCGAACCATCTCGGTTCTTTCCTCTAAATTCTGCACCTTGGCCCGCGTTGCCCGAAATGGACATACGCGGGCCGAGTCGGTTATAGGACGAACGGCTTGTCCTCGGCACTACAACTACACCATCCGTCCAGCCTCGACGGCCAAACCGACGGAATTGCCCTCCGAGGTGTTCATCAGCGACGGAAGCCGATGGACCGCCCCATAACGGACAGTCACCCCACTGTGACGATCAGTCACAGAGCGATCAGGAGTCGTCAGACCCCCCGTAGAGTGCAAATGCCGAGCATTCCGCCCTTAGTTGGACGGAAGGAACCCTCCCCGGACTCCTTGTCCTATTTTGGCACGAGGGTAGGGGAAGGGCGCAAGGGTGTAGAAAGTGCGGTCCGTCACGCTTGGGCCAATGGCCCGTATCGGGACGTAGGTCCCGGAACAAAGACCCAAAAGAGGGCATCACGGTCCTGAGCAGCCGGTTCTCTTCCGTGCTCGGCCGATCGGCCGATGGACACGGACCCCCGGACCCGCTACCCGGTGCAAAACTCCGCTCGTCACCCGGTCGCACCAATGCCCGCATCAGTCCCGCACGAGTGCCGCGTCGGGCACTAATTCGCGAAGAGTCTCTCCCGGACCGCCCGCCACCGCTCCGCCAGGACCCCGTACGTCTCCGCCGCCCCGTCCCGGTCCCCGGCCCGCAGCGCCGCGATGCCCGCCGCCAGGTCCCGCGCCGAGTGGTCGGCCGCCAGCCGGTCCGCCGGCAGCGCGTGCGGCAGCCCGCCGTAGTCCAGCTCCACCATCGAGCGCGGGTGGAACTCCTCCAGCCAGCTCCCGACCTCCACCAGCCCCTCGGCGAGCATCCCGTACCCCTCCGCCTCGCGCAGGGTCCGCAGCGCCCGCGCGAGCCGGCGCCGCGCCTGCACCATCGGCGTCCGGTAGCGCAGCCGCTCGCCGGGCACGTACTCCCGCTCCTCGTCGGCCACCAGCACGAACCAGCGCAGCGGCACCTGCCACACCCCGGTACGGATCCACGGGCGCGCGTCGGGGTTCCGGCCGCGCCAGGCCTCGTACTCCTCGGCGGTCCGGCGCCTGGTCACCGCGGGCAGGACGGCGTCGAGCACGGAGGGCGGGAACTCGGCCGACAGCTCTTCGAGCGCCAGCCAGCCGCGCAGCCTCGTCCGCCACGGGCAGACCAGCAGCACCCCGTCCACCTCGGTGGTGAAGGCGTCCGCGCTCTCGTGCGCCGGGACCCCGACCACGGGGACCCGCACCAAGTTCACCAGCGACCGGCGCAGTTCGTCCTGGGCGGTCGCGGTGGTCCCGCGCCGGGCGTAGTCGGCCCAGTGGGTGCGCTCGGGCTCCGGGAAGGCGGCCAGGGGCTCGTAGACGCGCAGGTACGAGGCGTACGGGACGGTCGGCGCCGAACGTGCGGAGGGCAGCCGGGGATCGGGGGATTCGCTCACGCTCTCGTCCTCCCCCGCGGCGCGCACCGGTACTCCGTACCCCGTGAGTGTTCCGATCCCCGGACAGGGAGGATCACCGGGCCCCGCAGGTCTTACGCTGCTCCCAGCACGCCCTCCCCCACCCGCAGGGCGGGCGTCTTTCCCGCCGAATCTCTTCCATGGGAGTCACCACCGTGACCGAAATGACCGACGGCGTCCTGCACACCCTGTTCCGCAGCGAACAGGGCGGCCACGAGCAAGTCGTGCTGTGCCAGGACCGAGCCTCCGGCCTCAAGGCCGTCATCGCGATCCACTCCACCGCCCTGGGCCCCGCCCTCGGCGGCACCCGCTTCCACGCGTACGCCTCCGACGAGGAGGCCGTCATGGACGCGCTGAACCTCTCGCGCGGCATGTCGTACAAGAACGCGCTCGCCGGGCTCGACCTCGGCGGCGGCAAGGCCGTCATCATCGGCGACCCGGACGTCCTGAAGTCCGAGGAACTGCTGCTGGCCTACGGCCGGTTCGTGGAGTCCCTCGGCGGCCGCTACGTGACCGCCTGCGACGTCGGCACCTACGTGGCCGACATGGACGTCGTGGCCCGCGAGACCCGCTGGGCCACCGGCCGCTCCCCCGAGAACGGCGGCGCCGGCGACTCCTCGGTCCTCACCGCCTTCGGCGTCTTCCAGGGCATGCGCGCCAGCGCCCAGCACCTGTGGGGCGACCCGACCCTGCGCGGCCGCAAGGTCGCGGTGGCGGGCGTCGGCAAGGTGGGCCACCACCTGGTCGAGCACCTGCTGGAGGACGGCGCGGAGGTCGTGATCACAGACGTGCGCGAGGAGTCCGTGTCGCGGATCCTGGACAAGCACGCCACCGGCAAGTACGCGGGCCGGGTCACCGCCGTCGCCGACACCGAGGCGCTGATCCGCGTCGAGGGCCTGGACATCTACGCCCCCTGCGCGCTGGGCGGGGCCCTGAACGACGGGTCCGTGCCGGTCCTGACCGCGAAGGTGGTGTGCGGCGCGGCGAACAACCAGCTCGCGCACCCGGGTGTGGAGAAGGACCTCGCGGACCGCGGGATCCTCTACGCGCCGGACTACGTGGTCAACGCGGGCGGGGTCATCCAGGTGGCCGACGAGCTCCACGGCTTCGACTTCGACCGCTGCAAGGCGAAGGCGGCGAAGATCTTCGACACCACGCTGGCGATCTTCGCACGTGCGAAGTCGGACGGGATCCCGCCGGCCGCCGCCGCCGACCGGATCGCCGAGCAGCGCATGGCTGAGGCCCGCGCCGCGCGCAAGGCCTGATCCTCACGAGGCCCTTATGGGGCTTCTGGGTGCACCCGCCGGGGCGCGGCGAGACGGAACTCACTGCGCTTCGGCGGGTCGCCCGTCAGGAAAGGGCTAAAATCGCAGCTGACCAGCGAGGACGGGGCGCCTTGTTGGTACTGCACCGGGGCGCGTCATGCGGGCGACGTACCGTATGGCCGCGGAAGCAGGTACCGTTAAACCCCTACGGACGGTCTCTCCACGGAGAGCCCGCTCCGAACCATGAACGCGTGTCAGACTCTGGGGCCGTCGAGCCCCGTCACCGAGGGGGTCGAGCCATGGGGCGCGGCCGGGCAAAGGCCAAGCAGACGAAGGTCGCCCGCCAGCTGAAGTACAGCAGCGGCGGGACTGACTTGTCGCGTCTGGCCAATGAGCTGGGCGCATCGCCGACTGATCCGCCGCTGCCTGTCAGCGTGCCGGTCGAAGTCGATGACGATGACGATCAAGATGAGGACGACCCGTACGCCAAGTACGCGGCGCTCTACAACGACGATGACGAAGAGGACGAGGACGAAGAGTCCGGTCCCTCGGCGCATCGTCGCGGTGCTTGACGCTTTCGCCGGTGCGTGACGCTTTCGCGGTGTCTGCACACCAGGTCTGAAACACCGAAACCCGGTCCAGGGCATAGCCCCGGACCGGGTTTCTGTGCTGTCCGCTCGCGGTGGCGGCCGTACTAGCCCGCGTAGTCGCCGGTCATGGTCGCGCCCTCGGCGTGGTCGCCGCGGTCCACGATCTCGCCCGCGACCCAGGCGTCGACACCCCGGTCGGCCAGCGCGGTCAGGGCCACGTCCACCGATCCCTGCGGGACCACGGCCATCATGCCGACGCCCATGTTCAGGGTCTTCTCCAGCTCCAGGCGCTCCACCTGCCCGGCCTTGCCGACCAGGTCGAAGATCGCGCCCGGGGCCCAGGTCGAGCGGTCGACCGTGGCGTGCAGGTGGTCCGGGATCACCCGGGCGAGGTTGGCCGCGAGGCCGCCGCCCGTGATGTGGGAGTAGGCGTGCACCTCGGCGGTCCGGGTGAGCGCCATGCAGTCCAGCGAGTAGATCTTGGTGGGCTCCAGGAGCTCCTCGCCGAGGGTCCGGCCGAGCTCCTCCACGTGCTGCTCCAGCGACATCCCGGCGCGGTCGAAGAGGACGTGGCGGACCAGCGAGTACCCGTTCGAGTGAAGACCGGAGGAAGCCATCGCGATGACGGCGTCGCCCGTACGGATGCGGTCCGCGCCCAGCAGGGCGTCGTACTCGACGACTCCGGTGCCGGCGCCCGCCACGTCGAAGTCCTCCGGGCCCAGCAGACCCGGGTGCTCGGCGGTCTCGCCGCCGACCAGGGCGCAGCCGGCCAGGACACAGCCCTCGGCGATGCCCTTGACGATGGCCGCGACCCGCTCGGGGTGAACCTTGCCGACGCAGATGTAGTCGGTCATGAAGAGCGGCTCGGCGCCGCAGACGACGATGTCGTCCATGACCATGGCGACCAGGTCGTGGCCGATGGTGTCGTACACGCCCATGCGGCGGGCGATGTCCACCTTGGTGCCGACCCCGTCGGTGGCGGAGGCGAGCAGGGGGCGCTCGTAGCGCTTGAGGGCGGAGGCGTCGAAGAGGCCGGCGAAGCCGCCGAGGCCGCCGAGGACCTCGGGGCGCTGCGTCTTCTTCACCCACTCCTTCATCAGCTCTACGGCGCGGTCTCCCGCATCGATGTCGACGCCCGCGGCTGCGTAGCTGGCACCGGTGGTCTTCTCTGTCATGACAGGAGAGAGCTTTCGTGTCGTTGCTGCGTGTGGTGCGGGGCCCCGGGAGAAGCTTCAAAAGGCAGGGCCCCGCGCAGGTTGAGCAGGATGGGCAGGGCACACCGGCCCCAGGGGACCGGGTGCTCTACGGGGCTGCGGGCCCTACGGGCGCCGGAGCGCGTCGGCGGCGTCCGTGCCGCCGGCCAGCTCCGTCTCCAGAAGCTGCTTGCCCAGGAGCTGCGGGTCGGGCAGCTCCATGGGGTACTCGCCGTCGAAGCAGGCACGGCAGAGGTTGGGCTTCTGGATGGTGGTCGCCTCGACCATCGCGTCGAGCGAGATGTACGAGAGCGAGTCCGCGCCCAGCGACTTGGCGATCTCGTCGACCGACATGCCGTTGGCGATCAGCTCGGCCCGGGTGGCGAAGTCGATGCCGAAGAAGCACGGCCACTTCACCGGCGGCGAGGAGATCCGGATGTGGATCTCCGCCGCGCCGGCCTCGCGGAGCATCTTCACGAGGGCGCGCTGGGTGTTGCCGCGGACGATCGAGTCGTCGACGACCACCAGGCGCTTGCCCCGGATGACTTCCTTGAGGGGGTTGAGCTTGAGGCGGATGCCGAGCTGGCGGATCGTCTGCGAGGGCTGGATGAAGGTCCGGCCCACGTAGGCGTTCTTGACCAGGCCGACGCCGTACGGAATCCCGCTGGCCTCGGCGTATCCGACGGCGGCGGGCGTGCCCGATTCCGGCGTCGATATCACCAGGTCGGCGTCGACCGGGGCTTCCTGGGCGAGGCGCCGGCCCATCTCGACGCGCGAGAGGTAGACGTTGCGGCCGGCGATGTCGGTGTCCGGGCGCGCCAGGTAGACGTACTCGAAGACACAGCCCTTGGGCTTTGCTTCCGCGAAACGAGAGGTCCGCAGACCGTTCTCGTCGATCGCGATGAGCTCACCCGGCTCGACCTCGCGGACGAAGCTGGCGCCGCAGATGTCGAGGGCGGCGGTCTCGCTCGCGACCACCCAGCCGCGGTCGAGGCGGCCGAGGACCAGCGGGCGGATGCCCTGCGGGTCACGGGCGGTGTAGAGCGTTCCCTCGTCCATGAAGACGAGCGAGAAGGCGCCCTTCACCTTCGGGAGGACCTTGGTGGCCGACTCCTCGATGGTCAGGGGCTTGCCGTCGTCATCCGTCTGGCCGGCCAGCAGGGCGGTGACCAGGTCCGTGTCGTTGGTGGCCGCCACCTGGGTGGCGCGGCCGTCCTGACGAGGGAGGTCGGCGACCATTTCGGCGAGCTCGGCGGTGTTCACCAAGTTGCCGTTGTGACCCAGGGCAATGGAGCCGTGGGCGGTCGCACGGAAGGTCGGCTGAGCGTTCTCCCAGACGGAGGCTCCGGTGGTCGAGTAGCGGGCGTGACCGACCGCGATATGACCCTGGAGCGAGCCGAGAGAGGTTTCGTCGAAGACTTGGGAAACGAGGCCCATGTCCTTGAAGACGAGGATCTGGGAACCGTTGCTCACAGCGATTCCCGCGGACTCTTGTCCACGGTGCTGCAGCGCATACAGTCCGAAGTAGGTGAGCTTGGCGACCTCTTCACCCGGAGCCCAGACACCGAAGACGCCGCAAGCGTCCTGGGGGCCTTTTTCGCCGGGGAGCAGGTCGTGGTTGAGTCGTCCATCACCACGAGGCACGCCCCCGAGTGTAGGCGAGATCGACCACTGGTCCGAATTGGGGACGCCCGGGAAATGTCACAGCACGCAGGGTGACCGGGCGCTCGCGTCTCGGTATTCGGATCACCTTGTTGACAGCTACAAGGGCATTCGGACAGGCTCTCGGCCATGCAGCCTCTCGGTGACCGTACCGTCACCCTCGTCGAGCGCCGGCACGTGGACCTGGTCCGTGTCGCGAGCGCCATCTGTCGCTGTTTCGCGTAGCCACAACTCTTCCTCCTTCTTGACCTTTTCCGCTCCGCCCAGCCCTGCCCCGCCGTGCCGTGCGCCGTCCCGCGCCGCCCGGGGCCGGGTGGGTGGGCCGCGCCTTGGAGTACCTGTGTCTTCGTACAACAGCAAGCTGTCCCGTCGTGCCTTCGGGGGCGCCGTCGGAGTGACCGCGGCGGCCGCCGCCGTGGGGCTGGGAGCCGCCCCCGCCCAGGCCTCCGAGGCCCGGTCGGCGGGCCCCGAGGAGCGGGAGTTCCGGGCCGCGCGGGGCCGCCGGTCCCGCCGCCCGAACATCCTGTTCATCCTCGGGGACGACCTCGGCTGGGCCGACCTGTCCTCGTACGGGTCCCCGAACATCAAGACCCCGAACCTGGACCGGCTCGCCCGCCAGGGCGTCCGCTTCACCGACGCCTACTCCGGCTCCGCGACCTGCTCCCCGACCCGCTTCAGCCTGTACACCGGGCGCTACCCGGGCCGCGCCAAGGGCGGGCTCGCCGAGCCGATAGCCGACAAGACGGCCGGCCTGGAGCCCACCCACCCGACGCTGGCCTCGCTGCTGCGCGGCTCCGGCTACGCGACCGCGCTGATCGGCAAGTGGCACTGCGGCTACCTGCCCGACTACAGCCCGACCAAGTCGGGCTGGGAGGAGTTCTTCGGCAACTTCGGCGGAGCGCTGGAGTACTACTCCAAGCTCGGTCTGGGCGGGGAGTACGACCTCTACGAGGGCGACGCCGAGTACAAGGACCTGCGCTACTACACCCGCATCCTGACCGAGCGGGCGAGCGAGTACGTCTCCCGCGACCACCACGGCAAGCCGTGGCTGCTGAACCTCAACTTCACCACCCCGCACTGGCCGTGGATCGCCGACGGGGACACCGCGGAGTCCGCGGAGATCGAGCGGCGGATCAAGGCCGGCGACGGGCGGGCCCTGTGGCACCAGGACGGCGGCTCGATCGAGAAGTACAAGGAGATGGTGGAGGACCTCGACCGCTCGGTCGGCGAGGTGCTGAAGGCCCTCCAGCGCTCCGGCCAGGAGGAGGACACCCTGGTCTTCTTCTCCAGCGACAACGGCGGCGAGCGCTTCTCCCACAACTGGCCGCTCTCGGGCAACAAGGCCTCCCTCCAGGAGGGCGGGATCCGCGTCCCGAACATCGTGCGCTGGCCGGCCCGGATCGACGGCGGCCAGGTCAGCCACGTCCCGGTCTTCACCCCGGACTGGACGGCGACCCTGCTGGAGCTGGCCGGGGCCCGCGCGAACCCGGCGTACCCGCTGGACGGGGTGAGCCTGGCCGGATACCTGCTGCGCGGCGAGAAGATCGCCGAGCGCAGCCTGTTCTGGCGGGTCCGCGGGGAGCGGGCACTGCGCCGCGGGGACTGGAAGTACTACCGCGGCAAGGCGGGCCGCGACCAGCTCTTCAACCTGGCCGGGGACATCCGCGAACAGGCCGACAAGGCGGCGCTGGAACCGGCCCGGCTGGCCGAGCTCCGGGCGGCATGGGAGAAGACGGACGCGGGGCTGCTGCCCTACCCGGGCTGACGCCGGTGCCGGTGCCGGTGCTGGTGGCGATGCCGATGCCGATGCCGATGCCGATCCCGATCCCGCGCCGTGGTCCACAGCCTGTGGACGGGGCCCGGGACCGAGGTCGGCTCAGCTCATCAGGGGGAGCAGCCCCGTGAGGTCGGCGCGCTCCCCGCTGGCCCGGACCCGGGCCCCGTCCAGCGCCTCGACCCAGCTCGTACGGCCCGTGGCGAGGCGGATCCAGGTCAGCGGGTCGGTCTCCACCACGTTCGGCGGGGTGCCGCGGGTGTGCCGGGGGCCCTCGATGCACTGGACCACCGCGAAGGGCGGTACGCGCACCTCCACCGAGCCGCCGGGGGCCTTGAGCGCGAGGGCGTCGGCGAGCAGCCGGGTACAGGCGGCCAGGGCCTGCCGGTCGACCGGGATGTCCAACCCGGTGGCGCGGCGCAGGTCGTCGGTGTGGACGACGAGCTCGACGGTACGGGTGACCAGGAAATCGGCCAGGGTCATGGCCCCGATCCACAGGTCCAGCACCCGGCTGCCGGGGTGCGAGTCGAGCGCCTCGGCCAGGCGGGCGCCGGCCCGGTCGAAGAGCTCCGGCAGCGGGGCGCCTCCGAGGGTCTCCTTGGCCGCCTCGGCGATCTTCCCGGCGAGGGAGGCGGTCGCGAAGGGCCACTCGGCGGCGTGCAGTTCGGCGACGGCGGCGGGCGGCTTGGCCAGGCCGGAGGCCAGCGAGTCGGCGATCCACGCGATGTGCGCGGCGAGTTCGGCCACGGACCAGTCCCCGACCCCGCTCGGGGCGGCGAGCTGCCCGGGGTCCAACCCCCGTACGGCTTCGCGGACATGCCCGAACTGTGCGATGACGGCCGCACGGGTCCTGGCGTGGTCGTAGGTGCGCGGCTTCTTCTTGGCGGGCGGCATGGGCCGACCCTATCCCCGGCCGGACGCCTTGGTGCCGGTGCGACCGGGGAACGCGCGAGCCCCCGTCCGGAAGGAACCGGACGGGGGCTCGGGCCACGACGGGCGGCGGCTCAGGCGAGCAGCGCCGGGATCGTCGCCTCGTGAGCGGTGCGGAGCTCGGCCAGCGGGAGCGTGAACTCGCCCTGGACCTCGATCTCCTCGCCGTCCACCACACCGATCCGGATCGCCGGCAGGCCCCGCGCACCGCACATGTCGGTGAAGCGGAGTTCCTCGCTGCGCGGGACGGCCACGATGGCCCGGCCCGCGGACTCGGAGAACAGGAAGGTGAAGGCGTCGAGCGCCTCGGGCACCACGATCCGCGCACCGTTGCCGCCGCGCAGGCAGGACTCGGTGAGCGCCTGGATCACGCCGCCGTCGGACAGGTCGTGCGCGGCGTCGATCATGCCGTCGCGCGAGGCCGAGATCAGGATCTCGCCGAGCAGCTTCTCGCGGCCCAGGTCCACCTTGGGCGGCATGCCGCCCAGGTGCTGGTGGACGACCTCGGACCAGGCCGAGCCGCCGAACTCCTCGGCGGTGTCGCCGAGCAGGTACAGGAGCTGGCCGGCCTCCGCGAACGCCATCGGCGTACGGCGGTTGACGTCGTCGATCACACCGAGGACCGCCACGACCGGGGTCGGGTGGATCGCGATGTCACCGGTCTGGTTGTAGAGCGATACGTTGCCGCCGGTCACCGGGGTGCCCAGCTCGAAGCAGCCGTCGGCGAGACCGCGGGTGGCCTCGGCGAACTGCCACATGACGTCCGGGTCCTCCGGCGAGCCGAAGTTCAGGCAGTCGGAGATCGCGAGCGGCTTGGCGCCGGTCGCGGCGACGTTGCGGTACGCCTCGGCCAGCGCGAGCTGCGCGCCCGTGTACGGGTCGAGCTTCGCGAAGCGGCCGTTGCCGTCGGTGGCCATCGCGACGCCGAGGTTGGTCTCCTCGTCGATGCGGACCATGCCGGCGTCCTCGGGCTGCGAGAGCACCGTGTTGCCCTGGACGAAGCGGTCGTACTGGTCGGTGATCCAGGACTTCGACGCCTGGTTCGGCGAGGAGACCAGGGCCAGGACCTGCGCGCGCAGCTCCTCGGAGGTCTGCGGCCGCGGCAGCTTGCCCGCGTCGTCGGCCTGGAGCGCGTCCTGCCAGGAGGGGCGCGCGTAGGGGCGGTGGTAGGTCGGGCCCTCGTGGGCGACGGTGCCCGGGGGCACGTCCACGATGAGCTCGCCGTGCCAGTAGATCTCCAGCTGCTCGCCTTCGGTGACCTCACCGATGACGGTGGCGATCACGTCCCACTTCTCGCAGATCTCCATGAACCGCTCGACGTGCTGCGGCTCGACGATCGCGCACATGCGCTCCTGCGACTCGCTCATGAGGATTTCCTCGGGCGAGAGCGTCGCGTCGCGCAGCGGGACGGTGTCCAGGTCCACGCGCATGCCGCCGGAACCGGCGGAAGCCAGCTCGGAGGTGGCGCAGGAGAGCCCGGCGCCGCCGAGGTCCTGGATGCCCGCGACCAGCTTCTCCTTGAAGATCTCCAGGGTGCACTCGATGAGGAGCTTCTCCTGGAAGGGGTCGCCGACCTGCACCGCGGGGCGCTTGGTGGGCTTAGTGTCGTCGAAGGTCTCGGACGCGAGGACTGAGACTCCGCCGATGCCGTCGCCGCCGGTGCGGGCGCCGTAGAGGATGACCTTGTTGCCGGGGCCGGAGGCCTTGGCGAGGTGGATGTCCTCGTGCTTCATCACGCCGATGCAGCCGGCGTTGACGAGCGGGTTGCCCTGGTAGCAGGCGTCGAAGACGACCTCGCCGCCGATGTTCGGCAGGCCCAGGCAGTTGCCGTAGCCGCCGATGCCCGCGACCACGCCCGGCAGGACGCGCTTGGTGTCGGGGTGGTCGGCCGCGCCGAAGCGCAGCGGGTCCACGACCGCGACCGGGCGGGCGCCCATGGCCAGGATGTCGCGGACGATGCCGCCGATGCCCGTGGCCGCGCCCTGGTAGGGCTCGATGTACGAGGGGTGGTTGTGCGACTCGACCTTGAAGGTGACCGCGTAGCCCTGGCCCACGTCGACGACGCCGGCGTTCTCGCCGATGCCGACGAGCATGGCGTCGTTCTGGGGGACCTTCTCGCCGAACTGCTTCAGGTGGACCTTGCTGCTCTTGTACGAGCAGTGCTCGGACCACATGACCGAGTACATGGCGAGCTCGGCGCCGGTGGGGCGGCGGCCGAGGATCTCCCGGATGCGGGCGTACTCGTCCTCCTTGAGGCCGAGCTCCTTCCAGGGCTGCGCCGAGTCCGGGGTCTCCGTGGCGTTCTTGACCGTGTCGAGGCTCATGCGTTGACCAGCTTCTTCAGGACCGAGGTGAAGAACGGGAGGCCGTCGGTGCGGCCCGTCCCGATCAGCGGCTCGACCGCGTGCTCGGGGTGCGGCATGAGGCCGACGACGTTGCCCGCGGCGTTGGTGATGCCGGCGATGTCGCGCAGCGAGCCGTTGGGGTTCACGTCGAGGTACCGGAAGGCCACTCGGCCTTCGGCCTCCAGTTCGTCGAGCACGCGCTCTTCGGCCACGTAGCGGCCGTCCATGTTCTTGAGCGGTACGGAGATCTCCTGGCCGGCGGTGTAGTCGCCGGTCCACGCGGTCTCCGCGTTCTCCACCCGCAGCTTCTGGTCGCGGCAGATGAAGTGCAGGTGGTTGTTCCGGAGCATCGCCCCCGGCAGCAGGTGGGCCTCGGTGAGGATCTGGAAGCCGTTGCAGATGCCGAGGACGGGCATGCCGCCCTTGGCCTGCTCGATGATGGTCTCCATGACCGGCGAGAACCGGGAGATGGCCCCGGCGCGCAGGTAGTCCCCATAGGAGAAGCCGCCCGCGAGGACGACCGCGTCGACCTGGTGCAGGTCCTTGTCGCGGTGCCAGAGCGAGACCGGCTCGGCCCCCGCGAGGCGGATGGCGCGCAGCGAGTCACGGTCGTCGAGCGTTCCGGGGAACGTGACGACTCCGATGCGAGTGGTCACCGTCAGGCCTCGACCTTCACGGTGAAGTCTTCGATGACGGTGTTGGCGAGGAAGGTTTCGGCCATCTTGTGGATGCGGTCGAGGGCGGCCTGGTCGACCGGTCCCTCCACCTCCAGTTCGAAGCGCTTCCCCTGGCGAACGTCGGCGATCCCTTCGAAGCCCAGGCGCGGCAGTGCACGCTGCACCGCCTGGCCCTGGGGGTCGAGGATCTCCGGCTTGAGCATGACGTCGACTACGACGCGTGCCACTGGCACTCCCGATGAGGTGGTTGGTGCGAAGGCGGTTCCATCAGCGTACCTGTAGGAAATTTCTACGCGGGTAGATATCTCCCTTGTGCGATCCTCCACGTCGTTTCGGCTTCACCAACGCTTCGCAAAATCCGCCGGAAAACCACGCGTCCGGCATTGCGGCGGGACACGCGGAGACAATTAACTGGGCTTCGCAATGCAATGAGAATCGGGGTACAAAGGAATCCTCCGATGCGTCGGCATTTTCCGCCGCGTGACGGGGGCGGAAAGTTGCATTGCTCCGAAACATCCACACAGGCGACACCACGCTCCGTCCCAGCTCGTCAGCGGGGGAGCGGGGTCGCGCGAAGGGACCGATATCCGTGGCGCAGCGCGTAGTAGTCACGATCTCCGACGACATCGATGGCGGAGAAGCATCGGAAACGGTCGTCTTCGGGCTGGACGGTAAGTCGTACGAGATCGACCTCAATGTGGCCAACGCAAAGAAACTGCGGAAGAGCCTCGCCCCGTTCGTGGCGGCCGGCCGCCGCCAGGCCCGTTCCGGGAAGGCGTTCAAGCACACGGCCATCGCCCCCGACCCGGCGGTCGTCCGGGCCTGGGCCCGGTCCAACCAGCTCGACGTGCCGCCGCGCGGCCGGATCCCCAAGAAGGTCTACGAGGAGTACAACGCCGCTCACTGAGGGCCGATTTGCCATCCACCCCCACCGGTCCGCTAGTGTGTGGATCACGCCGAGGGGCGAGGCCGCAGGTCAGACCCCGAAGTCGTGCGGGTGTAGTTCAGTAGCAGAACATCCTCCTTCCAGGGGGAAGGCGCAGTGTGCGATCCCTGTCACCCGCTCTGCAGGCTTTATCGACCACGGTTGTGGATCAGGTAGAGTGATGCACGCATCGCACGGCAGCTTTGTCGTGGGAAGCATGCGGACGTAGCTCAGTTGGTAGAGCACCACCTTGCCAAGGTGGATGTCGCGCGTTCGAGTCGCGTCGTCCGCTCAGCGTATGAAGGCCCCGATCATCGATCGGGGCCTTCTTCGTATGCCCGGATACCGCCGGATACCGCTGGGATTCCCTAATCCCGATGACATCCGTCATGGCCGGGTCCGCCGTCCCGCCGCGAGACTGGGGCCATGAAACTCACGGGGTGGTGGAAGAACCGCAGCAGCGCGGGGAAGGTCGAGCTGTACACGCGCTGGTCGTTCCACTTCTTCGTGCTGATCGAGATCTTCTCGATCGGACTGCCGGCCCTGGGGGCCGCGGTCCAGAGCACCTCCCTGGCGCTGGGGGTCCCGCTCTTCCTGACCGTGTGCGTGCACTCCGTGATCGTCGGGGTCCTCTCCTCCCGGGCCCTGGACTGGATCGTGGACCGGCGCGAGCGCCCCGTACGGCTCGCGGCGGTCACCGCCGCCGTCACCGTCGCCGCGAGTCTCGCCGTACTCGCCGTACGGGCGACCGTGCGCTCCGCGGAACCGGCGCTGATCGCGACCCTCCTCATCGGCATGACCTGCTTCGCCAACGGCACGTTCGTCCTGTGCCTGCGCAAGGTCCGGCAGATGCGCTACGCGCCCCCGGCCACCGCCGCCTTCGTCTGGGTGGCGGCGCTCGCCTTCGGCATTTCACCCGGCGAATCCACCACCTACGCGGTCGGGGTCCTGGTGACCGCCGCCTTCCTCTCGGCGGCCTGCGGGTTCTCCGGGTGGCTGCTCGACACCGTGTACGAGCTCGACCGCGCCCGCGAGCTCCAGGCGCAGCTCGCGGTGGCCGAGGAGCGGCTGCGCTTCGGCCGCGACCTGCACGACGTGATGGGCCGCAACCTCGCGGTGATCGCCCTCAAGAGCGAGCTGGCGGTACAGCTGGCCCGGCGCGAACGCCCGGAGGCGGTGGACCAGATGATCGAGGTGCAGCGGATCGCCCGGGAGTCCCAGAAGGAGGTCCGCGACGTGGTCCGCGGCTACCGGGAGGCGGATCTCGCGGTGGAGCTGGAGGGTGCGCGCGGGGTGCTGCACGCGGCCGGGATGGACTGCCGGGTGGAGATCGCGGCGGGCCGCGACCTTCCCGCCGAGGCCCAGTCGGCGCTCGGCTGGGTGGTGCGCGAGGCGACGACCAACGTGCTGCGGCACGGCGACGCCCGCAGCTGCGTGATCCGGCTGACGGCGGCGCCTTCGGGCGCGCTGACGCTGGTGGTGGAGAACGACGGGGCCCCCAAGGTCCCGGCCGGGCCGCCGGGCTCGGGGCTGGCGGGCCTGCGGGAGCGGCTCGCGGTGCTGGACGGCACGCTGGAGGCCGGTCCGGTGGAAGGCGGCCGGTTCAGGCTGCGCGCCGAGATACCCGGCCCGGCGGCCGGACAGGTCCTGGAACTGGAGACACGGACATGAGCCCCGTACGCGTACTGCTGGCCGACGACGAGCACCTGATCCGGGGCGCGCTGGCCGCGCTGCTGGGACTGGAGGACGATCTGCTGGTCGTCGCGGAGGCGGCCTCGGGGCCGGAGGCCCTCGCGATGGCGCGGGCCCACCGCCCGGACGTGGCGGTGCTGGACCTCCAGATGCCGGGGGCCGACGGTGTGAGCGTGGCCACATCGCTGCGGGCCGAACTCCCCGACTGCAAAACCATGATCGTGACCAGTCACGGCCGCCCCGGCCACCTGAAGCGGGCCCTCGCCGCGGGGGTACGGGCCTTCGCGCCGAAGACGGTTTCGGCCCAGCGGCTGGCCGAGCTGATCCGCACCGTGCACGCCGGAGGACGGTACGTGGACCCGGAGTTGGCGGCCGACGCGATCAGCGCGGGGGATTCCCCGCTGACCGCGCGCGAGGCGGAGGTCCTGGAACTGGCCGGGGACGGGGCGCCGATCGCGGAGATCGCGGAGCGGGCCTCGCTGTCTCCGGGGACCGTACGGAACTACCTGTCCTCGGCGGCCTCGAAGCTGGGCGCCGAGAACCGGCACACGGCGGTGCGTCTCGCACGGGCCCGGGGTTGGGTATAGTAGTTCTCGCGCTACGGCGCACCTGCGGACATAGCTCAGTTGGTAGAGCACCACCTTGCCAAGGTGGATGTCGCGCGTTCGAGTCGCGTTGTCCGCTCTGTAGTGAAGAAGCCCCTGGTCCTCGGACCGGGGGCTTCTCTCGTTCCGGGGCCTCGCCGTGCCCCGGAGTCCCGGGGCCCCGTTTCCGGGGCCCCTTCGCCGCTCTTCGCCTCAGGCCCAGGTCTGGCCGGTGAGCCGCTCGTAGGCCTCGACGTACTTGGCGCGGGTCCGCTCCACGACCTCCTGCGGGAGGACGGGCGGCGGGAGTTCGCCCTTGGAGTCCCAGCCGGAGGCCGGGGAGGCCAGCCAGTCGCGGACGTACTGCTTGTCGAAGGAGGGCTGGCTGCGGCCCGGCTCCCACAGGTCGGCCGGCCAGAAGCGCGAGGAGTCCGGGGTGAGCACCTCGTCGGCGGCGACCAGGGCGCCGTCCTTGTCGAAACCGAACTCGAACTTGGTGTCCGCCAGGATGATCCCGCGCTCGCGGGCGATGTCCCGGGCCCGGCCGTAGACGGCGAGGGTGGTCTGGCGCAGCAGGGCCGCGGTCTCGGCGCCCTGGGTGCGCGCGACCTCCTCGTAGGAGACGTTCTCGTCGTGCTCGCCGACCTCGGCCTTGGCGGCCGGGGTGAAGATCGGGCCGGGCAGCTCGGAGCCGTCGACGAGCCCCTCGGGCAGGGCGAGTCCGCAGACCGTACGGGTCTTCTCGTACTCGGCGAGGCCCGAGCCGGTGAGGTAGCCGCGGGCCACGCACTCGACGGGGACCATGTCGAGGTTGCGGCAGACCAGCGCGCGGCCGGCCCAGTCGGCGGGGGCCCCGGCGGGCAGCTCGGTGCTGAGGACGTGGTTCGGGACGAGGTCCGCGAGCTGGTCGAACCACCACAGGGAGAGCTGGGTCAGGATCCGGCCCTTGTCCGGGATCTCGGTGGGCAGCACCCAGTCGGCGGCGGAGATGCGGTCGCTGGCGACCATGACGAGGTTGTCGTCCTCATCGCGGTAGAGGTCGCGGACCTTGCCGGTGTGGAGGTGGACGAGGCCGGGCACCTGCACCGGCTCGGGCTTTTCGACGAATCCGGGCACGGAGTCTCCCTGTGGTTCTGTACGAGCGCGCGGCCCATTCTCCCGCACCGGTCCGCGCGGGGAGACAACGGGGCCGGTCAGTCCCGCTTGCAGATCCGGTCGAGGAGGTTGGCGGTGGCCCGCTGGACCCGCTCGTCCACGTGCCCGGGGCGGTCGAGCGCCGGCGACCAGGCGAAGGTGCCGGAGGCGAAGACGAGCGCGCCGCTGGGAGCCCGGTAGAGCGAGGTCTCCTGGTGGCGGCGGTGGCCTTCGCCGTCCTCGTACGGGGAGTGCGCGAGCAGGATCCGGCTCTGGTGCTCGGGGAGCTGCGTGCGCGGGAAGTAGCGGTCGGCCTCGCCGGCGACCAGGCCGGGCAGTTCGTCGTTCTCGGCGGCGCCGGTGGAGTCCCAGAGCCAGTGCGTGGCATTGCGCACGACCAGGGGCGCGGGTTCGGGGACCCGTCCCGCGTACTGGATGCCGAGCAGCTGCTGTTCCGGGCGGTCGACTTCGCGCCAGAGGCTGGGGCGGCCGGGGCCGCGGCGTTTTCGGCAGGTGAGGAGCCGGTCGTCGACGCCCGAGGGCGAGGGGGAGAGCTCCACCTGCCAGTACATGGTGTTGGCGGAGAGGAAGACGAGCGAGGTGCCGTGGTCGCGGGCGCGCTCGACGGTGCGGCGCATGGGGGCGGACCAGTACTCGTCGTGGCCCGGGAAGACCAGGCCGCGGTAGCGGGTGGGGTCGACGCGGCCGGCGTGCAGATCGCGGGCGTCGGCGTAGGCGAGGTCGTAGCCGTAGCGCTCGGCCCAGCGGATGAAGTCGTAGGCGTGGCCGACGTGGAGGGGCAGGCCGGCGCCGGCGTAGGGACGGTCGAAGGAGACGGTGATGGCGGCGTCGCCCTCACCGAGCAGCCGGCCGTCCTCGTCCCAGGCGTGGTAGAGGCTCGCCCCGGTCCGCCCGTCCTCGGGGTAGAGGTTGTAGGCCTGCCAGGTGATGTCGGGGAGCAGGAGCAGGAGATCGGCCGGGTGGTCGTCGCGCACGGTGAACGGGATGTGGGACCGGTACCCGTCGGCGGTCGTCAGCACGGCCACATACGCGCCGACGCTCCAGTAGGCGGGGACCTGGAGCCGCCAGGAGAGCCACCAGTGGTGACAGGAAACGGTGCGGTCGGCGGTGAGGGGCGCGGGCTGGACGATGCCGGAGAGCCGGGGGCTGGTGGTGATCTTGGAGGCACCGTCGCCGCCGTAGTGGCCGATGCGGTAGACGTCCACGGAGAACTGCTGGGGCGGGTCCACGGTGATGTGGAAGTCGATCGCCTCGCCGGGGGCGACGGCTCCGGTGGAGGTGAAACCTTTGATCTGCCGGTGCACGTCGTCGGCGGTGCGGGGGCCGCCGTTGCTCCGGGCCCGGGGGATCTGTCCGGCGGCCACGGCCGGGTCCACGTACCAGGGCACGACCTGCCCGTTGTCGTCGTAGTACAGCTCGCTCCCCCGGAACCACGGCAGCGGCCCCTGCCCGAAGGGATCGGTCACCGCGTGCGCGAGCGCACCTGACTCCCAACGCCGGATCTGCTCCGCACCCATACCGCTCCCCTCCCTCGCTCCCCCGAACGCCTGGACCGGTCCCAGCACATCACATAACGCACTCGGTCCGTCACCGTTCGTCGCGAAAAGTTCAGCCGTTGGTCAGCGGCACATCGGCCGGCGGTACCCCTGGTCCGGCTAGGCCCGAAAGAGACGGCCTAGACGAGCCGGACCGGCTTGTCGGGGCGTACGCCCACCTCCGCGAGCCAGTCCCGCAGGGGCTCGGGGTCCCCGTCCTCCACCAGCGACAGCACCCGCGGCGCGAGATCGGCCCGCCGCACGCCCCCGACCAGGAGCACCGGGCCGTCCAGCCAGTCCAGTCCGGGCGCGGCCCCCGCGGAGTCCACCGCGGCGCAGCACACCAGCGCCACCACGTGGTCGGTCAGCAGGTCCCGCCCGCTGCGCGGGGCCTCCAGCGGGAACAGCGGCACGGCGTCCGCGCCCCGCGCGGCGGCCACTGGCACGGCCTCCCGCGCCAGGTCCCCGCTGAGCCGCCCGGCCAGCGCCTCTCCTTCGGCGGTGTCCGAGAGGAACGACAGCACCCGCTCCACCGTCGAGGCGGCGGGCGCGGACAGCGCGTCCAGCGCGGCCAGCAGCCGCCCCGCCTCCGTACGCCACTTGCGGTCGACGACCTCCTCCGGATACGCCGCCCAGTCCACCGGCGACCAGTCCGGTCCGGCCTCGGCCGGACCGCCGTGGAAGAGCCGCGCGGCCAGCAGCGAGGCGGCCTCGTCCACCGTCCCCGGCTGCTCCAGCAGATCGCACGCCGGGCGCTCGCCCAGCCGGGAGGTGAATCCGTCGGCCAGCCGGTCGCGCCGGGACAGCTCGGTCAGCGCGGAGACGACCCCCGCGTCGAGGTGGGCGGGCCAGCGGCCCATCCGCCAGGCGGGCAGCGCGACGCGGGTCAGCAGCCGGTCCCAGCCCGCGTAGGCGAGGCCGACCTGTTCTTGGGCGACGATCCGGAGCCCGTAATCCACACCCTGTGCACGCTCGGAGGCGGCGGCGGCGACCCCGCGCTCCATCTCGGCGGCATCGACCCGGCACAGCCGCAGCAGCAGCCGGGCGGGGGCGGCGATCCAGCCGAGGAAGCGCCGGCCGCCCACGTCCACGGCGGCGTCGAGGCCCCGTACGAAACCGCGCGCGTCGGCTATGTCCGGGTGCGCGGAGGGGCCCGTACCGGCGACGACGGGCGCGAGCACGGCCCGCAGCTCCGCCACGCGCATCCACCACAGGAACGGCGAGCCGATCACCAGCACGGGGGCCGCGCCCGGCTCGGATTCCGGGGGACAGGATGTGGGGAAACCGGGGGATCCGGGGGAGCCGGCCGCGCCCGGTATGCGCGTGTGGGCACGGCGGTGGGCCGGGTGGGTCCGGTCCTCCAGCCAGCTGTCGCAGTCGGGCGTCAGGGCTATCGCGGAGGGCGCCGGGACGTCCATCCGGTCCGCCAGGTCCCGCACGAGCCGGTAGAGATCGGGGGCGGAGGCCTCCGACAGCGGCACCGTCGGGGTCACGGCGGGGCTCGCCCGCAGGACGACGGCGGCGAAGGTCCCGCCGACGAGGAGCACGAGCGCGGCGACCGCGCACACGACGAGGGTCACCGCCGGCCAGGGGTCACCGAGGAGACGGCCCGTCATCCGGGCGGCCACCAGCACGACGGCGAGGGCGGCGGGCAGCATCCCGACGGCCAGGGCCCTGCTGCGCACGCGCAGCACTGCCAGGGCTCGGGAACGCGCGGACGGCGTGCCCACTTCAGCGATCGAACCTGTCCCGGACACGGCCGGACCTCACCCCCCTCTGCGCTGCGGCGGCTTTGCTCACTCCCCCACTGTGACACCCGCCACTGACATCGCAATGCCGGTGGGCCAAGTGCCGGAACGACAGCCGCAATGCTTGCGCCGCACCATAGTTGGGGCGAGGGCGGTCGTCAGGCAGACCGGCGGACGATCACCCGATGGAATGGCTTTGGGTAAAGATGGGTGCGTTCGAACGCGACTCGATGCACTCGCACGCGAACACGCGCGCGGGCCCGGCCGCACCGAGTGCGTACCGGGCCCGCGCCCGTGAAATCCCGCTGGTCAGCGGCGTTCAGCCCGCGTTCAGCGGCCTTCGGCGGCCTTGGCCGCGATGTCCGTGCGGTACTGCGAGCCGTCGAGCTTGATCCGCTCCACGGCCTTATACGCCCTGGTCCGTGCCTGCGCCAGATCGGCACCCGTCGCCGTCACCGACAGGACGCGACCGCCCGCGCTGACGACCGCGTCGCCCTCGCGCCGGGTCCCGGCGTGCAGCACGTAGGCGTCCGGGGCGTCCTGCTCGGCCACCTCGGCCAGACCCTCGATGGGGTCCCCGGTGCGCGGGGTCTCCGGGTAGTTGTGGGAGGCGATGACCACGGTGACGGCCGCGTCCTCGCTCCAGCTGAGCGGGGGCAGGGCGTCCAGGGTGCCGTTGGCGGAGTTCAGCAGCACGCTCGCGAGCGGGGTCTTCAGCCGGGCCAGGACCACCTGGGTCTCGGGGTCGCCGAAGCGGGCGTTGAACTCGATGACCCGCACACCGCGCGAGGTGATCGCCAGGCCCGCGTAGAGCAGCCCGGAGAAGGGGGTTCCGCGGTGGCGCAGCTCGTCCACGGTGGGCTGGAGGACGGAGGCCATGACCTCGTCGACGAGCTTCGGGTCGGCCCAGGGGAGCGGGGAGTACGCGCCCATGCCACCGGTGTTGGGGCCCTCGTCGCCGTCGAGCGCGCGCTTGAAGTCCTGCGCGGGCTGGAGCGGCAGCACGGTGACGCCGTCGGTGATGGCGAAGAGGGAGACCTCGGGGCCGTCGAGGAACTCCTCGATGACCACGCGGTCGCAGCCGAGCGCGTGGGCGCGGGCGGCGGCCCGGTCGTCGGTGACGACGACGCCCTTGCCGGCGGCGAGCCCGTCGTCCTTGACCACGTACGGGGCGCCGAAGGCGTCGAGGGCCGCGTCCACCTCTTCCGGGGTGGTGCATACGTAGCTGCGTGCCGTCGGGACGCCGGCCCCGGCCATCACGTCCTTGGCGAAGGCCTTGGAGCCCTCCAGCCGGGCGGCTTCGCCGGACGGGCCGAAGACGGGGATCCCGGCCGCGCGGACGGCGTCGGCGACCCCGGCGACGAGCGGGGCCTCCGGGCCGACGACGACCAGGTCGGCGCGGAGCTCGGTGGCGAGGCGGGCGACGGCTTCGCCGTCGAGGGCATCGACGGGGCGGAGCTCGGCCACCTCGGCGATGCCGGCGTTTCCTGGAGCGCAGTACAGCGCGTTGACGTCGGGATCGAGGGACAGAGAGCGGCACAGGGCATGTTCGCGGGCGCCGCCGCCGATGACGAGGACCTTCACGGCATGAAGGGTAGCCCGCGCTCCGGATTCCCTTTCGTGCGGCCACCCAATGAGACGGCTACTCGTTCGTATATTCCTCTACAACGGTGGCTCCGAGCTCGCGCACGATCAGTTCGTGCCCGGTCAGCGCGGAGTCGACGAGGTCCGGATCGTCGTCCTCCGGTACGTCGTCCTCGGGGGCGACCGGCGGGGGCCCCTGGTACGCGGGTGCCTGCTGTTGCGGGGGCTGCTGCTGGTACGACTGCTGCGGCTGGGACTGCTGGGACTGTTGCGGCTGCTGCTGAGGTGACTGCTGGTGCTGCTGCGGGGCCGGAGCCTGCTGGGCCGGGGCCGGCGGGTTGTAGGCGGGCGCGGGCGGAGCCCCGTAGGAGGACGCGGAGACGGGTGCGATGGGCTGGTTGCCCCCGCCGAGCACGGCCTCGATCTTCCAGTTGACCTGGAACTGCTCGGCGAGGACCGCCTTGAGCACGTCCTCGCTGCCGCTGCTCGCGAAGTTGTCGCGGGCTCCGGCGTTGGGGAAGCCGAGCTGGAGGGTGGCGCCGTCGAAGCCGGCGACCTGGGCGTTCTGGCTGAGCAGGATCCAGGTGAAGCGGCGGCGGTTCTTGACGGCTTCCAGGACGGCCGGCCACATCGCGTGGATCTGCCCGGCGCCGGCGGCCATGCCGGGCGACGCCTGGGCGGCGGCCGGTACGGGCGCGGCGGCCTGGGCGGCGACCGGAGCGGGCGTCGGCGCCGCGGCGGCCGGAGCGGAGGCCCCGGGCCAGGCACCGGCGACGGGCGCGGCCGCCGGTGCGGCGGCCGGTGCTGCCGGAGCCGCCGCCGGGGCGGCGGCTCCCGGCCAGGCGCCGGGTGCTCCGCCGCCGGGCTGCGCGGCCCCGGGCCACGCACCGGGCGCCGGAGCGGTGGCCGCGGGAGCCGGGGGAGCCACCGGGGCCTGCTCCTGGACCGGAGCGGGGGCCTGGGCGGGGGCCTGCGCCGGGGCCGCCTGGGCGGGGGCGGCCGCCGCTGGAGCCCGTACCGGCGCGGGAACGGCCGGAGCCATGGCATGCGCCTCCGGCCCGGGTACGTAGCCCATGGCGGGCGCGGGGGCGAAGGCGGCGGCGGCCGCGGCCACCCCGCTGCGCTCCAACCGGTCGAGCCGGGCCTGGAAGGACCGCTCGTCGTCGAAGGCGGCGGGCAGCAGCACGCGGGCGCAGATCAGCTCCAGCTGGAGCCGCGGCGAGGTGGCTCCGCGCATCTCCGTGAGCCCGGTGTTGACCAGATCGGCGGCGCGGGACAGCTCGGCGGCCCCGAACACGGAGGCCTGGGCCGTCATCCGCTCGACGACGTCGGCCGGGGCGTCGATGAGCCCCTTCTCCCCGGCGTCGGGCACGGCGGCCAGGATCACCAGGTCGCGCAGCCGCTCCAGCAGGTCGGCGACGAAGCGGCGCGGGTCGTTGCCGCCCTCCACCACCCGGTCGACGATCTCGAAGGCCGCGGCCCCGTCCCCGGCGGCGAAGGCGTCCACGACGGAGTCCAGGAGGGACGCGTCCGTGTACCCGAGGAGCGAGGTGGCCATGGCGTACGTCACACCCTGGTCGGCGGCGCCGGCCAGCAGCTGGTCCATGACGGACATGGAGTCACGGACGGAGCCGGCGCCGGCCCGCACGACGAGCGGCAGCACCCCGTCCTCGACGTGGGCGCCCTCGCGGCCGCAGACCTCGCCGAGGTAGTCCCGCAGGGTGCCGGGCGGCACGAGCCGGAACGGATAGTGGTGCGTCCTGGACCGGATGGTCCCGATGACCTTCTCGGGCTCGGTGGTCGCGAAGATGAACTTGAGGTGCTCCGGCGGCTCCTCGACCACCTTCAGCAGGGCGTTGAAGCCCGCCGAGGTGACCATGTGCGCCTCATCGATGATGTAGATCTTGTACCGGCTGGAGGCGGGCCCGAAGAAGGCCTTCTCGCGCAGGTCACGGGCGTCGTCCACACCACCGTGCGAGGCCGCGTCGATCTCGATGACGTCGATGGACCCCGGCCCGTTCCTGGCGAGGTCCTTGCAGGACTGGCACTCCCCGCAGGGGGTCGGCGTGGGGCCTTGCTCACAGTTGAGGCACCGGGCCAGGATGCGGGCGCTGGTGGTCTTGCCACAGCCTCGCGGACCACTGAACAGGTACGCGTGATTGACCCGGTTGTTCCGCAGGGCCTGCATCAGCGGGGCAGTGACATGCTCCTGCCCGATGACCTCGGCGAACGACTCGGGGCGATAGCGGCGGTACAGCGCAAGGGACGACACGTCTACGAGGTTATCCGGGCCCGCCGACAACAGCGGCCCGCCGTCCCAGCCCGGCCTGTCACCACGGGCTTCCCACGGACTCCCCACCGGCTCCGCACGGGGGTTTCCGCACCCGCCCCGGAACGCAAAGCGCCCCCCACGCACCCGCCAGAGCCCACTTACCCTTGCTGCCTTCCGGCCCTGGGGGAGTTGGGTGAGATAGCGCCACGTGAGGGGCTGACCCCACCCTAGCGGATGGACGCCCCCGGAATCGAGCCGACCCCTTCCACACCTCTTCCGCACCCCCTCCGGTTCCCCTCCCGCTCCCCTCCCGAACGATCACGTGCGCGAGCACCCCTCAACGTCTTGTATTGTTTGCAGCGGAGGATTCGCCTAGTGGCCTAGGGCGCACGCTTGGAAAGCGTGTTGGGGGCAACCCCTCACGAGTTCGAATCTCGTATCCTCCGCACTCGCCCACCAGGGCAAACGAAGGACCCGACCGCTCAGCGGCCGGGTCCTTCGTCGTTCCGTGGTTGCAGTTTTGGTTGCAGTTCCCGATCTACGCCCCTCGCTGCCTCGGGATGGCCGAGGCACGGCAGGCGTCACAGGCCAACGCCGCGTTGCGCCCGTACCGGCGCATCAACTGCCCGCACCCGATGCACGGACCGACCTCCCACGGAGGACATCCCAGGGTGGCCGCTGCCGCGGCCCGCTCCACCTGTGTGATCCACGTCGCACGTCACTTCCGCTGGGCCGGCATGCGGGCGAGGGTGAAACCGCCCGTGGGCTGCCCAAGATCCCTGACCGGCCTGGCATCGCTCCGAAACCACCCCTCCTCTCCCGCTCGACAGGAGCGATCGATCTCCTGCTCGGAGAAGGTGATCTCATCGTCAGCCTCCGGCTCCCGCACCTTGGGCAGGGGATCCCACTGACCGGTGAGCTCCCGCCAGGTCCGACACTCGGTACGGGGGACCCACATGTGGCGGCCAGCCCGACCGCCGCCACGGCTCGGCACGAAGACCGGCACGCTGTCGCCGGTGGCGCTGGTCAGGATCAGGTCCTCGATCCGGACGGGAGGCTTGGGCGGGTCGCAGAGCGCTGGGAGAAACCACTCGGCGTGGATCGCGCCGCAATGGCCCGTACCGCCGTTATCGGGACAGTGGAGCGCGCTGCTCGCCAGACAGCGCCAGACCTGTAGGTGCCGGTACCCGCCGCGGATGACCATCTCGCTGCCGTCGGCGATCTCCCGCCAGGACATGTCGTCGACCCGGGCCCAGGGTGCTCGGTCGATCAGGGCCGCCGTGTCGTCCTTGGCGACCCACAGCGGTGTGATGTCGTGCTCCATGGCGTTGACCGACCGCCGGTGGACGCTGCTGGGGCTGAGCGGGGAGTACTGGATCTCCCAGCCGATCTGGATACCGGAAGGCCCAGTAACCACAGCATCGGTGACGCCGCGCCGGTTGGGCATACCCACCTCGGCATCTGCGGCCAGCCCGTACCCCTCGGCGGTCTCGACGATCCGCTCCTTGGTGGCCTTGTGCTGGTCGCTCTCCGCCGGCGTCGGCTTGTGCGTGATCGGCAGGTGAGCGGCAACCAGCGGTGAGCGGCCACCCACGCGAGCCCGCCGAATGAACATCCACGGGGACTTCCCGCCCGCCTCGGACGCGCACGGCTTCCCCGCTCTGTGCGCGAGGCATTCCAGCAGCTGAGGGTTCCGCTCCGAGACGCTGGTCATGATCTCTTCGAGCAGACCGGGGTACCCGCGGACCCCCAAGTCTGGCTGCGTCAGGTTGATCTCAATGCCGTACTCGGTATGCCACACGCCATTGGCCATCCCTCCACGATAGGAACGGCCACCGACAGACAACAGAGCGCGCGAGGGCCTGAACTCCGAAAGCCGGCCCCCAAGTTCTGGAGGACCGGCAATCGAGAATGGGCTAGACGATCACTGACCGCCCAAGGTGATCAGCGGCGCCACCGGTCCCAGAGCCACCCGATGGCCGTGACCGTCACGAAGCCGAGCACCCGCTGCGCCTCGTTGCCGATGCCGGCGGTGTAGCCCGCCGCGTAGCCGACCGCGACCGCGGCCACGAACATCTCGAACCTGGGCGGCCCCTCGCTTCCGACCAGGGGGACACGCATACTGGACATGGTTCTTCTCCTCATCAGATGGGTTGGACCATCCGCCGGACCCCGGAGATCTGTGGAAGGTGACACGGGATCCGGCGGAAGCATGTGGGCTAGCTGTCGTCGCCGCGCTCCTCAGCCACCGGCAACTCCTCGTACAGCTCGGAGCTCACCAGCTCGCCGAGCCTCGCCGCCATTTCAAGGCGCTGCCGCTCGGATAGGCTGCGGAAGGCCCGCCAGGCGAGTTCGGCGGGGGAGCTGGGTCGGCGGCCCATGGCGATCCAGGCCAGGACGAGCGACCTCTCCCCTTGGGAAAGATCCTTAAGGCGCTCCCAGACCGCCTCCGGGTCCTGGGGGCGATGGACCCTGACTGCGTCCGTGAACCGGATCTCCTGGACCCGTTCGACCGAGGCCGAATGGAGACGGGCCGACGGGCGGCGTTCACGCAAAGTGCGAGCGCGGGCACCCGGCTCCCATACGGGATCCCCGGCCTGGACGAAGCGGGCCTCGTGCGAGGTGAGGCGCGGGTCATCACGGTTGGTCGCGATGACCCAGCCATAGTCCCGCAGCTCTCGAACCCGGCGGTCGATCTGCGTAACGTCAGGGAATGCCGCCCGCAGTTGCTCCTTGGTGTAGACGTTCCCCTCCCCCACCTCGGCGGCGAGCCACAAAGCGGTGCGCACCTTGGTCGCCATCTTCTGGTCGGTCCAGTCCGGCAGTTGAGACTCCGTCATGCAGCCTCACCCCCTTCGTCCGCTGCACTCTCAGTAAAACACATCCGGCGCACTTCGGCGCCGTTTTCCGGCGCAGTCCGGCGCGTGATCGAACGAGAACGCAGAGAGCCCCGACCAGACAGGTCGGGGCCCTCTCCATACGCACCAGCTACCACTCGTCGGTGTCGCCGTATCTTCCCGGGTTTCGGGCTCGGTCCACGGCCTGAGCACACGCCTCTACGAATGCCGCCTCCACGGCCGCCTTGTCCGTGCCTCGCACCTGTGCCTCGACCTCCTGGCCCGAACCGGGGCGTCGCGCCGTGCGCCAGGCCGAGGCGCGGTCGGTGTAGACGTCGGTCTCGAAGTCCCAGGCCGGCACCGACCACAGTTCAGGAAGTGCGATCACCACGCGTTCCCCACCGGGCAGGAACAGAGCTCGGCCGTGGAAGACCACGGAGCGCTCCGGCATCTGATCGCGAAGGACGCTCGCGCCACCGGGGCCCTGGTGCTCCCAGCGCCAGCGGTCCCACATTTCCACCTCGGCGGCGTGATCAGGCCAGTCCTCGCTCCACCGTGCGACGACCTCGTCGGCGTGCTCGCGGTGGAGAAAGGCAATCCGTCGCTCGCCGAGGCGGGCCACGTGAATCATCAGCTCGGCGGGGACAGGGCTCCGACCCGCGCCAGCAACACCCTCTTCTGCCCCTTGATCCGTACCCCACAGGAGGCCGCCGACCTTGTCAGCGGTGTCCTTCAGGACGCGGCTGGTGAGGTGCTGGTAGCGGCGGCGCATCCGCGCGGACTTGCCGGGCTCCCACCCCATGATGGCGTCAACGACCGCGTCGGGGACGCCGAGGATGAGCAAGACGGTCGCCGCGGTGTGGCGGGCGTCGTGGAGGCGAGCGTCGCGAACGCCTGCGGCCTTCAACAGCTCCTTCCACTTGTGGTAGTCGGTGTTCGGGTTCAGGGGCTCGCCGGTGGGCGACGTGAAGACGTACCCCTTCTCGGTCCACAGGTCGCGGGCAAGGGTGCGCTCGCGGGCCTGTTCCTCCTTGTGCTGGCGCAGAAGCTGGATCAGCTCGTCGGGGGCGCCGATGGGGCGCTGGCCGGCACGGGACTTCGCGCTCTTCGTTTCCCGGCGGGTGTTGATCTTCTGGGGGCAGAAGCCGGGCTTACGCCCGCAGCGGTCGCCGCAGCCGTGCTTGTAGCGGGGCCGCAGCCGGCCACGGCGTACGCGGATGACGCCGAGGTCGAAGTCGACGTCATCCCAATGCATGCCGAGGACCTCGCCCTGCCGCAGGCCCAGGGCAAGGGCGATCACCCAGCGGGCAGTGTTGCGGTGCTTGGCAGCCTCAGCGAGCAGGCGCTGGACCTCCTCGACTGTGTAGGGCTCGACCTCCTCCTCTTCCAGGCGCGGGGCCTTGGCGATCGTGGCCGGGTTGACCGTGAGGTGGGCGCGGCGGACCGCTTCGTTGAGAGCGGTGCGGACGGTGCGGTGGACCTGGTGGGCGGTGCCTGCGGCGCTGCCGGAGTCCTGCATCTTCTTGTAGAAGCGCTCCAGGTGCTCGGGCTCGAGCTTCTCCAGCCGGTGGGCGCCGAGGCCAGGAATGAGGTGGTGGTTCACCGCCACGCGGTAGCCGTCGATGGTGTTCTCCGAGACGTGCGTGGCGGCGATGTTCTCCACCCAGTGCGTCAGCCACGTCTCCAGCGTCCAGCTCTGGCCGACCTTGCGGACGGCGCCCTTGTCACGCTGCCGTTCCAGCTCGCGTACGAGCTTGGTGACCTCGGGGCGGGTCTTGCGGCTGACGTGGCGCCGGTCGGGATTGCCGTTGTCCTTGGTCCCGACGGTGACGTAGCCGTGCCATCGGCCATCCTTGCCCTGGAAGATCGACGAGGCGCCGTTGGGCTGGCGGGACTTCGGTGTGGAGGCTCGCGTCACGCGGCAGCCCCGAAATCGCTCGCCGACAGACGGCGGGCCAGGAAGTCGTTCACCGCCTCTGCTGGGATGCGGCGCAAGCTGCCGATCTTGACGGAGTGGATTGCCCCTGACGAGACGTACTCGTACAGCTTGGTCCGGCCGATGCCGAGGCGACGTGCAGCTTCGGCGACGGTGAGGCCGACGAGGGTGGTGTCGCCCTGGTCGCTGCCGCGTGCGGCTATGAGCGCGCGGAGCGAGTCCTCGGGGACGTCGAGGAGCTGGGCGATCTGCGTAAGGGGCAGGGAGTGCTGGGGCAAGGGTGTGCTCCTCCTCCGGCGCACGCGGTCACAAGGGCGGCAACCCTCGTGGACCAGGCCGGTGGCGATGTTCAGGGATGGGCAGTGCTGATGCAGTTGGGCGTGAGGGCACGTCTCTCGGCGCTAGCAGCCCCGAGGCGTGTCCTGCCGAAAGCCGGGGATGGCACGGGCCCACCCGCGCGATCGGCCTCGTGGCCCCCACTCATTCAGGGGTGCTGACGCTTCCACGCGTCTTCTTCGCGATGCATCAGCTGTTCGAGTTCGGCCTTCTGCTCGTCGCCGTAGCTGGCGAAGTGCTTCAGCTCGAACTCAATGTGGTCGAGCTCGCGTTCCAGGATCTGCGCGTCGCGCTGCACACGGGCGAGCGCAGCCCGCTTGGCAATGCGCTCGCGGACAAGACCGCGGACCACCGCGTCGGCATGCTTCATGGGCGGCGCGGTCAGCTCGTCCATGGTGAGGCCGAATACCTGGCAGAAGCCGAGCGCCTCGTCGAGATTGACCCGGCGTCGCGGCTTGCCGCTCTCGATTCGCCAGATCGCGGCCTGGTTGACCGGGTGACCAGCCTCGGCCATTTTCTCGGCCAGGGCGACCGTACTCCAGCCGCGCGCCTCACGTTCCTGCTTGATGCGATCGGCGACGTAGTCCTCGGGCACAGGCCGGGCCGGACCCGCTGCGCGTGCCGCGCCGTCTTTGCTGCTCATATCCACCTCCTCCCTTCAGGGTGACCCCAGGGGCCACTGCGGCCAGGGTCAAAGTGAACAACATTGCGGAGTCGAACGCAACCCATTGCGTATCCGAAACTCTTGGGTATGATGTTCGTCCACCCCCGAACGCCGGGGAACGCAGATGGACATGGAAAAGCCCCCGGTGCACGTAGCACCGGGGGCAAAGCATGAACCCTCGAAACCGCCCATCCCTGAACGATCGAACCGGTCCGGCCGGGGTTGCCGCCCCATATGGCCTGCCGGGTGAGGAGCTCTATGCCCCAGGGTACGACCCTGCCTCCCCAGACGCCATCCCACTTCAGCGAGGGCGCCTCGCCGCTGGAGCCGCCTTTCAACGTCGACGCCGAGCGCGCGGTCCTCGGCGCCTGCATGCACAAAGCCGACGTCATCGACGCGGTCCGGCCCATCCTGGGCGATGACGCCTTCTACCGGCCCGCCCACGAGACGATCTGGCGCGCGCTCCTCGCCCAGCGCCGCGAGGACAATCCCACCGACCCGATCGTCCTCACCGAGTTGCTCCAGCAGCAAGGCGATCTACAGCGGGTCGGCGGTCCCGCCTACGTGTTCGAGCTCGCCAACGCGCCCTACGGCACCGGCAGCGCCGAGCATCACGCGGAGATCATCCGCCAGAAGGCCAACCTGCGCCGCCTGGTGACCTCCGCCGTGCGCACCCTCCAGCGGGCCCAGGAGCCCGGCGCGGATCCCGAGGCGATACGCGCCGAGATCGAAGCGGAAGTAAGCGCCGAACGCGAGCGCGCACTCGCCTCGGGGCAGGGGCGGCTGTCCCGCTTCGCCAAAGACGGATGGTCGTTCGTCAAAGAGACCGGCGCCGACACGGAGCCCTTGTGGGGCACACGCGAGAAGACCGTCTGGGCCTCCGGCGAGAGCCTGATGATCGTTGGTGCTCCGGGTGTCGGCAAGACCACGCTGGCCCATCAGGTGATCTTCGCCCGCCTCGGGTTGCAGGAGACCGTCCTGGAGATGCCCGTCGCGCCCAGTCGGCGGGTGCTGTACCTGGCGATGGACCGTCCCAAGCAGATCGCCAAGGCAATGGCTCGCCGCGTCTTCCAGACCGACGAGAAGATCCTGCGCGAGCGGCTCGTTGTCTGGGAGGGCCCGCTACCCGCCACCCTCGACAAGGAGCCCGACCTCCTCGCCGACCTCGCTGCCGCCCACCAGGCCGACACCATCGTGATCGACAGCCTCAAGGACGCGGTCAGCACGATGGTCGACGACAGCCTCGCGGTCGCCTTCCACAACGCCCGAAACCGGGCCCTGCGCGGCGGGGTGGAAATCATGGAGCTGCACCACCAGCGCAAGGCCAGCGCCGACGCGCCGCGCGGCCAGCGCCCCAGCCTGGACCAGGTCTACGGCTCCACCTGGTACGTCTCCGGCGCTGGCAGTGTCCTGTTCGTCACCGGAAAGGCCGGCGACCCCGCCGTCACCCTGCACCACCTCAAGACCCCCACCGGCGAGATCGGCCCCTTGGACGTCACCCACGACCACGTGCGCGGCACCACGATCGTCGACCCCACCAAGGACCCCGCCGTCCTGTTGCGCAACGCCCCGGGCGGACTGTCCGCACGCGACCTGGCAACCATCCTCATCGGCGGCGGCGACCCCGACCGCGCCGACATCGAAAAGGCACGACGCCACCTCAGTCGGCTCGTCGACAGTGGCCTGGCAACGAAGGCCGACGGCATCGCCGGAGGGACCGGAGGCGGCCAGCAGGCCCGCTACTACCCCTCTGCCCGCCACCTCACCGCCGTCGGCTAACCCCCGCGCTGGCCCCTGCGGAGCGTTCACGCAGGCGTACACGCGCCCCTCCCGCACGCACAGGCCCACAACCCGCCTCAGGCGTGCACGCTCACCACAAAACCGCAGGTCACACGTTCACGGAGGCGTACACGCCGTACACGCACCCAGGCGTACACGCGCGAGCCCCCCTTTAGAAGGGGGCTCGCGTGAACGCCCCCCTCGTGAACGCCGTGAACGGCCCCGACACAAGACCCGCTTCCCCACCCTGGAGCCCCCCGCCTTGCTCTCCTCTGCCCTGAGCACCCCGGCAGCCACACGCGGCAACCGCAGGATCACCCCGCTTCCTGCCCACCCCGGCGGCCAAGGACGAGACCCTCACCAAATTGACGATGCTGCCGGCGCCCGCCGAGCAGCCGCACCCGCCGGGGGCCGTCACGTGAACCGCAGCGGACGCATCGCCCTCGTCCTCGGCTTGGTGGCCGTCGTCCTTATGGCCTTCCGGGTCTCGTGGAACGCGCTGTCCGACGTGGCCCGCGCCATCGGCGCAGACTCCACCGCCGCCCTGCTCTACCCGATCGTGGTCGACGGGCTGATGGCCCTCGCGCTGGTCTCCGCGCTAGTCCTGACCGGCACCGACCGCACGTTCGCGCTGCGGGTCTTGGCCGCCTACACCGTCGCCAGCCTCCTGCTGAACTACGTACACGGCCTCGTTCCCGCCCTGCACACCACGTCGGTCCAGTGGGGCCGACTGACGGACTGGGACCCCGCGAACTGGGCCCTCGTACTGCTGGCGACCTCGCTCCCGGTCGGGTCGATCTACTTCGGGTCGGACCTCGTGGCCAAGGTGCTGCACCACAACCCCGAGTCGGCCGACCCCGCAGAAGCGGCCTCCTCCCAGTCGGGCGACCGGCAAGCCGACCAGTCGGCAAGCGAGGAGGCCCCACAGTCGAGGTCTGACCAGGCCAAACCGGACCCCGAGCAGCCAGCCGAGTCGACCCCCATGAAGGTCACCGAGCCACCCATGACGAGGCCGACCGAGCCAGACACACCGTCCCCCGCTTTCGCTGCCCGACCGCCCCGGTCGGCCGCCGTGGCGGAGTCGACGGGGTCGGCCCCGCGTCGGGCGACCGGTCGGGTCCCCGCCGCCGCCAAGCCGACCGCCCACCGCAACCGCACCGATGCCGAAGTCCTCCACGAAGCCCGACTCCTGACCGCCGACTGGAGCGACGACCAGCTGACCGCCGAGCGGCTGCGCACCACCCTACGGATCGGCCAGAAACCCGCCCGCCTCCTGCGCAACCAACTGCAGGCCGAGCGCACCGGCCAGACCCCTCCCGTCGCGGACGGCGGCTTCAAGGTCGGGCCACTCGACGAAGCCGCGGCCCCCGCCGGCAACGTCTGACCCCCACAACGACACCGCCCCGCCCTTCCGGCGCATCCCGTGCCCCCATGCAGCCGAGCACAGGGCAGCACACAACCAAGCACCCAGCACCCCACGGAGACCCGATCCATGCACAACCCGGACCACGAACTCCCCACCCCCCAGCAGCACATGACCACCGGCCTTAACAGCGCAGCAAGTTGTACCCAGAGCATTGCTCCCGTCGGGAGCAATGCTCTGGGCTCCCCCGCCCCAGGGGTGGCAGGGGAGGACCGGCACCAGGGGGCGCCGGTCCACCGGGATGCGGCCGAGGTCGGACCGCATCCCGAAAGGGAAGGGCAGCACGCCTGCCACACCATCCGCTGCACCCATGCCGCGCCCTCGCAGCCTCACGTGCGCCAGCGTGAGCGCCTGCGCGCCGAGAACAAGCGCATGCACCAGCCCAGCTGCCGCCTGAACGACGACGAGTACCAGCTCCTCACCCGTGCCGCGTCCGCCTGCCGCATGAGCGTCGCCGGCTTCCTTGCACACGCTGCGCTCAACGCCGCCCTCGACCTCGACCGCACCGAGGCCGAGATCGCCACCCGCCGCGAGATCGTCGGGGAACTGTTCGCGCTGCGCCGGCACCTCGGGCAGATCGGCAACAACGTCAACCAGGTCGCCAAGGCCCTGAACTCCGGCGCTGACGCACCCCACGCCCAGACGGTCCTGGCCGCCGTCCACCGGGCCGCGGAGCGCGTGGACGCCTTCACCCAGACCTACGTGGAAACCGAGACCGCCACCGGATGATCCCCCGCCTCCACAAGATGGGCAGGCGCACCATCGGCCTGATCCACTACCTCTACGGCCCCGGCACCCACGAGGAACACACCGACCCCCACCTCGTCGCCGCCTGGGACCCCTTCGCCCCCGACCCCGGCCGCGACCCCGACGCCACCTACGCGGACCTGCAGCGGCTTCTCGACCAGCCCGTCCAGGCCCTGACCGCATCCCGTCGCCCTGCCGAGCACGTGTGGCACCTGTCCGTACGCGCCGCACCCGAGGACCCGACCCTGTCGGATGAGCAGTGGGGCGACATCGCCCGCCGCATGGTCTCCGCCACCGGCATCGACCCCGGTGACGGCGCGGGCTGCCGCTGGGCTGCCGTCCGCCACGCCGACGACCACATCCACATCATCGCCACCACCGTCCGCGAAGACGGCCGCCGCCCGCGCCGCCACAACGAAGCCAAGCGCGCCCAGGCCGAAGCCCGCCACATCGAAGCCGACTACGGCCTGCGCCGCCTCAACACCGGCGACGGAACCGCCGCCCAACGCCCCACCAGCGCCGAACGCCACAAAGCCAACCGCCACAACAGAGAACGCACCCCACGGGAAGAGCTACGCGAGACCGTCCGCCGCGCCGTGGCCGGCGCCCAGGGCGAGGAAGAGTTCTTCGACCGCCTCGCCTCCGCCGGCCTCCTCGTACACCAGCGGAAAGCACCGTCCGGGGACCTCCTCGGCTACACCGTCGCCCTCCCCGACGACCGCAACAGGCACGGCGAACCCGTCTTCTACTCCGGATCGAAGCTCGCCCCGGACCTCTCCCTGCCCCGCATCCGCGAACGCTTCACCACGCCTGCAGAAGCCTCGGAAGGCGACAACGGTCCCGGGCAGCCCGTCCTGCCGCCGGTGACCGGTCCCGCGTTCGCGCGGCGCAGGGCCACCGCCGCCACCTGGCAGGCACTGCTGATCATCGACCAAGGCGACGACGGCACGGCAGCAGCCCAGATCGCCGCCGCCGCAGAAGTCCTCGACGCGCTGGCCAAGACCTCCGCCGCCCACACCCGCAAGGAACTCCGCGACGCGGCCTTCTCGTTCGAACGCGCCAGCCGCTCCCATGTGAAGGCAGTCCGAGGGCACGACCATGCTCTTCGGCAGGCCGCCCGCGACCTCGTCCACAGCGGACCCGCCCTCGGTAGCGGCGAGGACGGCGCCACCACTGCCATGCTCATCGACATGGCGTTCTTCCTCGCCATCACCGCGGCGAACTGGCACGCGCGGAAAAACCACGCCCAGCAGGCCGCAGCCGCCCAGCAAGCCGCCGAACACCTCCGCTCCGCCTACCAGGCAGCCGCCACCCAGCCCATGGGCGCCCTCCGGCAGCGAGGCCAGCGCATGGCCCTGCATGTTCAGCAACGACAGGCTGCGTTCGTCCGCCAGGCGCTGCCGGAGCTGGCCGAACGGATCCTGGCCGAGCCCGGCTGGCCCGCCCTGGCCGCCACCCTCACCGACGCACAGAAGGCCGGACACGACCCGGCCGCCCTGCTCGCCGAAGCCACCCAACGGCGCGAGCTCGACACCGCCTCCTCGATCAGCGATGTCCTCGTCTGGCGCCTACGTCGCAGCGCCCACCTGCCCGCCGCACCCGAGGCTCTGCACAAGCCGCCTGCCCGCGGCAACAGGCGCACACCGCCTGCGGCACCCGCCGCACAGCCGCCAGTCAAGGCAGCCAGCGACTCAACCCGACGGCGCTGACCTCAGTTAGGCGGGCTTGTGGGCTCGTCGTGACGCTGGAGGGTTGCGCCGAGGACGGGGGCGCCACGGGAGCGCTGTCAGGCGACAGCCGGAAGAGCGTGAAGCCGGTCGCGGAACTCAAGGACCGACGGCACCCCGGCGTACGGCTCCAGGTAGTCGCTGAACTTCGTCAGCCGGACATGTGCCCGGTCGGAGCGGACGCGGTTCTCCAGCAGCTCCAGGCCGAGGTTGGCGGCGTCCAAGGCGCCGTCCAGGTCCCGGGCAGCCAGGCGGGCCGTGGCGAGGCGGCCAGACCGTACGGCACGGTCGCGGGGGACCGCTTGGTCCACCGCGAAGGCGAGGGCGCTGGTGGCGCGCTCGGGAAAGCCGGATCGGAGCATGATCTTGCCCTCGGTGGACTTGAGCTGAGCTTCCCCGTACCAGCCCAGCCAGTCGGGGCGGTCGCCTTCGCGGTGGCCGCCCCACAGGTCGTAGGCCCGGTTGAGCGACTTGCCGGCCGCCTCGTGCTGGGTGTCTCGGGACAGGGCTTCGGCTTGATGGAGGTAGAGGTAGGAGGCCGCCGCCGACGGGAGCGCCGTCGGGGCGTTGTCGATGGCGGTGTCGATGAGCTTCACGCGGGCGGCCGTGTCGCCTGAGTCGGAGATGTGGATGCCCATCTCGGCCAGGATGAAGGCGCCGAAGCCATCGTCCTTCGCGCTGTGTGCGCTGCGGAGGGCGCCGACGTAGTAGCGCTGGCCGAGGGAGCGAAGGCCCTTGTCGTAGGCCATCCATCCGGCGAGGTACGACACTCGGGCCGCCGTGGCGTACAGGCGGTGTTCGACGGCGTCGGTGTAGCGCCCGTGGTCGAGGAGGCCGGTGATCAGGGCGAGGTCGCTGGTGGCCTGGTCCAGGAGCCGGGCGCCGCCCATCTGGTCGTCTAGCGTGCGGAGGGTGTCCACGCGCGCTTCGATGGTGGTCACCATCGCGTCGGTGACGCGATCCCCGTCGAATGCCGAGGCGAACGCCTCTGGCGCGGCTGCCCAGTTGGCCGCGACACCCGTCAGCGCGGCGCCGGTGATGGACAGGAACCCCCGACGATCCATGTGGCCGCTCCTGACTAGATCAGCGAACACCCTCACGGTACCGGCCGGAGTCCACGGGGCGGCCAGTGCTGTCGACTCCCAGGCCGGCAGCCATCGGGGCCAGGCCGTCGAGCGGACGTGCTCTTCAGGAACGCCCAGCAGGTGAGCGAGCACCAGTTGAGCGTCCGCGTCGGGTTCCTGCCCTTGCTCCCACTTCCAGACCGTCGTCCGGTTGGTGGCCAGCGGTACGCCCAGCTCGCCCCCGCGTTCGCACATGAGCCGGGCTAACTCGGCCTTGCCCCAGCCCTTGCCTTCGCGCACGTAGGTCAGCGGGTGCAGAGCCATCGGGTCAGACATCCCACCTCTCCCCTCAGGTCGGTAGTCAGGAGGCTACTCCCCGTGTGAGAAACGGGGGTTTCTCTCGCCGGAGAAACCCCCGGGAAACGTTCCGGGCCCATGGTCCACAGCCGTTCACTGGGCCCACGCCGTTCGGAGCTCAGCACCCGGGCAACCGGCTCCCCCGCCCCGCTCCGGACGGCTCCCAGAACCGCAGCCCGTCATCGGCGCCCCTCCCGTGGGTGACGGGCTGCACCACCCCCGAGGAGGTCGTGATGAACCAGCCTCTGCCCGTACGCGCGTCCGGCGCCAACGAACGCCAGCACACCGTTCCCGAGCAGCCGGCCGGTCCGAGCCCGGCCCTCCGTGCCCGCGCCGAATCCAGCTGGGCGAGATTCCTCCGTCGCGGAGGGAGCGACGGCGAGGAGTCCGAGCGGTGAATCCGGTCGACTCCGAAGGCCGGGAGGACCACCCCCTCCTTCACCGCCGGGTCCGCGACATCGCGAGCCGGGGCGAAGGGGAGCTGACGGAAGTCGTCCACGAGAGGCACGGCGGCCGGCTCATCCGCATCGCCTACATCCAGCCCGCGAACGGCATCGGCTGGTCGACCGCCGCCGACAACATCGGGCCCGCCCGATGAGGCAGCGCCTCGCTGTCTTGGCCTACGTAATCGCCGTTACCGCGCTCGTCGTCACGTTGGCCATCGCCGGCACCCCGGGCCACTAAGAAATGGGAGGAGCACCATGAGACGTACCGCGAACCGCGGGTTCAACCACCGCCAGGCCGTGACCGAGGAGTGGTTCCGCACCCGGGTTCTTCCCCGCGTTTCCGGCGCGCGGTTCCTCCCCTACCAGGTGCGGCAGCTGCGGAGCGAACACGTCCCCGCGCTGCTGCGCGACGAGGACCGGAAGAGCACGGCCCGAATCGCGGTGGACCTGATGAGGGTCACCACGAGGTGGCGCTGCCTGCCCTTCCACTACTTCCGCTACGGCGGCTACCGGCGCGAGGTGTCCGCCGAGCGGGCCTGCTCGTACCTGCCGGAGTCAGCCCTGTTCCACCAGCTCCTTCCCCGCGTGAACCGCGACACGATCGAGCTGGACGACAAGACGTCCTGCAAGAAGATCCTCGCCTCGGCCGGCATCCCGCAGCCCGCACTGATCGCGAGCGGCGACCACCGTGCGGGTGTGACGTCCGACGGCGAGGCGGTGTCGTTGGCGGACGTCCTCGATCGCGTCTCCGGCTTCGGGCGCGTGGTGGTCAAGCCCTCCCGCTACTCCAGCGGTGGAACCGGCGTCGTGATCGTGCGCCCCGGCGAGGACGACTTCGACCTGGCGGCCTACGCGCAGCAGTGGGGCACGTGGCTGGTGGAGCAGCATGTGCCGCAGCATGCCGACCTGGACGTGCTGAACCCGTACGTCCTCAACACGTTCCGCGTGATCACCCTGCTGCGTGAAGGCGCCGCCGAGGTCCTGTACGTGATGTTGAAACTCGGTGGCACCGAGAGCACCACAGACAACTCGGCCTCCGGCGGCATGCAGATCCGAGTCCACCCCGACGGAAGACTCGACCGCCACGGCTACGACCGGTACCTAACCGCCCACACCCGCCACGGGGTCAGTTCGGTGCCGTTTGCCGACCACCGGATCTCCCGCATGACGGAGGTCCGGGAGCTGGCCGCCCGCTGCGCCCGCCTGTTCCCGCAGGTTCCCTTCATCGGCTGGGACATCGCTCTCACGCCCGAGGGACCCATGGTCATCGAGGGCAACAGCAGCCCTTCTCTCGCACACATCCAGCGCACCCACGGCGGCGTCGCGCTGGAGCTCGTCCCCGCGCTCCGCTCCGTGATGGATCGCCCGATCATCTGACCAGGAGTTCTCGTGGAAAACCTGAAAGTGCAGGCCCGTGCCGCGGCCGGGGGTCTGCTCAACACGCTCAAAACGATGCCCGAGGTCCAGGCGCTCTACGTCCTATCCTCCTCGGCCGTCGCGCCGCGCAACGTTACGCGGTTCAGCACTGACTCCGACTTCGACTTGGCCGTCGTCCTCGACGTCCCGATCAAGGAGGACGAGTGGAGGCCCCGGCCGGCGGACACGTACGCCCTGGTCCGTGACCGGCTCCCCGCCTGGGTCCCGGAGTTCAGCTTCTACCTGCCGGTCCCCTGGGGGCGCATGGAGGTCAACGTCCACCAGCTCCTCTTCCAGTACGAGGCCGACCCGCGTACGACGTGGAACAGCGACAAGTGCGACGCCTACGGGAACAAGGGCGAGCCGCTGTTCGACCGCGAGAGCGCCTTCGATGCGCTGATCTCCCACAAGACACGGGAGCAGCTTGAACGGCTGGAGGGCGAGACCCACCGGCTGTACAACCGGATCACCTGGGACGTGCGCGAGATCCCGCTGCGCATGGCGCGGCGGGTCGGCGTGCCCACAGGCCACTTCGTCCTGTCGGGGGCGCTGGACGAGGTCGTGGACTGGATGTACGCCCGCTCGGGTCGGCTGCTGCCGAACATGAAGTGGAAGCTGCACTCCCTCGGTGCGCTCGGTCTGATCAGCGGCAAGCAGGAGAACCTGCTGATCGAGGCCCAGCAGTGCGACCCGCTGTCGATGGTCGACCTGGAGCGGCGATGCGAGGCGCTGGGGGAGTTCTGCCAGTCCGCCGGGATGGACCTGAGCCCCGGCGCGATCGAGGCCGTGCGGAAGGCGTACCAGCAGGCCAACCACCACCTGCTCGGGGATGAGGCAGCGGTCTTCGCCACCCTGCCGTCCCCGCGTTTCGTCCCCTTCGGCGGGCCCGGCGGTTCCAGTTAGACGCTTATGTCCGGGCGTCAGTACGCTGCGTGATCCGCTTACACAGGAGGCATGATGTCGATCAAGGTCCACAACACGCTCACCAGCCAGACCGAGGAGTTCCGCCCCGAGCGGGAGGCCGAGGTGCGGATGTTCGTGTGCGGACCCACCGTGTACGGCCCCAGCCACGTCGGGCACGCGAAGACGTACACGCAGTTCGACTTCATCGCCCGGTACCTGGAAGCGAGCGGGTACAAGGTCACCTACCTCCAGAACATCACCGACGTCGATGACAAGATCATCCGGCGGTCAGCGGAGGAAGGCGTCCCGCCGGAGGAGATCGCAGCCCTCTTCGAGAAGCAGTACCTGGAGGACATGGCCGCGCTGGGCAACACCCGCGTCGACGTCCACGCGCGGGCCCACGACCACATCGACGGCATCGTGGACCAGATCAAGCGGCTCATCGAGCGGGGCCACGCCTACCAGCTCGACGACGGCTGGTACTTCGACCTGGCCTCGTTCCCCGCCTACGGCAAGCTCTCCGGCCGCACCGACCTGCGGCCCGAGGACTCGGTGTCGCGGATCGACGACAACTCGAAGAAGCACAACCCGGGCGACTTCGCCTTGTGGAAGGGCCGCAAGGACGGCGAGCCGTTCTGGGAGACCGAGCTGGGCCCTGGCCGGCCGGGATGGCACATCGAGGACACCGCGATCACGGAGACGTTCTTCGGACCCTCCTACGACCTGCACGGCGGCGCCGTCGACCTCATCTTCCCGCACCACGAGGCCGAGGTGGCCCAGATGGAAGCCGCCTCCGGGATCGAGCCACTGGCCCGCTACTGGATGCACACCGGTCTGCTGCGCGTCGACGGCGAGAAGATGTCGAAGAGCACGGGCAACTTCCTCACGATCCGCGACGCTCTCGCCCGGACGGATTTCCGCACCCTGCGCCACGCGTTCCTCTCCCAGCACTACCGATCCTCCATGGAGCTGAACGACTCCACGCTGGAGCAGGCCCGAGGGGCACGCCGCCGGATCGAGAACTTCGCCCGAACCATCCACCCCGCGCACACGGACAGCCAGGCGAACGCCGCACGCGCGACGGACGCCTGGAAGGAGATGCGTGAGCGCCTGGACGACGACTTCGACACCCCCGGCGCCCTCGCCGTCCTGTTCCAGTACATCCGCGAGCAGAACCGCATGGAGGAGCCGGCCGGCCCGGCCGCTCTGCGGCTGATCGAGGACGTGAACAACCTCTTCGGAACCTTCGACATCACCGGCTCCGCCCAGAGCGACGCCGCCGTCGACGAACTCGTGAAGGAGCGCGACCGGCTCCGTGCGGCGAAGAAGTTCGCCGAGGCCGACGCGATCCGAGACCAGCTCACCCAGCAGGGCGTGATCCTCGAGGACTCGCCCGAAGGCACCCGTTGGTGGAAGGAGCCCACCGCATGACCTGGAAGAGCCGCTTACCGCTCGTCGTAGAGAGCGCGATACCCCTCAGCCTCTGCGGAGCGCTGATGGACCACGTGAAGAACCACACCGCCCGCCCGCGTACCTACCAGGGCGTCATCGACGAATCGCTGCGCAAGAGCGAGTACGTCGAGATCCCGACGCACCTGGAAGAGGCGGTCATCTCGCACTGCGCCGCCCAATTGCGTGGCCACTTCGAGATCGCCCCGCAACGGATACCCACCCAGCCGGCGGTCGTCTACCGCTACGGCCCCGGCGTCGGCTTCGTAGCCCACCACGACGAGGTCACCGACATCGAACGCGAGCGGGCCCGTACCAACGGACAGCCCGTCGTAGGCGGCGACCTCACCCTCGTGATCTGGCTCAACACCCCTGACTCCTACGGCGGCGGCGAGCTGTTCTTCGAGAACCCCGCCCAGGAGATCAAGCCGCCGTGCGGCACCCTGGTCGCCTTCCCGGCCACCCGCGACCACATCCACGGCGTACGGCCGATCACGAGCGGCGAACGCGTCACCCTCGTCGTACGCATCGATGCCGAATGCCTTTGAGTACGGCCCACTTGCCCTGCCAGAGCGGGCAGCCAAGATGCCAGGATGAGCGGCATGACGACGATCGACGGTGAGGTAGCGCCCGGGTTCGAGCCGGTCCGCGAGGCGTTCATGGAGAACTTCACCCAGCACGGGGACATCGGCGCGGCCGTGTGCGTCTATTGGCACGGCCGGCCGGTGGTCGACCTGTGGGGTGGCGTCGCAGACCTCGAGACCGGCCGTCCGTGGACACGGGACACCCTGCAACTGGTCTACTCGGCGACCAAGGGAGTCACCGCGACCGCGGCGCACATGCTGGTCGAGCGCGGACTGCTGGACCTTGACGCGCCGGTGGCGAAGTACTGGCCGGAGTTCGCGGCGAACGGCAAGGCGGACATCCCCGTCCGCTGGCTCCTGTCCCACCAGGCCGGCTTGGTCGCCCTGGACCAACCGCTGCCGCTGGCAGAGGCACTGTCCTGGGAGCCCATGGCAGTGGCGCTGGGGGCGCAGCGTCCCTTGTGGACTCCGGGCACCGCACACGGGTACCACGGCCGAACCTGGGGCTGGCTGGTCGGCGAAGTAATCCGCCGGGCCTCCGGCCGCTCACCAGGCCGCTTCTTCGCCGACGAGATCGCGCGCCCTCTCGGACTGGACTTCTTCATCGGCTTGCCGCCGAGCGAGCGCGACCGAGTCAGCCGCATGGTCTACCGGCGACCGGCCGTAGACCTTACGACGCTGCCGGCCGAGTCGATCCCCGAGGACCTCCGCGAACAGGTCGCCGCATGGCGGGACCCGAACTCCTTCAGCAACCGGGCGTTCGCGGTCACCGACCCGGCCGCGATCGACTTCGACTCCCCGGAAGTGCAGGCCGCGGAACTCCCGTCCTCCAACGGCATCGGCACCGCACGGGCACTCGCCCGCATGTACGCCGCGCTGATCGGCGAGGTCGACGGAGTACGCCTGCTCGCCCAGGAGACCCTGTCCTCGGCGATCCAGGAGCAGGCAAGCGGGAAGGACCAGGTCATGGTGATCCCGAGCCGATTCAGCACCGGATTCATGCTGCCCACGGAGGGCAACCTCATGACCGGCCCGAACGCCTTCGGTCACACCGGCCGCGGCGGCTCGCTCGGCTTCGCCGACCCCGCCCACGGCATCGCCTTCGGCTACGTCATGAACCACATCGTCAGCGGCTCGGACGATACGCGCGCGGCTTTGCTGACCGAAGCAGTCCGGAAGTCGCTGACCAGATCAGGGTGATCATGATGAGCGCCGCCCTGTAACCCGATGAGAGGGAGTGTCGTGAGTCTGCTGCCGACCGCCACGAGCACCGACGTCCAGGAACTGCAACCCCGCGTGGCGGTCCTACCCGTCGGCTCTTTCGAGCAGCACGGCCGCCATCTCCCACTGATCACCGACACGGCCATCGCGTGCATCATCAGCCAGGAGATAGCCGATGCCTACCGCGTTCACCTGCTGCCGCCGATCACGATGTCGTGCAGCCACGAGCACGCCGGTTTCCCCGGCACCGTCAGCATCAGCGCCAAGACCCTCTACGCCGTGATCGACGACATCCGCGCGTCCCTCGCCCGCTCCGGCATCCACAAGCTGGTGATCGTCAACGGGCACGGCGGAAACTACGTCCTGTCCAACGTCGTCCAGGAAGCCAACGTCGACGGGCCGGCGGTCACTCTGTTCCCCCTCGGAGCCGACTGGGACCAAGCCCGCGACCACGCTGGCCTCGTCTCCGACCGTCACGCCGACATGCACGCTGGCGAAATCGAGACCTCCATCCTTCTCCACGCGGCCCCCGAGCTTGTCCGCGAGGGATACAGGGAGGCAGACCACGACGGTGGTCCACGGCCGTTTCTCTTGGTCCAGGGAATGGCGGCGTACACCAAATCCGGGGTGATCGGCTTTCCAGCCCTCGGCACAGCAGAGAAGGGGAAGGCTGTGCTCGCCAGTTTGACGGAAAGCTTCGCGCTGCACGTCGCAGCTCTCGATGGGAGCCGGTGATCCCATTGGAAGAGTTCACCGACGGCGTTTTCCACAGGCTCATCAGCTCGGGTGCAATCTGGCTACGCTGTGCCCATGGCAGCAGAGGTAGCAGCAGCGGTATCGGACCTTGTGGCTCGCACGGAAGTGCGGCGTCAGGAGTCGTCTTCGGCCCTTGACCCCAAGGAGCGCGCGAAGCGCGGCCAGTACTTCACGCCCGCCCCTGCCGCTGACTTCATCGCCTCCTTGGCGAGACTGGCCAGCACAGGCCCGATCCGGATCCTGGACCCCGGCGCTGGGGCCGGCTCTCTGACCGCCTCTCTCGTGTCGCGCATCCTCCAAGGCCAGCCCGAAGCGCACCTCAGCGTGACGGCCTGCGAGAACGACCCACAGCTACACGAAACCCTGTCGGCGACCCTGAAGGACTGCGCGCGCACGGCCGAAGCGGCCGGCGGACGGGTGGAGACCACGCTGGTGAAGGACGACTTCATCGCCTGGGCAACCCAGGCGGAAGGACTGTTCGGCGAAGCACGTGGGCCGTTCGACATTGTGATCATGAACCCCCCGTACAAGAAGCTCTCCGCTGGCTCCCGCGAGCGCATGGCCGTCACAACGGCATGCACAGAAACTTCCAACCTGTACTCCGCGTTCATGGCGCTTGGGATCCACCTTCTCGCCCCCGGCGGCCAGCTCGTCGCAATCACCCCGCGGAGCTTCGCGAACGGACCTTACTTCCGGCCATTTCGCAAGTACCTCCTTGACCGGATGCACATCGACCGAGTGCACCTGTTTGAGGCACGAAACAAGGTGTTCGCGGACACGGACGTGCTCCAGGAAAATGTGATCTTCTCGGCGACACGCACCGACGCTCCGGACCGAGGGCCAATCGTCGTTTCCTCCAGCCACAGCTACGGCGGCGAAGCCCGCAGCCGTGTGGTGGAGTATCGGCAGATGGTGCAGCCGGAAGATGGCGAGCATTTCATCCACATCAGCGCAGACGAGGAAGACGCCCAGCTCGCGGCGACTCACGCAAGTCTTCCGGCCACCCTCGCCACGATCGACTGCCAGGTTTCGACCGGCCGAGTTGTGGACTTCCGCTCCAAGGAGCACCTGCGGCCCGATCCGGAGGCCGGTGCGGTTCCGCTCATCTACCCGTTGCACATGCGCGATGGCGGAATCCGCTGGCCCGTGCCTGGCGCCAAGAAGAACAACGCAATCGCGCTTAACCCAGACACCGAAAAGATGACCTTCCCCTCTGGGTACTACGTCGTCGTGAAACGCTTGTCCTCCAAGGAGGAAAAGCGTCGTGTGGTCGCCACAGTATTCGACCCAGACGTGACGCCCTGCGCGCGAATTGGCTTCGAGAACCACGTGAATGTGTTCCACAGCGCAGGCGCCGGCCTCCCCAAAGAACTCGCCCGCGGCCTCTGCCTCTGGCTCAACTCCACGTTGCTGGACCGACTCATCCGACGGTTCAGCGGCCACACCCAGGTCAACGCGACTGACCTGCGGAACATGCGCTACCCCAGCAAGGCCCAGCTTCAAGCCATTGGCGGCGAGTGGATAGAGGGTGGATGGCCCGACCAGGAGAAGCTCGACGACCTAGTCGAGCGCCACCTGGAGTCGACCGAGCCCGCCACGCTGAGCGAGGCGTAGCAGTCAGCACGCCTGGCTGCCGGATGGCTGATTGCGGACGCCCTGGCGACAGCATGCCGTGGGCTTGAAGCACGCGCCCCCGCAACGGCCCCCAGCACCCGCCCAGACGCCATGTAGCCTAACCATCACTCACTGTACCGAGACGGTTGGGGGAGGGCTGACGGGTGACGAAAGAACAGCAGGAGAAGAAGCTCGACGAGGCGAGGAAGATTCTCGCCTCAATAGGGATGCCGAAAAAGCAGCAGGGAAAGCGGACCGCGCTCGTACTGCTTTCGATGCTTGATCTCCGCCCGACACAGGGATGGGAGGAGGTCACTTCCAACACCCTCGGGGTGACCCCGTGCATGGATTGGATGGCCGAAAATTATCCGGACATCCCCAAGGGGAGGAATGGCGAGGTTAGGTACGCCCCGAACAGTCGGGAGTCCGTACGCAAGGAATCCGTACACCCTCTGGTGCGTGCCGGAATCCTCGTCAAGAACTCCGATGCCCCGAACCGCGCCACGAATGACCAAAACAACCGATACCATCCAAGCGATATCGCCCTAAAGGCCATTGCGGCTTTTGGCACTGCGACGTGGGATGAGCGCCTCAAGGAGTTTCACGCCGAGCAGCCGAAGCTGATCGAAGTGAATGCTGCTGAGAGGCAGGTTCACAGAGTGCCCGTCACATTGCCTGACGGGAGCAAAGTCGACACGGCCGACCTGAGCCCTGGGGCGCACAGCGAACTCATCAAAGCGGTCGTCGAGCGTTTCGGATCACAGTTCACGCCCAAGGGCACTGTGGTCTACCTGGGGGACACCGGCTCCAAGTGGATCGTGAACGAGCCGGAGTACCTGGCTGACCTGGGAGTCGTGGTGGACCCCCACGGCAAGATGCCTGACGTAGTCATCCACTTCACCGAGAAGGACTGGCTGGTCCTGGTAGAGGCAGTTACCTCCACCGGACCGGTCGACAACCAGCGGATCTCCCAGCTCAAGGAGCTCTTCGCGGGCGCCAGTCCTGGCCTGGTGTTCGTCACAGCGTTCCTGACAAGAGGGAAATTCCGTCAGTTCATGGCTGATATCGCCTGGGAGACTGAAGTCTGGATCGCGGAAGAAGAAACACACATGGTGCACTTCAACGGCGAGCGGTTCCTCGGGCCATACGATAAGGCCGAATAAGCAACGAGGGCCGCCCCGCAAGGCGGGGCGGCCCTCAAAGAAGATATCGGCGACGACCTACTCTCCCACGAGGTCCCCCTCGCAGTACCATCGGCGCTGGCAGGCTTAGCTTCCGGGTTCGGAATGTTGCCGGGCGTTTCCCTGCCGCTATGGTCACCGAAATGCATTGCGCAACCCGTAAAGGGTCAAGCGCTTTCGTTCGATGAGTATACAGGCGTGCAGGGTCGCCTCCTGGCCAGCCCTGGGGGGATGAGACGCCCCGGCACCCCGCTGGGCCGCCGTCCAGGCGGCTGAGCGTACGGATGTCTGCCAGCGCGGAAGAGGGACTGGGCGTACAACCTTTGCCCACACTTAGCGATCGACCTCTGTGCACACAGTCACTGCGCAGGGGAGAGCCGTGAACCACCGCACCACCACCGCCGTACTGTCCGTCCTCATTGCCGCTGCGGGGCTCACCGCCTGTGGCAGCGGCCAGGGCACCAACAAGCCGTCGGCGAAGACCCCTCCCGCCGCCGCACCGAGTACCCCCGCTGCGCCTGGGGGAACGAGCAGCCCGTCGGCCGCCGCCGAGACGCCCAAGGGCAAGGGGATTCCGCCCAAGCCAGATGCGGCGACACAGGCCAAGTACATCGCGGCCCTGACTGCCATCGACCCGGACATCGTCAACACCAAGCCCGACAAGGCCGTCGATCGAGGCCGCAACCAGTGCGAGACGATCGCCAGCTTCCCCAACGACAAGTCGAAGCAGACCGACCTCACCAACCAGCGGTTCACCTCGCCCACCCACCCCGACGGCTTCGGGCCGGCCAAGGCCGCCAAGATCCTGGACGCGGTGCACACGCACCTCTGCCCGACGTACTGAGCAGCCCCCACCGCAGCCATCAGGCCGTCCGGCCCGTGTCCAAGGACGTGTCCATGGTTGCAGTTCTGGTTGCATTCGCCGCCGTCCGTGGCTGTCCGCACGGAGGCCAGCAGAATGCTCCGCAGCAGGTCAGGACGCGTACGGCCCCCGCCGGACGGGGGTACGAACATTTGGAAAGCGTGTTGGGGGCAACCCCTCACGAGTTCGAATCTCGTATCCTCCGCCATTGCTCTCACCGGGCAATACGTTGAAGAGCCCCACCGCTTGCGGTGGGGCTCTTCGCGTTCCCGGCTCAGCTTCCGCCTCACTTGCCGCCTTCGGCTCCCTCTGCAGTGTCGGGGCCCGCTTCTTCGGTAGCGCCCCAGCAACTGTCTGAGCTCGCGCCAAGTTCGAATCACCTCGACAAGTCCCGCGAGAAGCTTCCGGACTTGCACCAACAGGCACCTGGCAAACCCCACGACCGCGAGGCCCCCTGCCGCGATGGCGATCCAGCGCACTTGGCACCTCCTCACCTCCGCTCATCAACATGCTCGCCACCACGAAGATCGAAGTCAGCCCCTGGCGTGGGGCATTTTGTGATCTCTGAGTGAGCGCCACGACAGATGTCGGGCGAGATATACTTGACACACGAGTTGATATCACCGGAGGTACCTGGATGAGTCGAACCGTGATCGACCTTGATGACGAGCTGCTGGCAGACGTGGCTCAGGCACTCGGGACAAGCACGAAGAAGGAGACGGTCAACACCGCCCTGCGGGAGGTGCTGGAGAACCGGCGGCGGGCCCTCGCGCTCACTCGGCTGCGTGCTTCCGCCGCAGAGGGCTCCTTCGACCTGGACCTCTTCGAGGACAAGAGGAACTACCGGCGGTGAGCGCGGCACAGTTCCTGATCGATACCAGCGCGCTCGCACGGTTCCTGCGCGGCGACGCCGAACAGTACGGCTGGGACCAAGCAGCCGCAGCCGGCCTCATCGCGACCTGCCCCATCACTGAGCTGGAGTTCTTCTACAGTGCCCGCTCTGCCGCAGACCGCGAGCGAGGCATCGAGGACATGCGGTTGCTGTTCGGCTGGGTGCCTGTCGACGACCGGGCGTACGACCGTGCCTGGCAGGTTCAGGAGCTGCTGACCCAGCGTGGACACCATCGCAGTGCCGGCGCGGTGGACCTCGTCGTCGCCGCCACCGCGGAACTGCAGGGGCTGACCCTCCTGCACCGCGACCACGACTTCGAGTGCATCGCTGCTGTCACGGGCCAAGCGATGCAGTGGTACGGCCCAGAGGCCGATAAATGAACGTGCGTGAGGAGCCCCACCGCTTGCGGTGGGGCTCTTCGCGTTCCCGGCTCGGGTGGCGGCGGTTGCGGTGGCGGGTGACGGTGTGGGCATGGCAGCCCTCATGTCCGCCCCCGTCGGTACCTCGGCGGGCCGGGAGTCCTTCGTCCGGCATCTGGGGCCCAACTGGTACGCCGCCGTGATGGGGACGGCCATCGTCGCCAACGCCGGGGTCGCGCTGCCGGTGGACGTGCCCGGGCTGCGCACCGGGTGTCTGGTGGTGTGGGTCCTGTCCGCGGTCATGCTGGCCGTGCTGCTCTGCGCCCGCGCCGTGCACTGGACGTTCCACCGCGACCAGGCCAGGGCCCACCTGCTCGACCCGGCCGTGGCTCCGTTCTACGGCTGCCTCTCGATGGCGCTGCTAGCGGTCGGCGGGGGCGCGATGCTGGTGGGGAAGGACTGGATCGGCGCCGGGCCGGCCGTCGTCCTGGACACGGTGCTGTTCCTCTCGGGGACGGTCATCGGGCTGCTCGCCGCCGTCGCCGTCCCGTACCTGATGGTGGAGCGGCACCAGATCAAACCCGGCAGCGCGTCACCCGTATGGCTGCTGCCGATCGTCGCGCCGATGGTCTCGGCGGCCCTCGGCCCCCTCCTGATTCCCCACCTGCCCGCCGGCCAGTGGCGGCGGGCGCTGCTGCTCGGCTGCTACGGGATGTTCGGGCTGAGCCTGCTGGCGACGTTCGTGCTTCTTCCCGTCGTCTTCTCACGGCTGGTCAGCGGCCCCCCGCTGCCGCTCGCGCTGACGCCGACGCTGTTCCTCGTACTGGGCCCGCTGGGCCAGTCCACGACCGCGGTGAACAAGTTCGCCGACGCGGCGCCCGGGGTGGTCCAGGCCCCGTACACCGACGGCTTCCGGATGCTCGCGGTGATCTACGGGGTCCCGGTGATGGGGTTCGCGCTGCTCTGGTTCGCCTTCGCGGGCGCGGTGCTCGTCCACGCCCGGCGGCGGGGCATGCGCTTCTCGATGACCTGGTGGGCCCTGACCTTCCCGGTGGGCACCTGCGTCACCGGGGCGGAGGGCCTGGCCCAGCACACGGGCCTGAACCTCTACCGCTGGCTAGCGGTCGCCCTGTACGCGTTCCTACTGGCTGCCTGGCTGGTGGCGGGCACCCTGACCCTGCGCGGCCTGTTCACCGGTGCGTTCCGGCCCGCTCCGCCCGTTCCGCCCGCCCCGGCCCCCGGGTGACGCCGATCCGCCGGCGGAACACCCAGTACGTCCACGCCTGGTAGGCGATGACCACGGGGGCCCCGAAGGCCGCGACCCAGGTCAGGATCGTGAGCGTGTACGGGGAGGAGGCTGCGCTCTCGACGGTCAGGCTCCAGCCGGGCTCGGAGGAGGAGGGCATGACGTCGGGGAACAGGTCGAGGAAGAGCCCCGCGACCAGGGCCGCCACGACCAGCCCCGACAGCGCGAACGCCCGGCCCTCCTTGGCCTTTTCGGTCATCTCCACCACGAGGAACAGGGCCCCGACGCCCACCGTCAGCACGATGAACGCGGGGATTTCCGGCCGGTGGATCTGGGTCCAGAGGACGAAGGCCAGCATGGCCACCGCGGTGGGGGTGGTCAGCCGGCAGGCCAGCTCGCGGGCGCGGCGCCGGATGGAGCCGGTGGTCTTGAGCGCGGCGAAGAGCGCGCCGTGGAGGGTGAACAGGCACAGCGTGACGCAGCCGCCCAGCAGCGCGTACGGGTTCAGGAGGTCCAGCACGGTGCCCGTGTAGTTCCCGTCGGGGCCGATCGGCACCCCCCGCACCATGTTCGCGAAGACGAGGCCCCACAGGTACGCGCATCCCACCGAGGTCCACAAGACGCAGCGGTCGCAGGTGCGGCGCCAGGGACCGTCGTCCCGCTTGGCCCGGTATTCGAGGGCCACCCCGCGCACGATCAGGCAGACCAGGAGCGCGAGGAGCGGCAGGTAGAAGCCGCTGCACAGGATGGCGTACCAGTCGGGGAAGGCGGCGAAGGTCGCGCCGACGGCGGTGAGCATCCAGACCTCGTTGCCGTCCCAGACCGGGCCGATGGTGGCGAGCAGCACCCCGCGCTCCTCGGCGTCGCGGGCGAGGATCCGGGTGAGGACGCCGATGCCGAAGTCGAAGCCTTCGAGGAAGAAGTAGCCGGTCCACAGGAAGGCGATCAGCACGAACCAGACGTCGTGGAGTTGCATGGGGAGTCGTTCCTCGTACGTAGGCGGGTGCGCGCGGCGTCAGTAGGCGAAGGTCACGGGGCGGTCGGCCTGCTCCGGGGAGGCCGGCGCGCCGTCTTCGAGCTGTGGTCCGGCGCCGGCGTAGCGGATCAGCAGCCGGACCTCCACGACCGCGAGGGCCGCGTAGAGCAGGGTGAAGACGGTGAGGGAGACGGTGGCCGAGGCCGTGGAGACCCCGGGCGAGACCGCGTCGGCGGTCTTCAGCAGGCCGTAGACCGCCCAGGGCTGGCGGCCCATCTCGGTGAAGATCCAGCCGAAGGAGTTCGCGACCAGCGGGAAGCCCAGGGTGAGGATGCCGGCCCGCCAGAACCACCGGGTGAGGAAGGGGCCGAGCTCGCCCCGGGCGGTCACCATCAGCCGGGGCGTCTCCTCGTCCCCGGTACGGAAGCGCGGGTCGAGCCATCGCCTCCGCCGGGTCAGCCACAGCCCGGCGACCGCTCCGGCGAAGGAGACCATCCCGAAGCCGATCATGAGCCGGAAGGCCCAGAAGGTCATGAAGATGCTCGGGATGTAGTCCTCGGGCCGGCCTCCGTGGAGCGCCGCCTCCTGGCGGGCCGTGTCGTTGATGCCCGGTACCGAGCCGGTGAAGTCGTGGTGCGCCAGGAAGGAGAGCACCCCGGGGACCTCGATGGCGACGTCGTTGCGGCCCTCGCTCACGTCACCGACCGCGAAGACCGAGAACGGCGCGGGCGCGCTGGTGTCCCAGAGCGCCTCCGCGGCGGCCATCTTCATCGGCTGCTGCTCGAACATGACCTGGCCGAGGCTGTCGCCGCTGACGGCGGTGGCGAGCCCGGCGACCGCCGCGACGGCGAGGCCGACGCGCAGCGAGGCGCGCATCACGGCCGTCCGCCGGCCCGGTTCGCGGCGGCGGCGCCACAGGTGGAAGGAGGCGATGCCGACGACGAACGCCCCGCCGGTCAGGAAGGAGGCGGAGAGGGTGTGCCCGGCCTGGACGAGGGTGGTGTGCTGGGTCAGCACGGCCCAGATGTCGGTGAGCCGCGCCTTCCCCGGGCCCTTCCCGGTCGCCGCGTCGACGGCGTACCCGACCGGGTGCTGCATCCAGGAGTTGGCCGCCAGGATGAAGTACGAGGACAGCACCGTCCCGAGGGACACCAGCCAGATGCAGGCGCAGTGGACCTTCTTCGGCAGCTTGTCCCAGCCGAAGATCCACAGCCCGATGAAGGTGGACTCCAGGAAGAAGGCGATCAGCGCCTCGAAGGCCAGCGGCGCCCCGAAGACGTCGCCGACGAAGCGCGAGTAGTCCGACCAGTTCATGCCGAACTGGAACTCCTGCACGATGCCGGTGACCACGCCCAGCGCGATGTTGATCAGGAAGAGCTTTCCCCAAAACTTCGTCGCGTGGAGGTACTTCTCCTTGCCGGTCCGGACCCAGGCCGTCTCCAGGCCGGCCGTGATCGCGGCGAGGGAGATCGTCAGGGGCACGAAGAGGAAGTGGTAGACGGTGGTGATGCCGAACTGCCAGCGGGCCACGGTCTCCGGCGCGAGTGCCAAGTTCATGCGTCCACACTCCGGCCGCGCCACGCCCGCGCGGTAGCGGTGACGGATCAATGGATCCATAGAATGGCTCTATGCCCCTCCCCCCTCGCGTCCCCGATCTCTCCGCCTTGGACCTGCTGCTCAGCGTCATCGAACTGGGCAGCCTGGGCAGGGCCGCCGAGGCGCACGGCATCAGCCAGCCGTCGGCCAGCTCCCGCATCCGCTACCTGGAGAAGCTGGTCGGCCTGCCGGTCCTGGAGCGTTCCACCCTCGGCTCCAGGCCTACTCCGGCCGGTGCGCTGATCGCCGAGTGGGCCGGCCCCCTGGTCGAGGCGGCCCAGCGGCTGGGCGCGGGCATCGACACCCTGCGCGAACAGCGCGACTCCCGACTGCGGGTGGCCGCCAGCCAGACCATCGCGGAGTACCTGTTCCCCAAGTGGCTGGTGGCGCTGCGCACTTCCGCCCCCGGGACCACGGTCACCCTGGAGCCGGGGAACTCGGCCACTGTGGCCCGGGCCGTGCTGGAAGGGCGGGCCGGGATCGGCTTCATCGAGAGCCCGCGGGCGCCCAAGGGGCTGGAGAGCCGGCTCGTGGCCAGGGACCGCCTCGTCGTGGTCTTCGCACCCCGCCATCCCTGGGCGCGGCGCACCGAGATCAGCCTGGCGGAGCTGGCCGCCACCCCGCTGATCCAGCGCGAGTCCGGCTCGGGTACCCGTACGTCCTTCGAACGGGCCGTCGCCGCAGCCCTCCCCGGCTGGCAGCCCGCACCGCTGATGGAGCTCTCCTCCACCACGGCCATCAAGAACGCCGCGGCCGCCGGTGTCGGTCCGGCCGTCCTCAGCTCGCTCGCCGTCTCCGCCGAACTCGCCTCGGGCAGCCTGAGGTCCGCCACGGTGACCGGGCTCGACACGACGCGGTCCCTGCGCGCGGTGTGGCCCACGGGGCAGCGGCCCGCCGGACCGGCCCGGGACCTGTACGCGATCGCCCGCCGCCCGGCCGAAGGGGCGTAGGGGCGTAGGGGCGTAGGGCCATAGGGCGGTTCTATGGATCCATCGATCCGTTGCCGCTACCGGCGCGGAACTCCCGGACGGAAGGTGGAGTCAAGGAAAGATCCCCCCGATGAAGCTGGGACATCATGTACACCCTCCTCTTCCTCCTCATCTTCTTGTGCGTCATGACAGTGCTCCGCGGCCGGCCGGACAGGTCCCGAATGCTGCTGTGGGCGGGAACCCTGATCGTCACCACGATCGCCTTCCTCCCCCACGTCATCACCCACACCTTCCACATCGCCCTCTGAGCCACCGCGTTCCGGAGGAGGAGACCTCACCATGAGCACCACCAGCACCAGCGCCCCCAGCTCCACAACCACCACCACAGGCTCGGCCCGGCTCTCTAACCGCCTCGGGCTGTGGTTCGCCCACGCCTACGTCATCGGCCTCTGCGGCACCCTGGCCGGCGCCTACTTCTTCCAGTTCGGGCTGCGGGAGTACCCCTGCCCCATGTGCCTGCTCCAGCGAATGTTCTTCCTGCTCAGCGCGGTGGGCCCCGCCTGGATCATCGCCCGGTCCCGCAAGGGTGCGGTGACCACCCGGGAGTGGACCTCGGGCTGGGGCTGGGCCATCGGGGCCGCCCTGATCGGCAGCACCGTCTCCGCCTCGCAGGTCCTGATGCACATCGTGCCCCCCGACCCCGGCTACGCCGGCGCCCTGTTCGGCCTGCACCTCTACACCTGGGCCCTGATCACCTTCCTCGCCGCCGCACTGGCCGCCGCCGCAGCCCTGTTCCTGACCCCCTGGTCCGAACCCCTGGACGCCGGTCCCGCCTCGCCCGCCCTGCGCCGTGCGGGGGCCGTCACCGTGGCCGTGCTCCTCGTCTTCGCCGCCAGCAACCTGATCGCCTGCTTCTTCCTCCAGGGCTTCAACTGGCAGATGCCCGGCGACCCCACCAGCTACCAGTTCTTCACCGATCTCGGCCTCTGAGCCCCGTACGCCGCTCTCACGTCGAAGGGCCCCCCCCCCCCCGGGGGGGGGGGGTCGCGGGCCCCCCCCGGGGGTGCCCTTGGGTGTTTGGCTGGGGTCCCCGGGTTATGTGGGTCGTGGTGATTGCCCCCCCCCACCAACGG
>NZ_JBHYVM010000001.1:236815-259831 GCF_042750105.1 Streptomyces sp. NPDC059443 | reverse complement strand
CTGCCCCCGGCCCCCCCCCCCCACGGCGGGGGGGCGCCCCCCGCCGCGCCCCCGCCGCCGCGCCCCCCCCCCCCGCCCCCCCCGCCCCCCCGCGCGGGGGGGGGGCCCCCCCCCCCGCTTCCCGGCCCGGTTCAGGCCTTTGGGTGTTCGACTGGACTCCACTGTTTAGGAGTGTCGTGTTCATGCCCCGCTCCTACCTTCGGTTTGCCCGAGTCGCACCATCCGAGGGGGACCTCTCACCCATGCGCCGTAGATCTGTGAAGACAATGACCGTCCTGGCCATCACCTGTGCCGTGGCCGCCGGTACCGCCGTCACCGCCAACTCGGCGCCCCAGTTCAGCGACCAGGGGCGCGGCGAGATCCGCAACGTCATCTACCTGCTCGGTGACGGCATGGGCCGCACCCACGTCACGGCCGCCCGCGAGCGGTTCTACGGGGCCTCCGGCAAGCTGACCATGGAGACGCTGCCGAACTACGGCGCGGTCGCCACGTACGCCGTCGAGAAGGGCACCGCGAAGCCCTCGCTGGTCACCGACTCGGCCAGCTCCGCGACCGCGTGGGCCTCGGGCGTCAAGACGTACAACGCGGCCATCAGCGTCGACGCGTACGAGAAGAAGGTCACCACGCTGATGGAGCAGGCCCACGCGGCCGGCTTCGCCACGGGCAACGTCTCCACCGCCGAGGTCACCGACGCCACCCCGGCGGCCCAGTACAGCCACGCGCTGCTGCGCGGCTGCCAGGGCCCGGTCTACTCCGACGCCGCCTGCCTCCCCAAGAAGGAGGACGGTACGTACGAGGCCGCGCCCGCGGACAAGACGCTGATCACCCCGATCGCCGAGCAGATCGCCCGCAACGGCACCGCCGACGTGGTGTTCGGCGGCGGCCTCGCCCGCTTCGAGCCCGACGACCAGAAGGCCCTCCAGGCCCAGGGCTACCAGGTGCTCGGCAGCTTCGGCGACGCCGCCCTGCCCGCCCAGACCGCCGCCAGCCAGAAGGTCCCCACCAAGGCGGACCTGGACAAGGCCAACGGCAAGAAGGTCATCGGCCTCTTCAACCGCGGCAACCTGACCGTCGAGCAGGCCAAGGCCGGTCTGCCCGCGGACGCCGTGCAGAAGCAGGAGCCGACGCTGGCGGACATGACCAAGAAGTCGATCTCGCTGCTGGCCGACCGCAAGCAGCAGGAGCGCGGCAAGAAGAACAAGGGCTTCTTCCTCCAGATCGAGGGCGCCCAGATCGACAAGCGCTCGCACGCCAACGACGCCGCGCAGACGCTCGGTGAGGTCAAGGCGTTCGACGACGCGGTCAAGGCGGCCTACGAGTTCGCGAAGAAGGACGGCCACACCCTGGTGATCGTCACGGCCGACCACGAGTGCGCCGGCTTCAACATCATCGAGCACGGCACCTACACCAACGCCGAGGCCGTCGCGCCGCCCGCCAACACCGACGCGGGCAACCCGGCGAACAACAGCACCCCGTCGCGCCCGACCTCCGGCGCGAAGGACCCGGTCCGCTCCAGCGGCATCCTCAACGGTGCGGGTTCCGCCGACGCGAAGAACTTCGCCCCGGCCACCTTCCGCACCCCCGACGACGCCCCGGGCGTCAAGGACGGCAGCGCGGACGCCAGCCTCTGGCTCACCTACCTGTCCGGCAACCACACCGGTGCCGACGTCCCGATCTACGCCTACGGTCCGGGCGGCAACGCCTTCGCGGCGAGCCAGAACAACACCGAGCTGTACGGAAAGATGTACCGCTCGCTGTTCGGCCGCTCCGCCCACTGATCCAGGTCCAGGAGCAGAACCGATGAGACACCTCGCCCGCAGCGCGGCCGCCGCGCTGGCCGCCGCCGCAGTACTCACCCTCGCCACGGGCTGCTCCGGCAGCAAGGACACCGGCGCCGGCACACCCGCCGTCTCCGTGTCCCCGGTGGCCATGCCGGCGCCGCGGAGCGCGCCCTCGCCGGCCGCTTCCCTGGCGCAGCCGGCCGCGCCGGGCGAGGTCCGCGTGGAGCAGGGCCCGTTCAACGACCGTGTGAAGCTGACGGGCCTCGCGCTCACCGGCAAGCAGACCGTCACCGGGCGCCTGGCCATCACCGCGGACGTCAGCGACACCCTGGCCCTGGAGGTGGACGGCGCGTACTACGACGCGGCCGGGCACCTCGTCGGGACCGGGAAGTTCGAGTACCAGGAGGAGGGCGAGGACGCGAAGGGCGCCGAGCACCACGACGGCCCCCGCGCCGCGGGTCCGGACGGCATCGCCTTCACGGTGACCCCGGGCGCCTTCACGGGCACCCCGGTGAGCGTGGTGCTCTCCATCCCGGTCCTGGTCAGCGAGTAGCCGCGCCCCTCACGGCGGTACGCATGACCGAAGGGCCCCACCGCTTGCGGTGGGGCCCTTCGCGTTTCCCGCTAGAGGGGTCAGCGGACCGGGAGAACCCGGGTGTGCTCCCGGCGGACCGCCTGGAGGGACTGCGGGTTCAGGCCGAGGAGGTTCAGGATCGTCGGCGCGATCTGCTTGGTCTGCACCGGCGCGGAGACCCGTACCCCGTGCGGGGTCGAGGCGCCCGAGACGATCAGCGGGACGTCCAGGTCGTCGGCGGCGGAACCGCCGTGCTCGGCGATCTTGCCGGTGCCGCCGGTGTAGACGACCCCGTAGCGGGAGAGGCCGACCAGGTCCGGGACGCGGGCGTCGCCGGGCTTGGCGCCGTAGTAGTCGGCCGCCGCCCCACCGACGCGGACCTCGGTCAGGCCGGAGGCGGTGAAGGCCTTCGGCTTGCCGTCGATGTCGGTGCCTGTGCCGTTCTGGGCGAGCAGGTACTCCTTCGCGAACCGGGTGGCCGTCGCCGAGCGGTCGTTCAGCCAGAGCAGGACGCCGTCATCGGCCACCGTGTGCGCCACCAGGTCGCCGGTGGCGGAGCCGTCGGCGGCGGTCGGGTGGGCCTTCTTCCAGGCGGCGTTGAGCCCGTCGACGAGCGGGCCGGAGGAGATCCGGGTCAGCGCGGCCGGATCGGCCGGCGACTGGCCGTGCTTGGCGGACAGGATGACGGTGGTGCTGCCCTCCAGGTGCTGCTTGCGGATCTCGGCGGTCAGCGCGCCGATCTGGTCGTTCACGAAGTCCAGGCTCTTCGCGAGCAGCGGCCCGGGGACGTCCTTGGCCGCGTAGCCGCCCTTCAGGCCGTTGGACTTCGGCAGCTTCTGGGCGGTGGAGACGGACTGGAGGTTCAGGCCGAAGACCGCCGGGGTGCCGGTCCTGTGGGTGCGGGCGTGGTCGTAGCCGTCGATCTCGTTGAGGACGGCCTTCACCTTGTAGCCGTCGTACTGCTGGGTGGCCAGGTTGTCCTTGGTCCAGTCGGCGGCGGCCGGGAAGTCCGGGGCCTTGCTGTTGATCTCCGGGGTGAACAGGTCCTGGATGCCCTCGCCCGAGGGGCCGTTGAGGATGTCGTAGGCCGCGTGCTTGTCGGACCAGGCGGTCCGCAGACCTGCCTGGCGGGCCACCTCGAACACGGTGTTCACCCGCAGGTACGAGTGCGGGGCGAGGGGCTTGCAGGTCTTGGGGTCGACCGGCAGCTTGGCGGGGTCGAGCAGGGCCGCGGGACGGCCGGTCATCGAGAGGATGCTGCCCGGCAGACCGGTCAGACCCTGTCCGGCGTCGAGCGCGGCCGGGTTCCTGTCGAGGTTCTCGGTGAGGTCCACCTCTGCTCCGGGCTTCGCCGTCTTGCAGTCGGTGGTGCCCGCGGGGAGCAGCGAGGCGTCGTAGCTGTCGTCGTAGTAGACGCCGGTGGTGCCGGGGCCGCCGCCGGTCACCTGGGCGACCATGCCCGGGAAGGAGTCGGAGGGGGTCGTCGTCTTCGCGGCGGTGTACTGCACGCCCGACCCGACGAGCCGGGCCAGCGCGGACTGCGGGTGCCCGGCCGTGTACCAGGCCAGGTCCGACTGGTGGAGGCCGTCCACGGAGATCAGCAGGACGTGCTTGGTCGCCGTGTGGTGGCGGGCGCCCTGCGCGCCGTCGCGGGAGTCCTCGTGGGACCCCGCGCCCTGGGCGGCGTACGCCTGGGTGAGGGTCACGGCGGTGAGGACGCCGGTGGCGGCGAGTGAGGCGGCGAGGCGGACGGAACGTCGGGACACGGGCTTCTCCGGTGATCGCGGTGAGTGCGTGGCGGGGGGCTCGGGTCATGAGTAGTGCGGCCCCGCGTACCGGCGACGGCGGGCGCGTGAACGCACCGCGAATGGCGGGTCTGGTCTCGGCCAGGTGCTCTCGGCCAGGTGCCGGCGGCCTCAGCGCCGGCGGGGGCGGCCGGCGAGCGCGGTGTTCGCCTTCACCAGGGCCGGGACCAGGGCGTAGACGGCTATCGGGACGACGATCGCCGTGAGGATCAGCGTCCGGACCGGCAGCGGTAGGGCGGCCGTGGCCCCGCCGACCAGGGCCATGACGACGGTGACGGTCGGGTAGATCGCCAGCCAGGTGATCAGGGCCCGGCGGTGGACGGAGGGCGCGGTGGGGGCTGACGGGGTGGCTGAGGCGGTGGAGGTTGCTGTGCTCGCGGACATGGGTTCCTCCTGGTTCGGGCGGTGGACATTCTCCAACCGCACGGTTGGAGAATAGCCCGGCCCGCCCGAAACTCCAACCGGTTGGTTGGGATTGCGGTAGGGTCGGCCCATGGCCTGGGACACGGAACGCACCAAGAAGCTCCTGCTCGACGCCGCCATCGAGGAGTTCGCGGCCAAGGGCCCCGAGGCGGCCCGGGTCGCCGCGATCGCCACCCGCGCCGGCGTCAACAAGGAGCGGATCTACCAGTACTTCGGCAACAAGGAAGCGCTCTTCCGTGCCGTCCTCGAATGCGAGCTGAGCCGGCTCGCCGACGCCGTCCCGCTCACCGGCGAGTCCGCGGCCGACCTGGGCGACTACACCGCCCGGGTCTTCGACTACCACCGCCGCAACCCGCACTTCCTGCGCCTGCTCGCCTGGGAGGGCCTGCACCGGGGCGAGGCGGTGGCCGCCGAGGACGAGCGGACCGGCCACTACGCCCGGAAGGTCGCCGCCATCGGCGCCGCCCAGGACGCCGGGACGCTCACCGGCGAGCTCCCCGCCGGCCACCTCATGTACGCGGTGATCGCCCTGACCGCCGGCTGGTTCAACCTCCCCCAGCTCGTCCGGATGGTGGCCCCCGCGACCGCCGGCGCCGAACCCGGGGAGCAGCGGGAGGCCCTGGCCGGCCTGGTCCGCCGGCTGGCGGCGCCCCCGGTCACCGACTCCGGGCATCCGGCTGCCGACTCCGGACATGCGGAGGGGCAAACCGCCACATAACGTTTCCCGGAGCGGCCGGAGCCGCCGACCAGGCCCACCTCGTGCCGTCGCCTACGCGGTCACGTACCGTTCCTTTTCACTGCGCATAAGTGAGCTCTGCGCGGCGGCACGCCCCGAACGGTCTTGGGCGCACTAGGTCCCGGCTTTCGCGACCCGGGCGGCGACACGCATCCTGTGCGTGGTCCGTTCCGGGAGGTCCGGTTCCCTCACGACCTGGCCAAATGGACGCGGCCAAAGGCGACGGGGAGGCCCTGACCCATCACTCCGGAGGAGCAGGGGCCCCACACATTGGCACCGCACCCGGCGTCCCAGATCGCACCCGCGACGCTACCGGACCGACTCCCAGCTCCCGCAAGCCGCAATCCGACAACCACCCAATCGAGCTAACGCACACCCGCACGCACAGCTCCTCGCCGGGGTGCTGCCCCGCCTCCTGCCAGGCTGCGCCGGGCGGGGGAGATCCTCGACCACACCCCGGACACCCGGATCGAGCTGGGCGACGTCCTGGCCGTCAGCGCGGTCCGGGGCGACCTCGTCGCGTACGACGCGCGCACGCACATCGGCATGGAGACGGACGACTTCGAGCTCCTCGCCTACCGCACGGAATCCCTGCACGTGGTCATCACGGACCGCAACCGCGACGGCTGTACGATCCGCACCCTGCGCCACGAGGACTTCATGCCGGGGGTCTTCGTCGAGGAGCACTGGCGGGCCGGTACGGACCTTCGGGTGCGGCTCGACAGCACGGTGGAACGCGGCGACACCCTCGTCCTCACCGGGCCGCGCAGGCTGGTGGACGAGGCCGCGCGGGAATTGGGCAAGCCGGTGCCGACCAGCTTCGCCACCGACATGGTGTGGATCGCCCTCGGGCTGTTCCTCGGCGGCTGCCTGGGCATCCCGGCCCTGCACGCGGCCGGCGCCCCGCTCTCGCTGTCCACCTCCACCGGGGCGCTGCTGATGGGGCTGGTCTTCGGCTGGATCCGGAGCAGGTACCCCACGTACGGGAACCTGCCGTCGGCGGCGCAGTGGCTGATGGGCACGCTCGGCCTGTGCGTGTTCGTCACCATCGTCGGCCTCAACGCGGGGCCCAGCTTCGTCCCGGGCCTGCGCGAGGCGGGCTGGCCGCTGCTGCTCTGGGGCGCGGTCGTGACCACGGTCCCGCTGCTGGCCGGATTCGCCTACGGGCACTTCGTGCAGCGCCTCCCCCTGCCGATCCTGCTCGGCGCCCTGGCCGGCGCCCAGACCACGACGGCCGCCCTCGGCGCCCTGACGGAGCGCGCCCGCAGCCAGATCCCGGCCCTGGGCACGACGGTCCCCTACGCCCTGGGCAACGTCCTGCTGACGATGTGGGGCTCGGTGATCGTCCTGCTGCGGCGGTAGCCCCCGCTGCCACCGCTTCCTAGCCGTGCGGGACCAGGGCCACCGGGCCGCGGGCGTAGTGGGCCACCGCGTGGTCCGTGGGGCCGAGGCCGTGCAGGGGGCGGTGGTGGCGGCGGCCGATGACCAGCAGGTCGGCCGCCTCGGACTCGTCGACCAGGACGTGCGCGGGGTCGCCGACACGGCTGACGCACTCGGTCGCCACCCCGGGGTACCGCGCGGAGACCTTGGCCACCGCGGCCTCCAGCAACTCCGACGGTTCCGGGCCCGCGTGCACCGCGCGCAGCGGCAGCCCGTGCGCGGCCGCCCAGGCGTACCCGAAGCCGAGGACGGCCTCGTAGTCGCCGGCCGGGTCCACGCCCACGACCACCCCTCGGCCGCGGTGCGCACCCTCGGCGGCCTGCTCCCGGACCAGGACGACGGGGATCTCGCAGCGTCCGGCCACGTGCAGCGCCGTGGAGCCGAGCAACGGGACGTGGCGGTTGTGCCCGCCGGCTCCGACGACGAGCAACCGGGCGTGCGCGGCGGCGCGCGTCAGCTCGCCGGCCGGTCCGCCCTCGGCGGTGGCCGTCTCCACGGTCAGGCCGGGGTGGACGGCACGGAGTTCGTCGGCGCTGGCCGCCAGCACGGCCTCGGCGGCCACCGCGCTCGCGCCGAGCACGGGCTGGAACTCGGGGGAGATCGGCTGGATGGTGGGCCAGGCCTGGCCCACGTGGAGCAGCCGGAGCACGGCCCCGGCCGACCGTGCCTCCCGCGCGGCCCAGCGGGCGGCGGCGAGGCTGCGGACGGATCCGTCGAATCCGACGAGGAAGGGGAGGGACGGAGAGGACGGAGAGGACGGAGAGGACTCGGAGGACGGGAGGGACATCGGCGGCACCTTTCTTTCGTGCCGCGGCCGCATGCAGTGGGCCGCCGCCTGGTCGCACCTACGACGCTACTCCCGCCCCCGCCCCGACGGCTTCGCCGAAAGGCCCTAGGCTGCGCGGGTGCCCTCGTACTCCATCGGGCAGGCCGCGGGCCTGCTCCGCGTGAGCCCCGAGACCGTCCGCCGCTGGGCCGACGGGGGGCGGCTGCCCGCGCGCCGCGCCCCCGACGGGGTCCGCAGCGTCGACGGGGTCGCCCTCGCCGCCTTCGCCAAGGAACGTGCCGCCGGGCTGCATCCGGTCCCGGAGACGGCCGCGGCCACCTCCGTGCGCAATTCCTTCGCCGGGATCGTCACCGCCGTCCTGCTCGACGAGGTCGCGGCCCGGGTGGAGATCCAGTCGGGGCCGCACCGCATCGTCTCCGTCGTGACCCGGGAATCGGTGGAGGAGCTCGGCATCGCGGTCGGGGTCACCGTGACGGCCCGGGTGAAGTCCACGGACGTCCACGTCGACCTGGCCTAGGCCTAGGCCGGTCCGGGGCCGGTCCGGGGCTGGGCCAAGGCCAAGCTCAGCAGTGCAGCGCCGCGTACAGGTCCAGCTTGTGGTCCAGCCGGGACAGGTCGCGGCCGGTCAGCGCCTCCACCCGCTCCATCCGGTAGTGGACGGTGTTCACGTGCAGGTGCAGCGCCTCCGCCGTGCGCGTCCACGAGCAGTTGTTGGCGAGGAACACCTCCAGCGTCTCGCGCAGCATCCCGTCCCCCAGCGCCCCCAGCGTCCGCGTCCCGAACACCCCGCGCACCTCCGGCGGGACCCCGGACAGCAGTTCCGCCAGGGTGTCCAGCTGCTCGACCCCGCGCACCGGCACCGCCGCGTCCGCCGCCGTCAGGGCGAAGCGGGCCTGGCTGAGTGACGCGCGTAGCCCCTCGGCCGAATCCGCCCGCGCGCCCACGCCGAGCCGCGGGTCGGCCTCCGGGCCGCCGCACGCCCGCAGCAGCGGCCACAGCGCGCGCAGCCGGTCCGCCACGGGGCCCTGGCCCCCGGCCGGGACCGCGTCCGCGTCCGGCTCCGCGGGTTCGTGCAGCACCGCCCCCGCCTCACCCGCCGCCCACAGCACCCCGTCCAGGTGCTCCAGTGCCTCCGCCAGCGCGTCCGCGTCCGTCGCGGCCACCACCCGGTACGGGCCTTGCGCGGGCAGTCCGGCCGCCGCCAGCGCGGCGCCGAGCACGTCGGGTTCGGCGCTCTCGGACGCCACCAGCGCGAGCAGTTCCCGCCCGGCCGCACGCCGCGCGGCGCCCCGTCGGGTCTCCCCGTCGCGGTACTGCGCGAACACCTCGGCGATCTCGTGCAGCACCCTCGGCGGGGCGGCGTCCGCGTCCGGGACGTGCAGCTGCCAGGCGTCGTAGGGCGAGCTCTCGGCCTCGATCCGCAGCGTGACCCCGCCCCGCGACAGCGCGGCGACGGAGGCCCGCGGGGCCGGTATCGCGGGTGCGGACGGGGTACGGGCCACCGTGCGGCCGCTCGCGGTCAGCAGGTAGCAGGGCACCCGGCCCAGGTGGGCGCAGGCCCGGTCCAGCAGCTCCGCCGGCCCGGCCCCGCCCTCCAGGAGCCGGCTGAGCTCGCCGCGCACGTTCTCGGGAAGCGCGAAGAGCCGGGTCGGGCGCCTGCTCAGGTCGCCCCACTGCCGCAGGTACACCGCCTCCGTCACGGCCCGGAAGCTGGTCTGCGCGGGCACCGCCACCAGCGGCATCCGGTGGGCACGGCAGGCGGCGACGAGCTCGTCGGGCACCCCGCCGTGGGTCTCCTCGCCGGCCAGCAGCGCCCGCGCTCCGGCGGAGGCGAGGGCGGCGACGAACCGGTCGGTCCGGCCGGCGGCCGTGGCGCCCGGCCGCCACCACACGAGGCCGCTGAGCACGAGCTCGCCCGGGCCCAGGAACCGGCCCGGGTCCTCCAGATCCGTGGCGGTCACCCCGCTGACCTCCTGGCCGAGAAGGTGCTCTTCGCCCCACAGCAGGGTGAGGCCGAGGTTGTCGGACTGGAGCAGATCGAGGACGTGCATGGCGGGGACTCCTTGCGGCGGGTGGCAGCCCACAATCGCGAGGCGAATATGAGGTTCACCATGGTAAATGCAAGGGCAATCCCAGAGAAGGCCTATTGGATGATCCACCAGTGCCGCCTGCGCGGCCCTCGTGTTTTTCCGTGGCCGGGACCAGTCGTCCCCGCCGCCACCCCGTTGGTTCACTGACGCTAGGACGGACGAAACCGCCTGCGGACGGCTTACCCGGCATACGAGGACAGCGAAGGTGGCGGAAAATGGACCTCAACACGGTGCTCGACGTACGTGACGCCCGCCGTCGCGAACCCTGGCGTCCCGGCGACGCCTGGCTCGGCGGAGGCACGTACCTCTTCTCCGAGCCCCAGCCCCACGTCCGCCGCCTCGTCGACCTCTCCCGGATGGGCTGGCCGCCCCTGTCCCGGCAGCCCGACGGCTCCCTCGACATCGCCGCCACCTGCACCATCACCGAGCTGTCCCGCTTCGGCCGGACCCTGCCCGCCACCGCCGCACCGCTCTTCGAGAAGTGCTGCCGCGCCTTCCTCGCCAGCTTCAAGATCTGGAACATGGCGACCGTGGGCGGCAACCTCTGCAACGGCCTCCCCGCCGGCCCGGTGATCTCCCTCACCACCGCCCTCGACGGCACGGTCCTCCTCCAGGGCCAGGACGGCGCCACCCGCCGGCTGCCCGTCGCCGACTTCATCCTCGGAGCCGGGGTCAAGGACCTGAGCGAAGGCGAGCTGCTGCGCTCGGTCCGCATCCCGGCCCGCTCGCTGGAGTGCCGGACCGCGTTCCGCCAGTGCTCCCTCTACGGGCTCGGCCGCTCGGCCGCCCTGGTCATCGGCGCGGCCGACCCCCGGGACGGCTCCTTCGCCCTGACCGTCTCGGCCGCCACGACGCGCCCCTTCCGGTTCTGGTTCGCCCTGTGGCCGACCACCGCGGAACTGCGCTCGGCGATCGACGACACCGTCCGCCCCGACGAATGGTTCGACGACATCCACGGGACGCCCGCCTGGCGGCGCCACATGGCCCTGCGCCTGGCGGAGGAGATCCGCGCCGAACTCACGCTGGAGGAGGCCTCCCGATGAGCTATGAGATCGAGATCAACAAGCAGCGGTTCGAGAACGAGCCCCGGCCCGGCCAGTGCCTGCGCACCTACGTGCGCGAGCGCGGCTGGTTCGGCGTGAAGAAGGGCTGCGACCAGGGCGACTGCGGTGCCTGCACGGTCCATGTGGACGGGCAGGCCGTGCACAGCTGCCTCTACCCGGCCGTCCGCGCCGAAGGCCGCTCGGTCACCACCCTGGAGGGCCTCGCGCACCCCGACGGCGAACTCCACCCGGTGCAGCGCAAGTTCCTGGAGGCTCAGGGCTTCCAGTGCGGCTTCTGCACCAACGGGTTCGTGATGACCACCGCCGCCCTGGAGGCCGAGAAGGGCACCGCCCACTGCGACGGCAAGCTCGACGACCTGCCGCGCGCCTTCAAGGGCAACATCTGCCGCTGCACCGGCTACCGCGCCATCGAGGACGCCGTCCGCGGCGTGAAGCACATCGAGGAGCCCGAGGCGGGCAAGGCCGTCGGCCGCAACCTCGGCGCGCCCGCCGCTCCCCAGGTGGTCACCGGCGTCGCCCGCTACACCTTCGACATCGACGTGCCCGGCCTGCTGCACATGAAGCTGCTGCGCTCCCCGCACCCACACGCCCGGATCACCGCGATCGACACCTCCGAGGCACTGGCCGTGCCGGGGGTGCGGGCGGTGTTCACCCACGAGGACGCCCCGGACGTGCTCTACTCCAGCGCCCGCCACGAACACCCGCACGAGGACCCCGACGACACCCGCCTGCTGGACGACGTGGTCCGGTTCGTCGGGCAGCGCGTGGCGGCCGTCGTCGCCGACAGCGAAGGCGCCGCGGAGGAGGGCTGCCGCCGGATCCGGGTCACGTACGAGAAACTCCCGTACGTGATCGATCCGGAGAAGGCCATGGCCCCGGGCGCGCCGGTCATCCACGCGGGCAAGGGGCCGCAGGCGCGCATCGCCCGCGTCGAGAACAACGTGGCCGGCGAGGTGCACGGCGAGATCGGCGATGTGGAGCAGGGTTTCGCCGAGGCGGCCGTGGTCTACGAGGAGACCTTCCAGACCCAGCGCGTCCAGCACGCCAGCCTCGAAACCCACGGCTGCGTCGCCTACTTCGAACCGAAGGAGGACGGCAGCGGCGAGCGAATCACCGTCCGCTCCTCCACCCAGACCCCGTTCCTGACCCGGCGCGCCCTGTGCGCCCTCTACGGCCTCGGCGAGGACGAGGTCCGGGTGGTCGCGGGCCGGGTCGGCGGCGGTTTCGGCGGCAAGCAGGAGATGTTCGCGGAGGACATCGTCGTCCTGGCGGCGATGAAACTGCACCGGCCTGTGAAGCTGGAGTTCACCCGCGCCGAGCAGTTCTACGGCGCCAGCACCCGGCACCCCTTCACCGTCCGGATCAAGCTCGGCGCCCGCGCCGACGGCACCCTCACCGCCATCTCCATGCGCATCGTGTCCAACACGGGCGCGTACGGGAACCACGGCCCGGGCGTGATGTACCACAGCGCCGGCGAGTCCTTCGTGATCTACAAGGCCCCGCACAAGAAGGTCGAGGCCTACTCCGTCTACACCAACGTCGTCCCGGCGGGCGCCTTCCGCGGCTACGGGCTGGGCCAGACCACCTTCGCCCTGGAGTCGGCGATGGACGAGGTGGCGCGGCGCCTGGGCATGGACCCCCTGGAATTCCGCGAGAAGAACATCATCGGCCCGCTCGACCACATGCACACCCCGATCGGCCACGACGAGGACCTGTTCATCGCCAGCTACGGGCTGGCCGAATGCCTCGCCGTCGTCCGCAAGGCGATCGCCGAGGACACCAGCCGGGAGCAGGTCCCGCCGGGCTGGGTGACCGGCCAGGGCACCGCCGTGTCGATGATCGCCACGAGCCCGCCCCGCGGCCACTACGCCGACGCCACGATCACCCTGCTCCGGGACGGCACGTACGACATCGCGGTCGGCACCGCCGAGTTCGGCAACGGCACCACCACCGTCCACAAGCAGCTCGCCGGGGACGCGCTGAACACCACCGCGGACCGGCTGACCGTGCGCCAGGCCGACACCGACGTGGTCCGGCACGACACCGGCGCCTTCGGGTCTGCCGGCACGGTGGTGGCGGGCAAGGCGGTGCTGCTCGCCGCGACCTCGCTCGCCGAGCGCATGAAGACCTTCGCCTCCGAGCACACGGGCGTCGCCCGGCACCTGTGCCTGCTGGGCCCCGAGTCCTTCGACTGCGCGGGCCGACCGGTCACCCTCAAGGAGCTCTACGAGGCGGCCCACGCCAAGGGGAAGGCGAGCGAGATCAGCTGCGAGGGCCACTTCGGCGGCACCCCGCGCTCGGTGGCGTTCAACGCCCAGTGGTTCCGGCTGGCCGTGGACCCCGGCACCGGGGAGATGAAGATCCTGCGCAGCGTGCACTCGGCGGACGCGGGCAAGGTGATGAACCCGATGCAGTGCCTCGGCCAGGTGGAGGGCGGCGTCGCGCAGGCCCTGGGCGCCACCCTCTTCGAGACCGTACGGATCGACGAGCGCGGCGAGGTCACGACGGCGGCGTTCCGCCGCTACCGGCTGCCGCAGTACGCGGACGTCCCGCGCACCGAGGTCCACTTCACGGAGACCTCGGACTCGATCGGCCCGCTGGGCGCGAAGTCCATGTCCGAGAGCCCCTTCAACCCGGTGGGCCCGGCCTTCGCGAACGCGCTGCGCGACGCGACGGGCATCCGCTTCACGGAGATGCCGCTGCTCCGGGATGCCGTATGGCAGAAGATGTCTCAGAATCTGCCAGGCTGAACTGACTAATGACCACACACCTGCGACTCATATCAACCTCTCAACCTTGCAGATGAGGTTCCGGAACGGTCGCCGCCGGGCATGACTCAGCCATGGCCAAACTCATGCTGCACGGCGATCTGGACCACCCGGCGACGCTGAGCGTCGCGGACCTGCGGGACTGGGCACAGCACCGGGCCGCGGTCACGTTCGACTGCGCGACGAACGGTCCGCAGCACCACGTGTTCGAGGGCCCGTTGCTCCGCGAGGTCATCGCGGACGCGGGCCCGGCCTTCGACCCCCGCCGCCGCAAGGACCGTTCGCGCTTCCTGCTCGCGGTCACCGGCGGCGACGGGCACCATTCGGTGCTGTCCTGGGCCGAGTTGGACCCCGACTTCGGCAACAGCCCGATCCTGCTGGCGACCCGCCTCGACGGCGAGGACCTCGACGGGGCGGGCGCGCAGCTGGTGGTCCCCACGGACCGGTGCGGGGCGCGCTACGTCAGCGCGGTCACCCACGTGTGGTTCGGCGCGCTGTCCCCGCCGAGCCTGGGCCTCTGACCCGGTCGGTGGCCGACTCGGCTCGTGGCCAGGCTGATTCAGTTGGTGGCGAGGCTGATCTCGGTCGACTTGATCAGCGCGACGACGGGGGATCCGGCGGCCAGGCCGAGCGCGTCGACGGCGTCCTTGGTGATGGCGGCGGTCAGGCCGCCGCCGTTCACGTCCACCTTGACGGACGCCATGGCGCCACCGGTGGCGACGTCGGCGACGGTGCCGGCGATCTGGTTGCGGATGGAGATCCCGTCGACGGCCGCCGTCGCCAGGGCCACCTCGGTGGCCTTGACCAGCGCCTTGACGGAGGAGCCGGCGACGATGCCGAGGTCCTTGACGGCGTCGGTGGTGATCGCGGCGGTGATGTCCTGGCCACCTTCCAGGCGGACCTTGACCGTCGCCATGGCCTCACCGGCGGTGACGGCGGTGACGGTGCCGGCGATCTGGTTGCGGATGCTCAGGCTCATGAGTGGTACGACCTCTTACGTAGACATTTCGTACGGCCCGGGGGGACCGCACTGGATCACTGGACCGACGCTATGCGGCATCTCGCTGACTTGCGTTCAGCCCCTCGCATCCACCAGCCGGAACCACCCGACCGGCTGGCCGATGCGCCCGGATCACCGGATCGCCCCGCACGGGAACCTCGTGGGCACTACGGTCGGTTGAGTCGGCAGGGGGTGTGCGATGTTGCAGGAATCGTTGACGGCGATCGCCGCGATGGGCGGGGCCGGGATCGTCCAGGCGGCCAGTACCGACGCCTGGGAGGGCGTACGGGACCGGGTGGCCCGGTGGTTCGGGCGCGGAGACACCGCCGCCCGGCTGGACCGCACGGCGGCCGAGCTGGCCGAGGACGGATCCGAGCGGGCCCGGCTCCGCCAGGAGACGATCTGGCAGACCCTGATCGAACAGCACCTGGAGGCCCTGACCGGCCCCGACCGGGACCAGGCGGCCGCCGGCCTGCGGGCCCTGTTCCCCCGGACCGCCGCCCCCGGCGGGATAGCGGCCGGCCGGGACGTGCGGGCGGTCGGCGGCCAGGTCGCGGCGAACGTGGTCCACGGGGGCATCCACATCAGCCACCCTTCCCCGCCGGCTCCGTCCCAGGGCTGACCGGACCGGCATCGCCAAGCCCCCTCCAGATCGGGACCCTCCCGCCCCGCGCCGCCTGCTTCCAGGCCCGGGCGGTGGCGGACGGCGAGGTCCTGTCCGGCATGGGCGGGGTCGGCAAGACGCAGCTCGCCGCCGCGAGGGCCCGTACCGCCTGGCAGGCGGGGGAGCTCGACCTGCTGGTCTGGGTCACCGCGAGCGCCCGTACGGCCATCGTCGACGCCTACGCCCAGGCCGCCGTCCGGCTCCTCGGCGCCGATCCCGCCGACCCCGACACGGCGGCCGCCCGGCTCCTGGCCTGGCTGGAGCCCGCCCCCGGAGAGCGCCCGCACCGCTGGATGATCGTGCTGGACGACCTCGCCGACCCCGCCGACCTGCGCGGCCTCTGGCCCCCGCGGAGCCCCTGCGGCCGGACCCTGATCACCACCCGCCGGCGGGACGCCGCGCTGACCGGGCCGGGCCGCCGCGCGGTGGAGGTCGAGGTGTTCAGCGCGGCCGAAGCCGTCGCGTACCTCTCGCACGGCCGGACCGACCCGCCCGGGGAGATCGCCGCCCTCGCCGGTGACCTGGGGTACCTTCCGCTGGCCCTCTCCCAGGCCGCCGCGTACCTGCACGACGCGGGCCTCGACTGCGCCGCGTACCGCCGCCTGCTCGCCGACCGGGCCCGCTCGCTGGCCGACCTCCTCCCGGAGCCGGGCACCCTGCCCGACGACCAGTCCGTCACCGTGGCCGCCGCCTGGTCCCTCTCGATCGACCGCGCGGACGCCCTGCGGCCGGTGGGGTGGGCCCGCCCGGTCCTCCAGTTCCTGTCGATGCTGGACCCGAACGGCATCCCCGCCGTCCTCCTGCCCCTCGACAACACCTCCGGGGCGCTGCGCGCCCTGCACCGCCTGAGCCTCGTCCACCATGCCGACGGCCAGGTCCGCGTCCACCAGCTCATCCAGCGCGCGGTCCGGGAAACCCTCACCGCCGAGGAGTACGGGGTGCTGGCCCGGGGCGTCGCGGCCAGACTCCTCGCCGCCTGGCCCGACGTCGAGCGCGAGGCCGACACACAACTCGTACAGTCCCTGCGGGCGAATACCGCCGCCCTCGCGGCACACGCCGAGGAGCACTTGCACCGGCCGGATATGCACCAGGTGCTGTTCCGCGCGGGATCGAGCCTCGGCGAATCGGGCCGGATCTCCGACGCCGTCGAGTACTACCGGCAGCTCGCCCCCACCACCCGCCGCCACCTGGGGGTGGACCATCCCAGCACCCTGCTCGTCCGGGGCCACCTCGCCCGGTGGCAAGGACTCCTCGGTGATGTGGCCGGGGCGACGCTCGCGTGCGTGGAACTGCAGGACGACCTCGCCCGCGTCCTGGGCGCCGACCACCCCGAGACCCTCACCATCCGCGCCAACCTCACCTACTGGCAGGCCTCGGCAGGTGATCTCAGCGGCGCCATCGCCAGTCTCACAAGACTGCGCGACGACTTCGAGCGCGTTCTGGGCCCCGACCACCCAACGGCCATCGGCGCCAGAGCCAACCTCGCCACCCTGCAGGGGCAAGCGGGTGATCCGGCCGGGGCCGCTGCCTCGCTCGAACAGGTACTGGCCGCCAGGACCCGGGTCCTGGGCGTGGACCATCCCCACACCCTGTCCACCCGCACCAACCTCGCCACCGCGTGGGCAGAGGCGGGCGATCTGCCCCGTGCCACCCTCGCCTATGAGCAACTGCTGGCGGACAGCCTGCGATGGCTCGGCCCCGATCACCCCAGAACCCTCAGCAGCCGGGGCAATCTCGCCATGGCCCGGGGCGCCGGCGGTGACGCCGCCGGCGCCGCCACCGCGCTGGAAGAGCTGCTGGCCGACCGGATACGGGTACTGGGACCCGACCATCCCGACGTCCTCAAAAACCGCGGCAACGCCGCCTTCTGGCGCAGGCTGGCGGGGCCACCGGCCCGGTGACCCCGCCCGTCCACGTCAGACCCGTACCGTCCGTCAGGCGAACTTCGGCATCTCGCCCACCTTCGTGGACATGTCGATCACCGCGAACGCCGCGCCCTGCGGGTCCGTCAGCGCGGCGAAGCGGCCGAAGGGGCTGTCCATCGGACCGAAGTGCAGCATGCCGCCGAGCTCCTGGGTCTTGGCGACCGCCGCGTCGCAGTCCGGGACGCCGAAGTAGACCTGGACGTAGGACGGGATCTCGGGCGGGAACTCGTCACCCATGCTCATCCGGCCCAGCACCACGTTCTCCGGGCCGCCCAGGTTGAAGACCTTGTAGTCCATGCCGGGCATCTCGGGGTTCTCGCCGGCCTCCATCTGCTGCTCGCCGTACGGGAAGACCTTCGGCAGGAACCCGTCCGTCTTGGCCACGTCGCGCGAGAACACCTCCGCCCACGCGTACGCACCCGCCTCGCCGAACTTCTCGAAGCCCTTGTGCTCGCCGGGCTGCCAGACGCCGAAGACCGCGCCGCCCGGCTCCTTGGCGATCGCCATCGTGCCGAAGTCACCGACCTGCATCGGCTCCATCAGCACCTCGCCGCCCGCCGCCTTGATCTTCCCGGCGGTGGCCGTCGCGTCGGGCGAGGAGAAGTACAGACACCACTGCGAAGCCCCCTCCTGCCCAGGCATCGGCGGGACCACGGCCGCTACGGCCTTGCCGCCGGAGTAGGCCTGCGTGTAGTTGCCGTACTCGCTGCTGGACTCGCCGAAGGTCCAGCCCAGCACAGCGGCGTAAAAGCTCTTGGCGCCCTCCACATCCGTGAACATCGCGTCCACCCAGCAGGGTGCGCCCTCGGGGAACTCAGCCATGATCGATCGACTCCTGTGTCGTGTACGACGTGACCCGTCTCGCCTCTCACGCTAGGTGCGGGGTCTGACAATCGCGCGGGGAGAGCCTCCGCGCGGGACCCTGGAGCCATGGACAAGGACACGTTCGGGGCGGCCACCATCCGGCTCGCCCAGCAGCCGGAGGCCGACGAGCTGCTCGGCCGCAGCCCGCTGGCCGCGCTCGTCGGGATGCTGCTGGACCAGCAGGTTCCGATGGAGTGGGCCTTCTCGGGGCCCTACACGATCGCCCGGCGGCTCGGCTCCGACGATCTGGACGCGCACGCGATCGCCGCCCACGACCCGGAGGCCTTCGCCGCGCTGCTCGCCGAGAAGCCGGCCGTGCACCGCTACCCGGGGTCGATGGCGAAGCGGGTGCAGCAGCTGTGCGCGTACCTCGTGGAGCACTACGACGGGGACGCGGCGGCGGTGTGGGCCGATGCGGGTACGGGCGCCGAGCTGCTGGGGCGGCTGAAGGCGCTGCCCGGCTTCGGGGAGCAGAAGGCGCAGATCTTCCTGGCGCTGCTCGGCAAGCGGTTCGGGGTGCGGCCGAAGGGGTGGCGGGAGGCGGCCGGCGGCTACGGCCCGGCGAACGTCTACCGGTCGGCGGCCGACATCACCGGGCCCGAATCGCTGGCGAAGGTACGGGCGCACAAGCAGGAGGCGAAGGCCGCGGCGAAGGCGGCCAAGGGGTAGCGGGAGAAGCCGAATTGACGAGTCCCGGGGATTGTCAGACCCCCGCCCTAGACTCGTGATCATGACCGAGAACCTGACCCGCGCCGCCGCTGCCGAATCCATCTCCGACGGACCCGGCAGCGTCATCACGCTGCTCACCGACACCGCCGAACTCACCTGCAACACGGCGAGCTTCGAGGCCGGCGCGGCCGGCGCCCCGGTGCACTTCCACACCAAGGCGACCGAGTTCTTCCACGTCACGGACGGCCGGCTCGACGTCCTCGTCGGCGACGAGATACACACCCTCACCAAGGGGGACTTCCTCGCCGTCCCGCCCGGTGTGAAGCACGCCTTCGCCCCGGCCGCCGACAGCACGGCCGAGGTCTTCGTCGGCTTCACCCCGGGCATGGGCCGCTTCGACTACTACCGGCTGCTCGGCCGGGTCCGGGCCGGCGAGGCCACGATCCAGGACATCATCGACAGCCAGCCGGTCTACGACAACCACTACGCGGAGAGCGACACCTGGGCCGACCGCCTGAAGCGCAGCGCGGAGGCGTAGACCTCGTCCGAGTCGAGCCTGCGGAGCTCCTCCGCGATCAGCTCGGCGCTGCTGCGGATCTTCAGGGCCACCTTGCGGTCGGGGCTGCCGGGCAGGAGCAGGGTGGCCAGGATCCCGTCGGGGCGGTCCACCTGGATCTCCCCGCCGGTGGTGATCATCCGGACCCGGGTGATGACCGGTCCCGCGGTGGCCACCCGCTCCACCGGGACCCCGAGCCGGTCCTCCAGCCAGCGGGCCAGCAGCTCGGAGCTCGGATTGCCGGGCTCGCTCTCCACGGTCGCGGCCGTCACCGGGAGCGGCTTCTGGTCCAGGGCGGCGGCCAGCAGCGAGCGCCACGGCGTCAGCCGGGTCCAGGCGAGGTCGGTGTCCCCGGGCTCGTAGACCGCGGCCCGCGCGTCGAGCACCGCGACGGGGTCGTCGGCCGCCTGCGCATCGGTGATCCGCCGCTGCGCGAGGGCCCCCAGCGGGTCCCGGGCCGGCGCCTGGGGAGCATCGGCGGGCCACCAGGCGACCACGGGGGCGTCGGGCACGAGCAGCGGGAGCACCACGGACCCGGCGTGCTCGTTGAGCGTGCCGTGCAGGCGCAGCAGCACGATCTCCCCGGACCCGGCGTCGGAGCCGACCCGCAGCTCGGCGTCGAGCCGGTTCTGCCGGAGGCGGTGCGGGCCGCGGGCCGTGCGCTTGATGACCGCGATGATCCGGCACGGGTGCTCGCGCGAAGCCTCGGAGGCGGCGCGGACGGCGTCGTAGGCGTTCTCCTCGTCCGTGGCGATGAGGAGGTTGAGCACGAGCCCCATCGCCGGGCTGCCGATGGCCCGCCGGGCGTCGAGCAGGGCCCGGTTGACCTTGCTGGAGGTGGTGTCGGTGAGTTCGGTCCGCATGCTCCGAGTCTCGCAGCCACCACGGCCCCGCCACTACTCCTTCCGGCTCCGGACCCGGCCCGCTCCACCAAGGCTCCGTCGGACACCCGGCTATGGCCCGGCTGCCGCCCGACTACCGCCCCGTCAGCGCCGTTTCCGCGCCGTCCCGAAGATCGACCGCGAGATCTCCCGCCCGAGCTGCGTCCCGATCGACCGGGCCAGCGAGCGGAACAGCCCGCTGCCCACCACCTGTTCCGCCAGTGAGGGGTCCGGCTTCGGCGCGTTCCGGGCCGCCACGGCCGCCGCCTTCGCCGCCTTCGCCGCCTCCGCGGCAGCGGCCGCCGCCTCCGCCTCGGCCTCCGCGGCAGCCTGCTCCGCGCTGATCTTCTCGTACGCCGATTCCCGGTCGACCGGCTCCGCGTACCGCGAGTAGAGCAGCGAGGCCTTCACCGCCTGGTCCAGCGCCGCCGCGTCGATCGGCCCCATCAGCGACTGCGGCGCGCGCAGCCTCGTAGCGGCCACCGGGGTCGGCGCGCCGTTCTCGCTCAGTACGGTGATCACCGCCTCGCCCGTCCCCAGCTGGGTCAGCAGCTCCTCCAGGTCGTACGCGGAGTTCGGGAACGTCTTCACCGTCGCCTTCAGCGCCTTCGCGTCGTCCGGCGTGAACGCGCGCAGCGCGTGCTGCACCCGGTTGCCGAGCTGCGCCAGCACGTCGGCCGGTACGTCCTTCGGGGTCTGCGTGACGAAGAAGACGCCGATGCCCTTGGACCGGATCAGCCGCACCGTCTGGGTGATGGCTTCGAGGAAGGCCTTCGAGGCGCCGTTGAACAGCAGGTGCGCCTCGTCGAAGAAGAAGACGAGTTTCGGTTTGTCCAGGTCCCCGACTTCCGGCAGGTCCCCGTAAAGATCGGCCAGCAGCCACATCAGGAAGGTGGAGAAGAGCTGCGGTTTGTCCTGGACCGCCGGAAGCTCCAGTACGGAGACCAGCCCGCGCCCGTCCGCCGCCGTTCGGAGGAATTCACTGGTGTCGAATTCGGGCTCCCCGAAGAATTCCGCGGCCCCCTGCTGTTCGAAGGCGGTCAGTGCCCGCAGGATCACCCCGGCGGTCACCGTGGACAGCCCGCCGATTCCCTTGAGCTCCGGTTTTCCCTTGTCGGACACGAGGAAGGCGACGACCGCCCGCAGGTCCTTGAGGTCGATCAGCTCCAGGCCCTTGGTGTCGGCGTAGTGGAAGATCAGCCCCAGCGACTGCTCCTGCGTCTGGTTGAGCTGGAGCACCTTGGACATGAGGACGGGTCCGAAACTCGTCACGCTGGCCCGGAGCGGGATGCCGGGCCCGATCCCGCCCAGCGAATAGAACTCGCTGGGAAACCCCGTGGCCTCCCATTCCTGGGCCACGTCCTTGGCCCGTTCCTCGATCTTCGCGTTGCTCGCACCCGGCGCGGAGATGCCCGAGACATCGCCCTTGATGTCCGCGAGGAAGACCGGAACGCCGTTGGCGGACAGCTGCTCGGCGATGAGCTGCAGCGTCTTGGTCTTGCCGGTGCCGGTGGCTCCCGCGACCAGCCCGTGCCGGTTGAGCATGGACAGCGGAATGCGGATCTGCCGCTCCGGCAGACAGGCCCCGTCCCAGAGCAGGGCCCCCAGTTCGAGCGCGGGTCCGGTGAAGGCGTACCCGGCGGCGATCTGGCCTGCCGGGGACGCGGGGTCGGTGCTCTCGCTCATTTATCACTCCCGAAATAGCGCTATTCGCCACCTTTGCACCGTCATCGCAAGGCTGCGCCCGCAGGCACCGGCCCGGTAGGCTTTCCGTGTGATCTTCAAGCGCATCGGAAACAGGCGGCCGTACCCCGACCACGGCAGGGAAACCACCCGGCAGTGGGCGGATGTCGCCCCGCGCCCGGTCCGGCTCGACCAGCTGGTGACGACCAAAGGCCAGCTCGATCTCGAAACGCTGCTCGCCGAGGACTCGACCTTCTACGGAGACCTCTTCGCCCACGTCGTGAAGTGGCAGGGCGACCTGTACCTGGAAGACGGGCTGCACCGCGCCGTGCGCGCCGCGCTCCAGCAGCGCCAGGTCCTGCACGCGCGCGTCCTCGAACTGGGCTGACCGAGCCGGTCAAAGGGCGCCGGTTACGTCCCGGTTGCGCCTTTCGGGTCGCTCTTGCCCTATGAACAGATGATTCGGTGGGCATCGGCTCCGGTCGGCATTACGCTGCGCACATGAGCATGCTCACTCCCCCTGGCATGGGCGGAAAGTACCGCGTGACGGGAGCGGCTTACCCCCGCATGTCCCGCCCGCGACGCCGCCGCCGGATCGTCCTCCTCGTGCTCGGATCGATCGTCGGGCTCGCCCTGATCGGTTACGGGGCCATGCAGCTCATCGACGTGTTCCGCGGCGGGACGGACAAACGCGGCACCGCGGCCGCCCCCAAGGACTGCGCGACCCCCACCCCCAAGGCGGGCGCGGCCGGGGCGGTGGCCTCCGCGGCCCCCCAGGTCACGCTCCCGCAGCCCGGCACGATCACGGTCAACGTCTACAACGCGACCCCGCGCGCGGGCCTCGCCAAGGCGGTCGGCGACGAGCTGAAGAAACGCGGCTTCCTCATCGGCAAGGTCGGCAACGCCCCCGCCGACTTCGACAAGAAGGTCCCGGGCGCCGGGATACTGGTCGGCTCGCCGCAGACCGACAAGGCGACTTTCTCCGTGCTCGGCACCAACCTGGGCGGCGCCACGCACCAGACCGACGCCCGCGAGAGCGCGGACATCGACCTGATCCTCGGTGACGCCTTCAAGGAGCTCACCCCGAAGGAAGAGGCGGACAAGGCGCTGGCCGCCCTGGCCAACCCGCAGCCCGCGGCCGCCAAGAAGTGCTGAACCCGTGAACCCCTGAACCCCTGAAGCCCGAAGCGAACGACGAAGGGGGGGGGGCCCCGGGGCCGCGCCGCTGCGTGGTGGGGGGGGTAGTTCGGCGCCCCGCCGGGCTAAAATGGGGCAGCGGTAAATGCGGGGGCCCCCGCCGCCCCCC
>NZ_JBHYVM010000001.1:225977-236805 GCF_042750105.1 Streptomyces sp. NPDC059443 | reverse complement strand
CACACCCCCTCTCATATCGGCTGGGGGGCGCTGTCTTTTTTTAAAACCCCCCCCCCCCACCCCCCGCCCCCCCCCACCCCCCGCCCGCGGGCCGGCCGCGGGGCCCCCGCCCTTCGGTCGTCTTCGTCGTCTTCGTCGTCAGCCCGTCGGGACTATTCGGCCGAGCCGTACATGCGGTCGCCCGCGTCGCCCAGCCCCGGCACGATGTAGCCGTGCTCGTTGAGCCGCTCGTCCACCGCGGCCGTCACCACCGTCACCGGGGTGCCCGCCAGCTCGCGCTCCATGACCTCGACGCCCTCGGGCGCGGCCAGCAGCACCACCGCGGTCACGTCGTCCGCGCCGCGCTTGATCAGCTCCTGGATCGCCGCGACGAGCGTGCCGCCGGTGGCGAGCATCGGGTCCACCACGTAGACCTGGCGGCCCGAGAGGTCCTCCGGCATGCGCGTCGCGTACGTGGAGGCCTCCAGGGTCTCCTCGTTGCGGACCATGCCCAGGAAGCCCACCTCGGCGGTCGGCAGCAGCCGCACCATGCCGTCGAGCATGCCCAGACCGGCGCGCAGGATCGGGACGACCAGCGGACGCGGGTAGGAGAGCTTCACACCGGTGGTCGGGCCGACCGGGGTGACGATGTCCGCCTGCTCCGTGCGGACGTCCCGGGTGGCCTCGTACGCGAGCAGGGTGACCAGCTCGTCCGCGAGGCGCCGGAAGGTGGCGGAGTCGGTGCGCTTGTCGCGCAGGGTGGTGAGTTTGTGCGCCACCAACGGGTGATCAACGACCTGCAAACGCACAACGTCCTCCAAGACTCAGCTGCCGGCTGTCCACCGGCGACCGCGCACGTGCGACCGCTCTGCCCGCGACCGCACCACCTGCAAAAAGGGTCGCAAACGCGCGACCCACACCCAAAAGGCTACGCGCTGTGCCCGCCCCTTCGCGCCCGAAGCGGCGGCCGCGCCCCGAAACCCCTGGAGATGCGACCCGCGCGGACCGCCAGCACGCTTGGTTGATGAGCAATCCCCTGGTGATCGCGGCCGTAGACGGATCCGAACACAGCCTCAAGGCCCTGGAGTGGGCAAGGGCCGCAGCGCTACGCCACCACACGGGGCTCCTCGTCGCCCACGTGCTGCCCGACAGCGCCCAGCTCTACGCGGCGCGCCGTTCGTCGCTGCACGACGGCCACGAGCCGCACGAGGTCCCCGACCCCGTCAGCGACCGGATACGGGCCTTCCTGGCCGAGAAGGGCCCGCTGCCCTCCGAAGTCCACTACGAGTCCCTGGAGGGCTCCGTACCGGAGGCCCTGCGGGTCATCGGGGAGGGCGCCCGGATGCTGGTGATGGGCTCCCGCGGCCGCGGGGGCTTCGCCGCCCTGCTGCTCGGCTCGAACAGCCGCGCCGTGGCCACCAGCGCCCCGTGCCCGGTGGTCGTGGTCGCGCACGAGGAGCGGGGCGTGGAGGCCGCCGCCCAGCCCTCGGCCGGGCGGGTGGTGCTCGGCCTGCACGCCGCGGAGACGCCCGACAACGTACTGGACTTCGCGTTCGCGGAAGCCGCCGCACGGGGGACGACCGTCCAGGTGGTGTCGGCGTACAGCGTCCCGCCGTCGCCGACGATGGTGATCGACAGCCCGTTCGCGGTGATCCCGCCGGAGGGCCTGGTGGGGGAGGACGAGAACGCGGTCCCGGCCGAACGGGAGATGCTGCGCTCCCAGACGGAGCGGCTGGCGCCGTTCCGCGCGAAGTACCCCGGCGTCCCGGTCGAGCAGGCGGCGGTACCCGGGGACGCCGCGGGCCGGCTGGTCGCCACCTCGAACTCGGCGGCGCTGGTCGTCGTCGGCCGCCACCACCCGCGCCGGCACATCCGCTCCCTGATGATCGGCTCCGTGGCGCACGCCGTGCTCCACCACGCCCACGGACCGGTGGCGGTGGTACCGACGCTGACGGAATCCGACTGAACTAGGACCGGACCAGGACTGAACCAGGACTCAAATCGCACCGATCTGGGACGGAAGGTGGCATCAAACGGCCGATCCGGGGGAAGGTGGGGGTGCGGGGGGCGGACCGGACCGGACCATCCAGGGGCGGTGACCCATGCCCGATGACGACCACGAGACACCGGAATCCACGGCGCAGCGCAGAGCACGGCGCGCGCAGTTCCTCCGCGACCTGCACGAGGCCCGGGAACTGCGCGACCGCGTCCAGCCCAGACGGGCCCGAGCGGCCCGGATGCGCCAGCAGATGCGCATGCGCACCTTCCGGTGGTGAGCGCCCGTTCGCGGGCCCGCACCGGGCTCGCACCGGGCCCGCGGAGGCTCCGTACAACACGCGCGGCCAGCGCCACGGTGCGGAACACCTCTCGCAAAGCCTCTGTTTCTGCCACGATGCCGATTGGGCGGGGCACGAAACGGCGAGCAACACGGCCGTTCGACCCCTCACCCACCTCCGGCCGGGGGGACCTCCAACCGGCACGCCTATGACCAGTGGGAGAGTCACGGTGTATTTCGCCGCACTGCTCGCGCGCACCGAAGACGGGTGGGAAGCGAGCGACCTGGAACTCGACGACGTCGAGTCTCTGAGTGATCTGATCGATCTCGCCCGTTCCGCCGCTGTCGACGACGACACGGTCGTTGCCCTCATCGAACAGGAGGACACCTGGTTCGGGGTCGTCCGCGTGGACGGCGAGGAAGACCCGCGCTTCTACGTGTCCAACGCCTCCGCCGCCTCCCGCAGCTCCTACGGCTCGATGCTGACCGACGAGCTGCTCGGCAAGGACGAGGAGGACGACGAACTCGACGAGCTCGACCTCGACGGCACCGAGGACGGCGAGGACGAGGTCATCGCCTCGTACTCGGACGACGACACCGAGGAGGACGGTGAGGAAGACGACGCGGACGACGAGGTCCGGGCCGGCGCCGAACCCGTGCCTTCCGGCCCGCTCGGCGACCCCCGGCTGCTCGACGACCTCGGGGTGAGCCACAAACAACTGATGACCCTCGACGGCGACGCGCTCTCGGAGATCGCCGAGTCGCTCGGCGCCACCGAGGTACTGGAGGCCGTCCGCTAGTGATTTCCGCGCACCACCACACCACGCACGCACCCGATCCCGTACGGGACCCGTGGCGGGACTCCATGCGCCTGGCGCTCCAGGAGGCCGCGCGGGCGGTGCCGGCCGGCGACGTGCCGGTCGGCGCCGTCGTGCTGGGCCCGGACGGGGCGCTCCTCGCCACCGGGTACAACGAGCGCGAGGCCACCGGCGACCCGACGGCGCACGCCGAGGTACTGGCGCTGCGCCGGGCGGCCGCCGCGCTCGGGGAATGGCGGCTTCCGGGGTGCACCCTCGTGGTGACCCTGGAGCCGTGCGTGATGTGCGCGGGGGCGCTCGTGCAGTCGCGGGTGGCCCGGGTCGTCTACGGGGCGTCCGACGAGAAGGCGGGCGCCGCCGGATCGCTCTGGGACCTCGTACGGGACCGCCGGCTCAACCACCGTCCCGAGGTGATCCGGGGCGTGCTCGCGGGGGAGTGCGCGCGGCAGCTGACGGACTTCTTCCGCGATCTCTGACCTCGCCGGGGCATCGATTTCAGAGCACGGGTCTCCTTGGGCTAAGCTCTCTCTCGGTAGCGTGTCCGAGCGGCCGAAGGAGCACGCCTCGAAAGCGTGTGATGGTGCAAGCTATCCGTGGGTTCAAATCCCACCGCTACCGCTCTGATCGAGAGCCCCGCCCCGCAAGGGTCGGGGCTCTCGTCGTTTCTCCACCGGTCCGGACTGGATCCGGAGTGGATGCGGACCGGTGCGGACTGGTCCGGACGGGTCCGGACGTGTGCCTCGCGGGGGACCTCCGCGTGACCGCCCGCCCCCTCGGCCGTTGTCACGGCATGACCAAGACCCGGCGCATGCTCGCCGCCATCGCCCTCGCGGGGGCCGCCGCTGGCCTCGCGGCACCCGCCGCCTCCGCCGCCCCCATCTCCCCGCTCACCCTCCCGGACCTGCCGACGGCCGCCCCGGGGATGCCGGCGGGGGCCACCCCGTCTTCGGTGCAGGACATCGGCGGCCAGGTCTCCGGAGGACTGAACCAGCTCAACCAGCTGATGGAGCTGCCGAACCAGCTCGCGCCCGTGATCGCCCCCGTACAGCCGATCGCCGACCTGGCGGGCGGCCTGGAGTAGCGGAGCCGGATCCGGACGCGGATCCGGTGGAGGCGGAGAACGCGAAGAAGGCCCCGACCGGAGTCGGGACCTTCGACGGTTGGGACGGGGGAAGTGGCATCGGGGGGACAAGCCACTTCCCCCGATGAGGACGGAACCTGCCAGTCCAAGCCGCAGTCAGGGGGGAAGCTTGCGGCTCGGACCCCGCAGTGAGGTCCTGTCCCTCACCCACCGATTTCCTGCCAGAACCGGTGGGCTCGTGTTCAAGTCTGCGCTTCCGCGTACCGCCGGCACACCGGCAAAGGGCCTGGACCGCCGGGCCATTGGTCCTTAAAGGACAGGTGAGTGTTCGAACACGACCGGCTAGACTCTCCCGACCTTGCAGAACGGTTGGGGAGGCCGACAGCTCACGTGGAAACCAAGAAGCTGATCTCGGGCGCCCTCGTCGTCTTCGTCCTCTTCGTCATCATCACCCAGCCCACAAAAGCCGCCGACATAGTCAAAATAGGCTTCCAAGGGATCTCGGATGGCGCGACGGCGATCGGCGCGTTCATGACCGAACTGGTGCGCTGAACCCGTACGCTGAAGCGGTTTCCGGACTTTCCCGGCCCCCCACTCCGACGGGTGGGGGGCTTTTGCGTTCCCGCGGACGGGCCACGTTGCCCCGATATGCCCAACTTGCCCTCAACACGGCAATATACGGTGCTTGCACACAGTGCACATGTCTTGTGATGCTATGACCGCTTTTGACGGATGAGTTGATGACGTGACGTGAAGGGGTGGCGTGACCGTGCCGGCCAGTACTGCGCCTCAGGTGCCGCCCCAGCAGGACTCCCAGCTGGACTCACAGCAGAGCCCGCACCGGGACCCACAGCGGGCCCCGCACCAGGCCCCCCTCCAGGACCCGCCCCAGGACCCCCCGCAGGACTCCACCGCCCCGCAGCAGGAAACCCACGTACCGCCCCAGCAGGAGCCCCCGGAAGAGCCCCCGGCGGCCCCGAGGCCGCAGAGCCGGGGCGCCGACACCCGGGCCCTCACCCAGGTGCTGTTCGGGCAGCTGAAGGAGCTGGAGCCGGGCACCGGGGAGCACACCCGGGTGCGCGGGGCCCTCATCGAGGCCAACCTCCCGCTCGTCCGCTACGCGGCGGCCCGCTTCCGCAGCCGCAACGAGCCGATGGAGGACGTGGTCCAGGTCGGCACGATCGGGCTGATCAACGCGATCGACCGCTTCGACCCCGACCGCGGGGTGCAGTTCCCGACCTTCGCGATGCCGACCGTCGTGGGCGAGATCAAGCGGTACTTCCGCGACAACGTCCGCACCGTCCACGTCCCGCGCCGCCTCCACGAGCTGTGGGTCCAGGTCAACGCCGCCACCGAGGACCTGACCACCCTCCACGGCCGCACCCCGACCACCCCGGAGATCGCCGAGCGGCTGCGCATCGGCGAGGACGAGGTCCTGTCCTGCATCGAGGCCGGCCGCAGCTACCACGCGACCTCCCTGGAGGCCGCCCAGGAGGGCGACGGGCTCCCGGGGCTGCTCGACCGCCTCGGCTACGAGGACCCCGAGCTGGCCGGGGTCGAACACCGCGACCTCGTCCGCCACCTCCTCGTACAACTGCCCGAGCGCGAGCAGCGGATCCTCCTCCTGCGGTACTACAACAATCTGACGCAATCGCAGATCAGCGCCGAGCTCGGCGTCTCCCAGATGCACGTCTCCCGGCTGCTCGCCCGCAGCTTCGCCCGGCTGAGATCCGCAAACAGGATCGAGGCTTAACCGGATCGGGTGGCGATCGTTCTACGCCTTTCCAGGCAGACCAGGATCTTTCCGTCCTAGAACATGCCTAAGCCGTTCTGTCGCTGGAGATACATGTCGACATGGCGCTACAGCGTGTTGCCGACATGTGACATTCTGCTGGAACCGCGTTTGCCGCAGCCCCGCCTCCGGTATTCAGGTGGAGGCTGCGTTCCTCCGACGGGCGCGCAGAGAAGCGCGACCGTCCGCGACCTCAAGGGGGTGGCATGTCCGTAGACCAGGGCAGCTCCAAGGTGCTCACGCTCGTCAAGCAGCGTGAAATGCCGGCAGTGTCCAACCGCTCGGAAGCCATCGACACCCGCATTGACACCCGCACCCTCTCCCGCTCCCTCTTCCACAGGCTTGCCGGCCTCGACGCGGACAGTCCCGAACGGACGTACGTACGCGACACCCTGATCGAGCTGAACCTCCCCCTCGTGCGGTACGCCGCGGCCCGCTTCCGCAGCCGCAACGAGCCGATGGAGGACATCGTCCAGGTCGGCACCATCGGCCTGATCAAGGCGATCGACCGCTTCGACTGCGAACGCGGCGTGGAGTTCCCGACGTTCGCGATGCCGACGGTCGTCGGTGAGATCAAACGGTTCTTCCGCGACACCTCCTGGTCCGTCCGCGTCCCGCGCCGGCTCCAGGAACTGCGCCTGGCCCTCACCAAGGCCAGCGACGAGCTCGCCCAGAAGCTCGACCGCTCGCCGACCGTGCCGGAGCTCGCCGCCGTGCTCGGAGTCTCGGAGGAGGACGTGGTCGACGGCCTCGCCGTCGGCAACGCCTACACCGCCTCCTCGCTCGACTCGCCCTCCCCCGAGGACGAGGGCGGCGAGGGTTCGCTCGCGGACCGGCTCGGGTACGAGGACACCGCGCTGGAGGGCGTCGAGTACCGCGAGTCGCTCAAGCCGCTGCTGGCCAAACTCCCGCCCCGGGAACGCCAGATCATCATGCTGCGGTTCTTCGCGAACATGACGCAGTCGCAGATCGGCGAGGAGGTCGGCATCTCCCAGATGCACGTCTCCCGGCTGCTCACGCGCACGCTCGCACAGCTCCGCGTCGGCCTGATCGGCGAATAGCCCCCTCCCCTGACGGTCTCCATCCGACCGGGAATCGCTCGCACCCGCTTCACAATTGACGAGGCGTCAGCAAAACTGCCCGGATGCGAAAGGCATCGCGGTCAGCCGCCCTCCTCGCCCTGTGCTGCACGGCTGCCGCCGCCGCCCTCACCGGCTGCGGCGGCCCGGCGCGCGAAGGCTACGTGGCCGTGGGCGCGGCCGCCGCGGGCCCCGAACGGGGCGCGGGCGAGAACGTCGCGCCGCAGGGCCGGGTGGAGTTCCAGCCCCTGCCACCGGCGACGGCGGGATCCAGCGCGTCTTCCAGCAGTACGTCGACCGGTACTCCGGGGTCCCAGCCCCCCGGCGGCTCCGACAACCGACCCGGCAGCACGCCCGGTGCGACGCCTCCCACCACCGGGAGCGGCACACCCGGCTCCTCCACCGGCTCCGGCACCGGCACCGGCTCCACCCCCGGCCCGGGCTCCGGCACGCCGACGAAGCCGGGCACCGGCGGCAGCACCAGCCCGGCGCCGCCTCCCGCTCCGGCCACGGCGGCGAAGCTGAGCATCGGCGCGCCGACCCGTAGCGCCGCGGCGGACCGCTGGTGCGAACAGGTCACCGTGGCGTTCACCAACACCGGGGGCACCGCCGCCCGTTCGGGCACGGTCAGCTTCGCGACGCACATCATCGGCGCCCTGGGCGTCGACTGGGCCACGATCACCTCGACGCAGCCCCTGCCGGCCCCGATCGCGGCGAACACGACGAAGACGCAGACCTACACGGTCTGCGTCGAGTCCTGGCGCGTGCCCCTGGGCATGCACATAGAGACCCAGAGGGTCACGGCCACCTGGAGCTAGCGCGCCGGGCCGCGGCCCGGCTCAGCCCGGCCCGGCTCAGCCGGCCCGGCCCGGCCCGGCTCAGCCCAGTGCGAGCCAGGCCACCACGCCGATCAGGAGCACCGCACCGACACCGAGGGCCACCCACACCCCCGCGCCCGGTCCCGTCTTGCGCGCCGCGCGGTTCTGCATCCGCGACCCCGGCACGGTGGGGGCCGGCACCGGCTCGTCGACGAACGCCCGGAACATCTGGGTGCTGCCCGCGGGGTCGTAGTCACCCTCGGGAGCCTGTGAGTTGTGGTTCGAGTTGTGATTCGCAGCCATGCGCAGGACCCTAGCGGGTTTTCCCATTCCTTTACCGCCCCACCCCCCGATTCATTTGCCTGTAACAACCATCTGCTTCTATGGTTGCCCGAAGCAACGACATTCAAGGGGGGCCGCCCGGTGAGCACACCGACCACAACCGCCACACCCGTCACCCGCTACGCGGAACTGGCCCGCCGGCTCACCAGCACCGGCGCCGTCACCCGCGACCTCGCCCGGCTCCTGCCTCCCGACTGCCCGCCCGGCTCCGCGGCCGTCCTCACCGTGCTGGAACGCCACGGCGAGATGCGGCTCAGCCGCCTCACCGAGCTCATGGCCCTCGACATCTCCGTGACCAGCCGCCACGTCGCCCACGCGGTGTCGCACCACTGGATCACCCGCGACACCGACCCCGGCGACGCCCGCTGCCGGATCCTGCGCCTCACCCCGGCCGGCCGCACGCTCCTCACCGAGCTCGGCGCCCGCCACACCGACGCGCTGGAACAGGCCTTGGCCGACTGGCCCGAAGCGGACATCGACCACCTCAACGCCCTGCTGGCCCGGCTCCGGTCGAGCTTCGCGCTTCTAGACAGCTAGACAGAAGGAAAAACATGGCCACGACCACACCCACCGGTGTGCGGGGAGGCGGCCGGTCGGAGAGCACGTCCGACAGCGCGCCGATGACCCACGCGCAGATCATGAAGGCACTCTCCGGGCTGATGCTCGGCATGTTCGTGGCGATCCTGTCCTCCACGATCGTCTCCAACGCGCTGCCCCACATCATCAGCGACCTCGGCGGCACCCAGTCCTCGTACACCTGGGTGGTCACCGCGGCCCTGCTCTCGATGACGGCGGCGACCCCGCTGTGGGGCAAGCTCTCCGACCTCTTCAGCAAGAAGCTGCTGGTCCAGATTTCCCTGGTGATCTACGTCCTCGGCTCGATGGTCGCGGGCATGTCCCAGAACACCGGCATGCTCATCGCCTGTCGCGTGGTCCAGGGCATCGGCGTCGGCGGTCTCTCCGCCCTCGCCCAGATCGTGATGGCCGCGATGATCTCCCCGCGCGAGCGCGGCCGGTACAGCGGCTACCTCGGCGCGGTCTTCGCCGTCGCCACCGTCGGCGGCCCGCTGCTCGGCGGGGTCATCACCGACACCAGCTGGCTCGGCTGGCGCTGGTGCTTCTACGTCGGCGTCCCCTTCGCGATCATCGCGCTGATCGTCCTCCAGCGCACCCTGCACCTGCCCGTCGTCCGCCGGGACGTCAAGGTCGACTGGCTGGGCGCCTTCCTGATCAGCGGCGCCGTCTCCTCCCTGCTGATCTGGGTGACGCAGGCCGGCACCTCGTACGACTGGATCTCCTGGCAGACCTGGGCGATGACCGGCGGCGCCCTCGCGCTCGGCCTGCTCTTCCTCCTCGTCGAGTCCAAGGCGAGCGACCCGATCATTCCGCTGCGCCTCTTCCGCAACAAGACCATCAGCCTCGCCTCGGGCGCCTCGCTCTTCGTCGGCATCGCGATGTTCTCGGGCACGGTCTTTTTCAGCCAGTTCTTCCAGTTGGCCCGGGGCGAGTCCCCCACGATGTCCGGAATCCTCACGATTCCGATGATCGGCGGGCTCTTCGTCTCCTCCACGGTTTCCGGTCAGGTGATCACCAAGACCGGTAAGTGGAAGGCCTGGCTCGTCTCCGGCGGCGTGCTGCTGACGGCCGGCCTCGGCCTGCTGGGCACCCTGCGGTCCGACACCGCGTACTGGCACATCGCGATCTTCATGGTCCTGACCGGCCTCGGTCTCGGCATGATGATGCAGAACCTGGTCCTCGCCGCCCAGAACCAGGTGGCCCCCGAGGACCTGGGCGCCGCCAGCTCCGTCGTCACCTTCTTCCGCTCCCTCGGCGGCGCGATGGGCGTCTCCGCGCTCGGCGCGGTCATGGCCAACCGGGTCACCCACTACGTCAAGGACGGCCTGACCGCCCTCGGCCCGAAGGCCGCGGCCATGGGCCACGGCGGCACCGGCGGAGGCGGGATCCCCGACCTCGACAAGCTGCCCCCGCCGTTCCGCGCGGTCATCGAGTCCGCGTACGGGCACGGAGTCGGCGACGTCTTCCTCTACGCCGCCCCCACCGCGCTCCTCGCGCTGGTGCTCGTGGTGTTCATCAAGGAGGTCGCCCTGAAGTCGAAGCCGGTGGGCCACACCCCGGCGGCCACCTCGTCCGCCCCGGAGCCGGCCCCGGCCGCGACCCCGGCCGCCGCTCCGGCTGAATAGCGGACCGTCCTACGGGGCTGCGGGCGCGGCCTGACCCGCGCTCCCGGCGGACCCGGTGTGCGCCTCGATCCCGGCGATCAGTACGTCGAGCGCGAGGCGGAACTCCCCGTCGGGCGGCCGCCGGACCGTGGCTCCGCAGCCGTGCAGGAACTGCGAGACGGCCAGATGGGCGCCGGTCCGGACGGAGTCCGTCAGGCCGGTGCCGTCCAGCAGCCGCAGCAGGGCGGCGTCGAAGGCCCGTGCGTGCGGGCCGATGTTCGGATACGCGGCGGTGAGCGGAGCCACCCACGGGTGTTCCGCGAGCAGCCCCCGGTAGCCCCGGGCCAACGACCGGAGCCGGGGGGGGGGGGGGCCGCGGGCGCGCCCCCCCCCCCCCGGGCGCCCCGCCCGCGGCCGCGAGACCGAGGCGTGGTGGGGCTGGGCGGTTGTGGGGTGTGTGAGTG
>NZ_JBHYVM010000001.1:118579-225967 GCF_042750105.1 Streptomyces sp. NPDC059443 | reverse complement strand
GGGGGGGCTTTTTTGGGTCGCGGGGGGGGTCGGCGACCCCCCCCGGGGGGGCCCGCCCCCCCCCCCCGGCCCCCCCGGCCCCCCCCCCCGGGGCGGCCCGCCCCCCCCCCCCCGGGGCGCCCCGCCCGACCGGTCCAGCTCGCCCAGGGCACTGTCCAGGGCGAGTTCCAGCAGATCGTGCTTGGTGTCCACGTACCAGTACAGGGACATCGCGGTGACCCCGAGTTCGGCGGCGAGCCGCCGCATGGAGAACCGGGCCAGCCCCTCGGCGTCCAGCAGCCGCACGGTCGCGGCGGTGATCCGGTCCCGGTCGAGCCCGGAGGGTGCCTCACTGCGCCGTCTGGCGCGAACGGCGGGCCGCGCGGCCAGCCACACACTGTCCCGGTCCTTGCCGGGATCGGCCGCGGTCACCACGGAGGCACCCTCCTCACGACAGCTGGTTCAGCCCGGAATGCCCGGTCCGCCCCCTTGATGCTAGGCGGTGGACCGGGCATTCCGGGCAGTTTCAGGACAGTGCGGAGGTGGGCGCCGTGAGGTCGTAGAAGGTGGCTCCGCCGACCGTGGAGGCCTTGAAGTGGGCCTCGATCCAGGTCTGGATGGCGCTGCTGGTGCCCCCGCCGGGCCCGCCCATGCCGCGGGCCGGGGTCCCGGTCTCGCCGGCGCCGGCCCCCGCGGCGCCGCCCGGGCCGCCGCCCTCGCTGCCGCTGCGGCCGATGAACCAGTGGATCTTCCCCGCCTTCACGTACTCCTTGAATTGCGCCAGGGTCGGGGACGGGTCGCTGCCGTTGAAGCCGCCGAGCGCCATCACCGGCTCGCCCGAGGCCAGCTGGTAGCTCGCCGCGTTCTGCGAACCGACGGCCGCCGCCGCCCAGGTGTACTTGTCCGCGTCGGCGCGCAGCGCGGCCTTCGCCTCGGCGCTGGTCTTGGTCCCGCCGAGCAGTCCGCCCATCCCGCCGCCGGGGCCGCCGCCGAACCGCTCGGACCGGGCACTGCCGTTGGGCCGGTTGCCGGCGGGGCCGCCGGGTGCCTGGCCGTTCGGGACCTGACCGTTGCGACCCTGACCGCCCGCCGGGGCCTGGCCGCCCGGGGCGCCGCCCCCCTGGGGCATGCCCTGCGGCGGGGTGCCCTGCTGGGTGTCGCCGCCCGGCATGGCGAAGCCGCGCATCCCGCCCGGTCCGCCGCGGCCGCCCGCGACCGCCGGACCCGCCGTCACGATCGAACCCGTGTGCGCGGTGGTCACCGTGGTCAGGCAGTACGCGAGGGGTCCGGCCAGCGCCACCCCGATGGCGACGGCGGCCACGCCGAGTGCGGAGCGCCGGCCCAGCCGCGCCGCGAAGGGCAGGACGAGGGCCGTGCCGAGTCCGGCGACGAGCACCCCCCAGCGCAGCCAGGACACGTACCCGGCGGAGCGCCCGAGCAGCACGAACGCCCAGTACGCCGTGAGTGCGAGGGTTCCGGCCAGGGTCAGGGACGCGGCCCGGCCGCCCCGCTCCTCCCACAGGACGGCTATGCCCATGCCCACGAGCGCGGCCACGTAGGGGGCCAGGGCGACGGTGTAGTACTCGTGGAAGATGCCCTGCATGTAGCTGAAGACCAGGCCAGTGATCAGCAGGGCGCCGCCCCAGGCGAGGAAGGCCGCGCGGGCCATGCCCTCCAGCGAGTCGGTGGCCCGGCGGGCCCGCCAGGTCACCACGAGGCCCGCGACGAGCAGGATCAGGGCGGCGGGCAGCAGCCAGGAGATCTGGCCGCCGATGTTGGAGGAGAACAGCCGGTCGAAGCCGGTCTCTCCCCAGCTCATGCCCCCGCGACCGCCACCGGCGCGCGCCCCGCCACCGCCGACGCTGCCGGTCTCCTCGCCGTTGATCCGGCCGAGGCCGTTGTAGCCGAGGGTCAGTTCCAGGAAGGAGTTGTTCTGCGAGCCGCCGATGTACGGGCGGGAGGCCGCGGGCCACAGTTCGACGATGGCCACCCACCAGCCGCCGGCCACCACCATCGCGAGCCCCGACAGCAGCAGCTGCCCGAGTCGCCTGCGCAGCCGGGTCGGCGCGCAGACCGCGTAGAGCAGGGCCAGCGGCGGCAGGACGACGAAGGCCTGGAGGGTCTTGGTCAGGAAGGCGAAGCCGACCGCGACCCCGGCCCAGACGAGCCACTTGGTGTGCGCCCCGTCCAGGGCCCGCAGCACGCAGTACACGGTGACCGTCATCAGCAGGGTCAGCAGCGCGTCGGGGTTGTTGAAGCGGAACATCAGGGCGGCGACGGGCGTGAGCGCGAAGACGGTGCCGCTGATCAGCGCGGCCGCCGGACCGAACTGGCGGCGTACGGACGCGTAGAGCACGGCGGTGGTGCCGACGCCCATCAGCGCCTGGGGCACGAGGATCTGCCAGGCACCGAGCCCGAAGAGCCGGACCGACAGCATCATCGGCCACAGGGCGGCCGGGGGCTTGTCCACGGTGATGGAGTTGCCCGCGTCGGAGGAGCCGAAGAAAAAGGCCTTCCAGCTCTGGCTGCCCGCCTGGGCGGCGGCGGAGTAGAAGGAGTTGGCGTAGCCGGAGGCTCCGAGGTCCCACAGCACCAGGACGGCCGTGGCGAACAGCAGGACGGCGAAGGCCGGGCGCTCCCAGCGGGGCCGGGCGGTATCCGTCCGGGACTCCGCCAGGGGCGGTACGGGCGGGTGGAGCGGCAGTGCTGCCGTGGTCATCGCGGGGTGTCCTTCGTGTGGGCGGGAGTGGTGCGCCGGTCGGGGAACACCCAGGCGCGGAAGAGCAGGAAGCGCAGCACGGTGGCGGCGAGGTTGGCGGTGACCAGGACGGCCAGTTCGGTGCTGTGCGCCGGCCGGTCGCCCGCGGCCGCGAGCGCGGCGAGCGAGCCGCTGGTCAGGGCGAGTCCGATGGCGAACACCACCAGCCCCTGGGCCTGGTGACGCACGGCCCGGTCCCGGCCCCGGACACCGAAGGTGAGCCGGCGGTTGGCGGCGGTATTGGCGACGGCGGAGAGCAGGAGCGCGGCCGCGTTGGCGAGCTGGGGCCCGGCGGCGGTCCGGGCGGCGGAGTAGAGCAGCAGGTAGAGCAGGGTGGAGAGAACCCCGACCACGCAGAACCCCAGCAGCTGGCGGGCCAGCCCGCGCGGTACCCCGGGCAGGGCGGTGCGGTCGCGCGGGTCGTCTCCGAAGGGGCGGGCGAGCCGGTCGAGCGGCAGCGCGCCGACGGCCAGCGCCCGGCCCACCCGCCAGACCCCCTTGAGGTCCTCGGCGGCGGTGCGGGCGATGTGGACGGTGGAATCGGGGTCGTCCACCCAGTCCACCGGCACCTCGTGGATCCGCAGTCCGGCCCGCTCGGCGAGGACCAGCAGCTCGGTGTCGAAGAACCAGCCGGAGTCCTCGACCAGCGGCAGCAGCCGCTCGGCGACCTCCCGGCGGATGGCCTTGAACCCGCACTGGGCGTCGCTGAAGCGGGCGGACAACGAGGACCGCAGGAGCAGGTTGTAGGCGCGGGAGATGAACTCCCGCTTCGCTCCCCGGACCACCCGGGAGGAAGGGGCCAGCCGGGTGCCGATGGCGAGGTCGGAGTGGCCAGAGATCAAGGGGGCGACCAGCGGGAGCAGGGCGTTGAGATCGGTGGAGAGGTCCACGTCCATGTACGCGAGCACGGGTGCGTCGGAGTCCCCCCAGACGGTCCGCAGCGCCCGCCCCCGGCCCTTCTCCTCCAGCCGGGTGCTGCGCACCCCGGCGACCGAGGCGGCGAGCTCGGCCGCGACCTCGGGGGTGCGGTCGGTGCTGGCGTTGTCGGCGATGGTGATGCGGAAGGGGTACGGGAAGGTCCGGGTGAGGTGCTCGTGCAGCCTGCGTACGCAGGGCCCGAGGTCCTTCTCCTCGTTGAAGACCGGGATGACCACGTCGAGGACGGGCTCGCCCGGCACGGGTGCGAGGGGCGCCCGCACCGGGAGGGCTCCGGGAGAGGTGTCGATTGCCATGCCCCGACCCTCCCGGCCGGGGCTGTCACCGCTGTGTGCTGACCCTGTGCTCCGTCTGTGAGTCGGGGGCGGTGGTGGTGCCGGGGGCCACGGGGAGGGTGACTTCGAAGCAGGTGTGGCCCGGGGTGCTGCGGACCTCGACCCGGCCGCCGTGGGCAAAGACCACGGCCTGGACGATGGCGAGCCCCAGGCCGGTGGAGCCCGCCGACCGCGAACGGGAGGCGTCGCCGCGGGCGAACCGCTCGAAGACGTGGGGCAGCAGGGCGGGCGGGATGCCGGGGCCGTCGTCCTCGATCCGGAGCCGGATGGCGGATGTTTCACGTGAAACGGTGGAGGGTTCGCCGGTGGATGTTTCACGTGAAACACGGGCCGTGACGGTCGTCCCGGGCGGTGTGTGGGTACGGGCGTTGGCCAGCAGGTTGACCAGGACCTGCTGGATCCGCGCCGGATCGGCGTGCACGGGCGCGGGCTCGTCGGGGAGTTCCAGGCGCCAGTGGTGCTCGGGTCCGGCAGCGCGGGCATCGCTGACGGCGTCCACGACGAGCGGGGCCAGGTCCGTGTCCGCGGTGGACAGCGGGCGGCCCGCATCGAGCCGGGCCAACAGCAGCAGGTCTTCGACCAGCCCGGTCATCCGGGTGGCTTCGGACTCGATCCGGCCCAGGGCGTGCCGGGTGTCGGGACCGGGCTCCTCCCGGCCCCGGCGGGTCAGCTCGGCGTAGCCGCGGATCGAGGCGAGCGGGGTGCGCAGCTCGTGGCTGGCGTCGGCCACGAACTGCCGGACCCGCATCTCGCTCTGCTGGCGGGCGGTGAGCGCGGAGGAGACGTGGCCCAGCATCCGGTTGATGGCCGCGCCGACCTGCCCGACCTCGGTACGGGGATCGGCCTCCGCGTCGGGGACCCGTTCGTGGAGGGCGGGCTCGCCGCTGTGCAGGGGGAGCTCGGAGACCCGGGTGGCGGTGGCGGCGACCCGGCTCAGCGGGCGCAGGGCCACGCCGACCAGGGCCTGCCCCGCGAGGGAAGCGGCGATCAGCCCGGCGAGGGTCACGCAGACCTCTACGGCGATCAGGGTGCTCACGGTGGAGTCGACCTCGGTGAGCGGGAAGCCGAGCACGAGGTTCCCGTCGGGCGCGGCCAGCACCAGGTAGCCGCCGAGGCCGGGCAGGTGCAGTTCCACCGGGCCGGAACGGCCTTGGGCGGCCTTGCGGGCGACCTCCGCGAGAACCGAGATCTGGGCCTCGGTGAGGAGCGGATGGCTGTCCAGCCCGGCCCCTCCGACGGCGGCGCTACGGTCGCTGCGGGCACTGCCGATGACCTTCCCCGAGGGATCGAGGCGGATCCCGACCGTGTTCAGCGGCGAGCCCGGTGCCAGAACCAGGCCGAGGCCGCCCTCCCGGTTGAGCTTGCCCACGTTGGGGCGGATCGCCATCTCCACGGAGACGCGCAGCTGTTCATCCACCTTGTCGACCAGGTACGAGCGCAGCGCGAGGGTGGTGACGGTGCTGATGGCCGCGCCGACGACGGCGATGAGGGCCACCGCCGAAACGACCAGCCGGGTCCGCAGGGACCAGGGCCGACGGCCGGTCCGGCGCGGTCCGCGCCGCCCGAGTCGCCCGAGCTGCCCGAGCTGCCCGAGCTGCCCGAACGGTCCGAACGGTCCACGCAGACGGAGGGCCACTACTCGGCCGGCTTGATCAGGTAGCCGGCGCCGCGCCGGGTGTGGATCATCGGCGGCCGGCCGGTGCCGCTCTCCAGCTTGCGCCGCAGGTAGGAGATGTACAGCTCGACGACGTTGGCCTGGCCGCCGAAGTCGTACGACCACACGCGGTCCAGGATCTGCGCCTTGCTCAGCACCCGGCGCGGGTTGCGCATCAGGTAGCGCAGCAGCTCGAACTCGGTCGCGGTCAGGTGGACTTCCTGCCCGTCCCGGGTCACCTCGTGGCTGTCCTCGTCCAGGCGCAGGTCGCCCACCTCCAGGACCGAGCCGCCGCGCGCGGCCTGCGCCGCGCCGGAGCGGCGCACCAGGCCGCGCAGCCGGGCCACGACCTCTTCCAGGCTGAACGGCTTGGTGACGTAGTCGTCGCCGCCCGCCGTGAGGCCCGCGATCCGGTCCTCGACCGAGTCCTTCGCGGTCAGGAACAGCACCGGTACCTGGGGGATCTCCCGGCGCAGCCGGCCGAGGACGGCCAGCCCGTCCATATCGGGAAGCATGATGTCGAGGAGGACGACGTCCGGCCGGAACTCCCGCGCCGCGCGCACCGCGCTCGCCCCGTCGCCCGCGCTGCGGACCTCGCAGCCCTCGTAGCGCAGGGCCATGGAGAGCAGTTCGGACAGTGCGGCCTCGTCGTCCACGACGAGGACCCGGCACGGGCGGCCGTCGGGCCGGACGAGAGCCGTGGGGTTGCTGGTGGACGTGGACGCGTGGGAGGTGGTCGTCGCAGTCATGCGTACACGCTGGCCGGCGCCTCTGAAAACGTTCTTGCCTGAACCTGTGAATTGCCTGAGAAACCCCTCCCGTGTCTCAGACCAGCCCGAAGAGCCCGGCGCCGTTGTCGTGGCAGACGGCGCGCAGCCAGCCGTCCCCGAGCCCGAGCCGTTCGAGTGCGAAGAGCTGGTGCTCGTAGGGGTAGGGGATGTTCGGGAAGTCGGTGCCCAGCAGGATCCGGTCGCCGAGGTCCGCGAGCCGGCCCCGGTCCTGCGGGGGGAACCCGCTGAACTGCTCGGAGAAGTCGGTGAAGGCCATGGTGGTGTCGAGGCGGACCTCGGCGTACCGGTCGGCGAGGTCGAGGAAGTCGGCGTACTCGGGCATCCCCATGTGCGCGATGACCAGCGGCAGGCGGGGGTGCCGGGCCAGCAGCCGGGCGATCGGCTCGGGTCCGGTGTGCTTGCCCGGAACGGGTCCCGAACCGCAGTGGATCACGATCGGGATCCCCGCCTCGGCCAGCAGTCCCCAGACGGGGTCGAGCCGATCGTCGGTGGGGTCGTAGCCGCCCACCTGGAGGTGCGCCTTGAAGACCCGGGCGCCCGCCTCGACGGCCTGGCGGACGTACTCCGTCACCCCGTCCTCCGGGAAGAAGGTCGCGGTGTGCAGGCAGTCGGGGGTGCGGGCGGCGAAGTCCGCGGACCAGGAGTTGAGCCAGGCGGCCATGGCCGGCTTGTGCGGGTAGAGCATGGCGGTGAAGGCCCGGACCCCGAACTCCCGCAGCAGCGCCACCCGCTGCTCCTCCTCGTGCCGGTAGGTGATGGGCCACTTGACGCCGGTCAGCGGGCCTACCGCGTCGAAGTAGTCCCACACCTTGTCCAGCACCCGCTCGGGCATGAAGTGGGTGTGTACGTCGACCAGTCCGGGCACCCCGAGCCGCTCCCGGAAGGCGCGGACGGCCTCAGCTGTCGTCACGGACAAAACCGTGGCTCCGCTCTACGGTCGCGACGTGCAGGGTGTAGCTCTCGTACCAGTCGGAGCGGCCCTGCTTCATGGCCGCCTGATGCTCCAGGTCCCGGCGCCAGGCGGCGAGGGACTCGTGGTCGCGGAAGTAGCCGACCGTGATGCCGAGTCCGCCGGGGGTGCGCGCCGACTCGTAGCCGAGGAAGCCCGGATTGGCGCTGACCAGCTCGGTCATCCGGTCGAGGGTCTCGGGGTATCCGCTGTCGTCAGCGGTCCGGACGCTGGTGAAAACGCTCATCACATACGGCGGTTCGAACGCCGGTACTGGCTGGATGCTCATGTCCACCACCCTCTGCGGACGAGCCCCGGCATGTCCACCGGAAACCGGAGCCGGAGCCCAAAGGGATCCAAGTTTTGACCTTGGAACCGAAGCCCCGCGAGGGTCGGTCCGGCCCGCTCAGAACAGCCCGTCCTGCTCGGCCGGTACGGCCGGTGAGACCGGCGGGATCCCGGCCACGGGCACATCGGTGGCGCCCCCCTCCCCGGGGGCGGTCAGCTCCCACCCCGCGAGCAGCCGGGTGTCCACGACCAGCCCGTCGGCGAAGTGCAGATCGGGGCCGGCCGCTCCGACGAGCCGCCCGGCGACGGTCCCACCGGCCACCATCTCGGTGACCACCCGGACGGGTGCGGGCAGCCCTTCGATCCCGAACGCCTGCACGTGATCGGTGACTTCGCACTCCATCCGCTCCAACGACTCCGGCCATCCGTCCAGCGCGGCGGCGCGCGCGTGCAGCGCGGCGACCTCCGCCGCCCGCTCGGGACCCGGCGGCAGGTGGCCCCGGACGGCCCGCTTGCGGGCGTAGGCGATCCGGTCGGGCACCCCGAGGGCGGCCCGCAGCAGTTCCTCCGTGCGCCGGGTGGCCATCAGCGGTCCGCGTCCCAGCCAGGACCAGGTCACCGCCCCCTGCTCCAGCAGCCGGGCGGACCCGCGCTCCTCGGCGGTGATGCCGACCTTGACCAGGCCCGGCCCGAACCAGGCGAGGTACACCCGGTACGTGCGCGGATCGGCGACGTTGGTGTCGGCGGCCACCGAGAACGACCGGTCCAGCCGGGCGCACTCGGGGCACTGCGCGTTCCCGGCCGGGCCGGGCACGGTCCGCGCCGTCGGGCACGGCGTCCGCCGCCCGGCCCGCCGGACGCCGAGGCACCGCCGCTCACCGCGCGCCGCGAAGGCGAGCGGCTGCCCGTACGCGAGGGGACTGCTCCGCTCCCCCCGCCCAGGCCCCGGCCCGGGCCTGTACCAGCCGATGGCGGGCCGGCCGTCGATCCACCGGATTCCGGTGCACCACCAGGTCACAGCGGGAGCGGCCGCTCGAAGAAGGTCTCCAGGACAACGGTGGCCTGTGTCCCGCTCACTCCCTCTATGGCGTAGAGGCGGCGCAGAACGTCCTGCAGCTGATCGGTGGTTCCCGTTCGGACCTTGACCATGAGGGAGGCGCTGCCCGCGATGATGTGCGCCTCCTGGATCTCGGCGATGGCCTCGAAGGCGGCCCGCGAGTCACCCATCCAGGCGGTGGAGTCGACCATCACGTAGGCGAGCACCCCGCTTCCGACCGCCGCCGGATCCACCTCGACCGTCGTCCGCCGGATGACACCCTGCTCCCGCAGTTTGCGGACCCGCTCATGGGCCGCCGCGGCGGAGAGGCCCACGGCCTGGCCCAGCGCGGCGTAGGACTGGGTGGCCTCCTGCTGGAGCTGTGCCAGCAGGTCTCGATCGATGTGATCCACGACTCTCCATTCGAACTGCCCTTGCCTAAACCATATCTGATCTTCCAATCTTCGTTCCAAGCCGAACCACATTCGGCATCAAGGGGGATAGACAGAATGGCCAGTAAGCGCGCCGCTCTGTACGAGATGTTCGACGACCGCTTCCGTACCGGGCGGTGCATGAACGGTGATGACGACCTGGAGGTGCTGTACACCGGCTGCCGCTGGGCCGAAGGACCGGTCTACCTGCCCGCCTGGCGGCAGTTGATCTGGAGCGACATCCCCAATGACCGGATGCTGCGCTGGGACGAGGAGACCGGTGCCGTCAGCGTCTTCCGCCGCTCCGCCGGACACACCAACGGCAACACCCTCGACCGCGAGGCCCGGCTGATCACCTGCGAGCAGGGCAACCGCCGAGTCACCCGGACCGAGCACGACGGCACGGTCACCGTGCTGGCCGACCGCTGGCAGGGCAAGCGGCTGAACAGCCCGAACGACGCGGCCGTCAGATCCGACGGCTCCATTTGGTTCTCCGACCCGGACTTCGGCATCAACAGCGACTACGAGGGCCACCGCGCGCAGAGCGAGATCGGCTCCAACAACGTCTACCGCATCGATCCCGCCACCGGCGAAGTCCGGCTGGTCGCCGGCTGCTTCGGCGCCCCGAACGGCCTCGTCTTCTCGAACGACGAGACCCGGCTGTTCGTCTCCGACACCCGGGCGGGTGTCATCCGGGTCTTCGACGTGCGCGATGACGGCACCCTGTCGGACGGCGAGATCTTCGCCCAGGCCTCGGACCGCGAGGCAGCGCGCTTCGACAACCTCCGCTTCGACGACGGCGGCCGGCTCTGGGTGGCCGCGATGGACGACGGAGTGCACTGCTACGACCCCGACGGCACTCTGATCGGGCGGCTCAACGTCCCCGAGACGGTCGCCAACATCACCTGGGGCGGCGCCAAGCGCAACCGCCTCTTCATCACCGCGGAGACCAGCCTCTACTCGGTGGTCATGGCCGTCACCGGCACCCACCCGACCGGACCGGGCCGCAGACCCTGGCTGGACCCGGAAACCCGGTGAGCTCCTGGTGACGCCGGCGACAGGCCTCCCCCGCGCGGCGCAGCGCGCGGGCCGGGCCTACCGGGCGACGAACTGCGTCAGGATCGCCTGGACCTCGTAGATGTCGACGCCCTTGGTGAAGGTCTTGGATATCGGCGCCGAGCTGCCGGAGAGCCATATCTTCAGCTCCGCGTCCAGGTCGAAGTGGCCTGCGGTCTCCACCGAGAAGTGCGTGATGCTCCGGTACGGGATCGAGTGGTACTCCACCTTCTTCCCCGTGAGCCCCTGCTTGTCGATGAGCACGAGCCGCCGGTCGGTGAACAGGATCGTGTCGCGGATCAGCAAATACGCCGCGTGCACCTGCTCCCCCTGCCCCAGCAGCCGCGCGTACTCGCGGTGCGCCGACGCCGGGTCCACAGCGTGCGCATTCCCGAACAGTCCCATGAGAGTCCCCCCGCTTGCCTGGTGAATCGATCTCCAAGAACCGTATCCGGGTCCCGCACGAGCCCGCGTCCCCCGCCAGAGCCATCTCACCCCGTAGCTCTCCCGAGCCAGCCCTCATCCGCAAGGAGGAGGGAAACGCAAGAGGCCCCCCGGTGAACCGGGGGGCCTCTTGGGCTGTGCACTCGGCAGGATTCGAACCTGCAACCTTCTGATCCGTAGTCAGATGCTCTATCCGTTAAGCTACGAGTGCTTGGCTGGCCGGGGTTTTGTGCCCCGTTGGCCTTGCGAGAACAACAATACATGGACCTCGCCGGGACGCGAAATCCATTAGCTCCACCCACCCTGACCTGCGGAAACAGGCTGGAAGAAGATCATCCGCTTGGATGCGTGACGCGCCCTGGCCGGGCCCGAACGCCCCGCGTCGGCCCCCGATCCGGGCACCGGACCCGAACACCGCGCCCGGACCCCGAAAACACCGAAGCCCCGGTCCGCAAGGACCGGGGCTTCGTAAAGTGCGGAGGCGGAGGGATTTGAACCCTCGATGGGGGGTAAGCCCCAAACCGCATTAGCAGTGCGGCGCCATAGACCGGACTAGGCGACGCCTCCAGCACACCCCCGCGTACGAAGGTGCGTGCAGATGATGACACAGGCCAGGGGCCCGTCACCAATCCGGTCCCACGGTACAAGGAGGGCGGCCCGGAGGGCAAAGCCTTAAGCCCTCTTCGTGTGCCCTCTTCGTGTGCCTTCTCCGGGCACCTTCTCCGTGTGCCTTCTCCGGGCGGAACGTCGGGGCCCGCCCGTCGTTGGTCAGCCGTACGACGTACGGACGACCTGGAGTGCCCCATGCTGCGTCTCGCCGCTTTCGCCGTCACCTCCGCCCTGGCCGCCGCGGCGGCGGGCCCCCTACCCCCGCTGCCACCCCTCGGGCGGCTGCTGGCGACCCCGGACCGGCTCACCATCGCCGTCTCCGCCACCGGCAACCCCCGGGCCGACGGCCAGTACCGGCTGGAGTGCAACCCGGTCGGCGGAAACCACCCCCAGGCCGAAGAGGCCTGCGCCCGTCTCGAAATCCTCTCCCGCGAGGGGAGGGATCCCTTCGCGGGAGAGGCCAAACGGCAGCTCTGCACCATGCAGAACGGCGGCCCCGCCACCGCCCGGATCACCGGAACCTGGCACGGCCACAAAGTGGACTCCGAGTTCCGGCGGACGGACGGATGCGAGATCAGCCGTTGGAACGAGTTGGAACCTGTGCTTCCGCGTGGGCGTTCCTGACCTGGGAGGATGTGGCGGTCACGCGGGATCCACCGCACATCCGCCCTTTCACCGGGGGCCCGTGCCCTTAGACTCCTCCCGTGACATGCCGGTAGTTGTGGTCAGGGAGGAAGCTCGTCGTGAGCAGCAGGCCATCCCGAGGCGCTGCTCGCCTCGCAGCAATACTCGACGCTCTTCCGGACGCGCTGTTGCTCGTCAACGCCAACGGCACGGTCGTCAACGCGAATTCGATCGCACTTGAGGTCATGGAGAGCCCCGGTACCGGGCTCGTCGGCCGCGGCGTGCTCGATCTCCTGCCCGAGTTCGACTCCAAGCTGATCCCCGGCTCCATGCGCCGGCCCGGCGAGGACGAAGGCGGCCGGGCCCGCCCGAAGCGGATGGTCGCGCGCCGCACCGACGGCAGCGAGTTCCCCGTGGAGGTCACCGCCGCCCATCTCGACGGCCGCGACGCCTACCGCGAGCCGCAGCCCTCGTACACGGGCGACGAACTGCTGATGCTCGTCGTACGGGACCTTTCGCAGACGGTGGACACCGAGGCCGAGCTGGCCCGCTCCCAGCGCCAGACCGAGATGATCCTGCGGGCCGCCGCCGAGGGCGTCGTCGGCACGGACACCGACGGACGGGTCGTCCTGGTCAATCCGGCCGCCGCCCAGATCCTCGGCTACCGCGCCACCGACCTCGGCAACCGCGAGCTGCACGGGCTGGTCCAGCACTCGCGCGCCGACGGCTCGCCGTTCCCCTTCGAGGAGTCCCCGCTCGCCGACACGCTGCGCAGCGGGCGCAAGCACCGGGTTCGCGGCCAGGTGCTGTGGAACAAGACCGGCCAGCCGGTCGCCGTGGACCTGACCACCTCGCCCGTACGGGACGGGGAGCAGCTCGTCGGCGCCGTCATGACCTTCACCGACCGGCGCTCCTACGACGCGCTGGCCGCCCGCCACGCCCAGTTGCTGGCCGTCCTCGGCGACTCCCTGCGCGGTCCCCTGGAGGAACTGCGCGGGGAGCTGGCCACGCTGGCCGCCGACGACGCGGGACAGCTGTGGCCCGAGGCCAACCAGCTGCTGCACCACCTGGCCGCCGGCTACTCCCGGATGACCACGCTGGTCGACAACGTGCTCGGCTTCCAGCGCCTCGATGCGGGCACTGACAGGCTCGCCAAGAAGAAGGTGCTGATCGACGGGGTCGTCGCGGCCGGCGTCGAGGGCGCCACCGAGCTGATCGGCCCCGGGCGGGCCCAGTTCGCCGTGCACGCCCCGACCATCGAGGCCGAGGTGGACGCGGAGCGGATCGCGACCGCCCTCGCGCACCTGATCGCGGACGTCGCCGGGGTGGACGCCACCGGCAAGACCCGCCAGGGCAGCGGCTACATGGACTCGACGATCGTCGTGGCCGCCGCGCAGCGCGGCGAGGTCGTACGGATCGAGGTGCGCGGCCCGTACGAGGGCGGCAACCCGGTGCACGAGCCGGTCGTACGGGGCATCGTGGCCGCGCACGGCGGTGTGCTGCAGACGGTGGAGGTGCCGGGCGCGCCCGGCGGGGCGTACGTGCTGGAGCTGCCGCTGGGCGCAGGAGCCGGGATGGTCACCCTGCCCGAGCCGGCGGAGCCCGCCGCGGAGGAGCCCGGGGCCGAGGGCGGCCCCGCCAAGATCTCCGGCGGCCGCCGGGGCCGGCGCGGAGTGGACTCCTTCCTCGACGATGCCGATTCCGACGCCGCCACGGGCACGGGCCCGGCTACGCGTCCGGACGCCGCCGGAGACCGGCCGAAGGCCGCGGATCAGGCAGCCGGTGGCGGGGGCGCTCTCGCGCTGCCGTCCGGGCGACGCCGGGGCGGCGAGGCCCGGCCGGGCGGCGGCGGTCCCGCGGAGCTCGCGCAGTCCCCGGTGAACCCGGCGGGCCTGGGAGGTGCCGGAAGCGGCACCGGAGGCGACACCGGGACCGGGCGGCGCCGCGGCCAGAACGGCGACGGCGGCACCGGCGACGGCGGCCCCGGGCAGCCCGTACCCCCGCAGGGCACCTCCGTGCCCGCGCTCCCGCCCATGCCGGTGGGCCCCATGCCGGTGCCCCCGGTTCCGCTGGCCCCCGTCCCGCTGACCGAGCATCCCGCCGGACGGCGGCGTGCCCTAGGCCCGGCGGGGCCGCAGCAGCCCAGTGGTCCGGTGCCGGCGACCGGGCTCCGCCCGACGCCAGTGCCCTCGGCATCGCCGGCCTCCCCGGTCCCCCCGGCCTCCGCGCGGCCCATCGCCCCCGAGGGCGGTTTCGCGCTGCCCGCCGGCCCGTCCGCGGCCCCGGCCCCGCAGGCCCCGCAGGCCCCCGCCATGGCCGGCTCCCGCCCCGCTCCCGTCGAGGCCGACGCCGAAGCCCTGGGCGGGCGCCGTGGACGCCGGGTGCTGGGTGCGCCCCTCGCCGAGCCCGCGGCCCCCGCCGGGCAGCCGGACGCGGACGCGCAGGGCCCCGTAGACCCCGAGACGCATCCGACCGGGCGGCGGCGTGCGCTGCCGGCCACCCCGGCCTGGCCGGTGCCCGCGGCCCGTACCGCCCCCGAGGACGAGGCCGAGGCCGGGCAGATCGCCGTGCCCGGAGCCCGTCAGCCGCAGGACACCCCGGCGGAGGCCGCCGGAATGCCGATCAGCGTCCGCGCGCTGGGCACCCTCGGCGGCCAGGGCCTCTCGACCGACACGAACGGCTCCGGCCGCCGGCGCCGCCTCGCGGAGCCCGCGCCCCAGGGCCGTGCCTTCGCCATAGGAGCCCCCGAGGCGGGCTCCGACGAGGGCCCCGAGCCGCTGGACGGCCCCGGTGGCGCCGTAGAGGTGGTCAACCGGCCCGTGCCGCGTCCCGTGGACGACGAGCTGCCGCCCGAGCCGCTGGACAACCCGCGCCGGCTCCTCGTCTGGCCCGCTCCCGACGTGCAGACGCAGCAGGCGCTCAGCGACCGCGGCTACCGTCCGGTGATCGTGCACTCCCGCGAAGAGGTGGACGCGCAGATCGCCGCGTTCCCCGCCGCACTGTTCGTGGACCCGCTGACCGGGCCGATCACCCGGACCGCCCTCCAGTCGCTGCGCCAGGCCGCGGTGGCCGCCGAGGTTCCCGTACTGGTCACGGCCGGGCTGGGGCACGCCACGCGCGAGGCCGCGTACGGCGCCGATCCGGCCGTGCTGCTCAAGGCGCTCGCGCCCCGCGACAGTGAGCAGCACCCCTCCCGGGTTCTGCTCATCGAGGAGCACGACGAGATCGCGACCGCGCTGACCGCCGCCCTGGAGCGGCGCGGCATGCAGGTCGCGCGGGCGGACGCCGATACGGACGCGGTGGAACTGGCCACGCGCATGCGGCCCAACCTGGTGGTGATGGACCTGATGCAGGTACGCCGCCGCCGGGCCGGGATCGTGGACTGGCTGCGCGCCAACGGGCAGCTGAACCGCACCCCGCTGGTCGTCTACACGGCCACCGGGATCGACCCGGCCGAACTGCCGCGGCTGGCCTCGGGCGAGAGCGTGCTGTTCCTCGCCGAGCGGTCCACCACGGCCGATGTGCAGGGCCGCATCGTGGACTTGCTGGCCAAGATCGGCACCAACTAGTCATCCTGGCCGCATGGCCATCACCGACACGAGCGAGCAGACCGTCCCCGCCGACAACGGGGAGGTCAGCCTGCTCATCGCCCGGCAGGTCGACCCGGGCCACGAGGAGGACTTCGAGGCCTGGGCCCACGGGATCCTGGAGACGGCCGCGTCCTTCCCCGACCACCTCGGGTACGGGCTGTTCCGCCCGGCCGTGGAGGGCGGGCCCTGGTTCCTGGTGCACCGGTTCCGCAACCAGGCGGCCTTCCAGCGGTGGCAGGACTCCGCCGAGCGGGCCGCGTGGTTCTCGAACTGCCTGGGACACCACCACACCGAAATAGCCCGGCGCGAACTGCACGGCATGGAGACCTGGTTCGCGAAGCCGGGCACGGCCCGTCCCGCGCCGCCGCGCTGGAAGATGGCGATCAGCTCGGGGCTGGCCATCTTCCCGATCTCGCTCGCGGGCAACGCGGTGCTCGGGCCGTTGCTGGTGGATCTGCCCATGGTGCTGCGGACGGCCGCCTTCACCGTCGTCTTCAGCTCCCTGATGACCTACGTGGCCATGCCCGCCGTCAGCAAGCTGCTGCGGCCATGGCTCACGCGGGGTCAGTAGACCCCCCAGCCCCCCGGCCTCCCCGGCCGGTGGCGGGCAGGGCTCAGTCGAGCTTGGTGACGTCGAGATCGCCGTCCGCGTACTGCTTGCGGATCACCTTCTTGTCGAACTTGCCCACGCTCGTCTTCGGCACCGCCGCGATGATCGACCAGCGTTCCGGCAGCTGCCACTTGGCGATCGACTGGCCGAGGAAGGCGCGCAGGCCCGCGTAGTCCACGGTGGCGCCCTCCTTCAGGACCACGGTGGCCAGCGGACGCTCGCCCCATTTGTCGTCGGGTACGGCGACGACCGCGGCCTCGGCGACCTCCGGGTGCGCCATCAGCGCGTTCTCCAGTTCCACGCTGGAGATCCACTCGCCGCCGGACTTGATGACGTCCTTGGCCCGGTCGGTCAGGGTGAGGTAGCCGTCGGAGCTGATCACGCCGACGTCGCCCGTCTTGAGCCAGCCGTCCGCACTGAACTTGTCCTCGGGACGGATGGGTTCGCCGGACGCACCACCGAAGTAGGAGTCCGCGATCCAGTTGCCGCGGACCTCCAGCTCGCCCGCCGACTCTCCGTCCCAGGGCAGGAAGTCACCGCCGGGACCCACCAGGCGTGCCTCGACGCCCGCCGGGAAGCGGCCCTGGGTGACCCGGTACGGCCACTCCTCCTCGGCGGTCAGACCCGCCGGCGGGTGGGCCATGGTGCCCAGCGGGGAGGTCTCGGTCATGCCCCAGGCGTGGCAGAGGCGGACGCCGAGCTTGTCGTAGGCCTCCATCAGGGAGGGCGGGCAGGCCGCGCCGCCGATGGTGACCTGCTTCATCGAGGTCAGGTCGCGCGGGTTGGCGGTGACCTCGGCGAGCAGCCCCTGCCAGATGGTGGGGACGGCCGCGGCGTGCGTGGGCTTCTCCCGCTCGATCATCTCGGCGAGCGGAGCCGGCTGCAGGAAGCGGTCCGGCATCAGCATGTTGATGCCGGTCATGAAGGTGGCGTGCGGCAGGCCCCAGGCGTTGACGTGGAACTGCGGAACCACGATGAGGGTGGTGTCCCGGTCGTTCAGTCCCATCGACTCGGCCATGTTGACCTGCATCGAGTGCAGGTAGATCGATCGGTGCGAGTAGACGACGCCCTTGGGGTCTCCGGTGGTGCCGGAGGTGTAGCACATGGCCGCGGCCTGGCGCTCGTCCAGCTCGGGCCAGGCGTAGGTGTCCGGGCGGCCCGCCAGGAGCTCCTCGTACTCGTGCACGCGCACGTCGAGGCCCTCCAGCACGGAGCGGTCGCCGACACCCGTGACGACGACGTGCTCGACGGTCGGCAGGTGCGGCAGGAGCGGGGCGAGCAGCGGCAGCAGGGTGCCGTTGACCAGGACGACCCGGTCGACTGCGTGGTTGACGATGAAGACCAGCTGCTCGGGAGGGAGCCGCAGGTTCAGTGTGTGCAGGACGGCCCCCATCGAGGGGATCGCGAAGTACGCCTCCACGTGCTCGGCGTTGTTCCACATGAGGGTCGCGACGCGGTCGTCCTGCTGGACTCCGAGCTCATCTCGCAGGGCATTGGCCAGGCGGGTGGCGCGGATTCCGATCTCGGCGAAGCTGCGGCGATGCGGCTCGGCCTCCCCTGTCCAGGTCGTGACCTGGGACTTCCCGTGGATCGTCATCCCGTGCTGGAGTATGCGGGTGACGAGGAGTGGTACGTCCTGCATCGTGCTCAGCAAAGCGTCCTCCCGGTGAGCGCTGCGGCGCTACGGCGGCTACGGATGCTGCCGATTCTGCGCACGTACCGGTCGGCATGTCACTACCCAGCGGTAGAACACGCCCGATGTTTCACGTGAAACAACGCGCGGACGGGTGAGTGTTTCACGTGAAACATCGGCCGCCTCAGCGGACCGGGGTCAGTTCCGGGTCCTCGCGGAGCTTGCCCAGCGCCCGGGAGACGGCGCTCTTGACCGTGCCGACGGAGACCCCGAGGAGCTCGGCGGTCTGGGCCTCGCTCATGTCCTCGTAGTACCGCAGGACGACCATCGCCCGCTGCCGGTCGGGCAGCCGGGTCACCGCGCGCCACATCGCGTCGCGCAGTGCCTGTACCTCGGCGGGGTCGGCGGCCGGCTGCCCCTCGGGCTCGGGGAGCTCGTCACAGACGAACTCGTCCACCTTGCGCTTGCGCCACTGACTGGTCCGGGTGTTGACCAGGGCCCGGCGGACGTAGCCGTCCAGGGCCCGGTGGTCCTCGATGCGGTCCCAGGCGACGTACGTCTTGGCGAGCGCGGTCTGGAGCAGGTCCTCGGCGTCGCAGGGGTTCGCGGTGAGCGAGCGCGCGGTCCGCATCAGGACCGTGCCGCGGGTCCGGACGTACGCCGAGAACGACGGGTACGGCGTCGGATTCGAGGCGAGCGTGCACACAGGCGTGGTCATGGCTCCACGCTAGGAGCGGGAGCGCTTTTCGGAATCGGCCGCAAGTGCCGAAGACGGGTCCGCCTCAGGTTGTAGGGGCGGGGGTCACCTCACCTCCTGAAGGTGGAGGAGATGAGGCTTCCCCTTTCCTCTTATGGGCGGGCGATCAGCCGTCCGCCTGCCGCCTCCGGGCGGGCGGTCAGCCGTCCGCGCCGAGGATCAGGCCGGAGGTCGGAACCCCGGTACCGGCCGTGACCAGGGCGTACTCCGCCTCCGCGACCTGGTTGACGGAGGTGCCGCGCAGCTGGCGTACGGCCTCGGCGATGCCGTTCATGCCGTGCAGGTAGGCCTCACCGAGCTGGCCGCCGTGGGTGTTGATCGGCATGGCGTCCGCGGCCACGAAATCGGCCGCCTCCCCCGGCTCGCAGAAGCCGAACTCCTCCAGTTGCATCAGCACGAACGGCGTGAAGTGGTCGTAGAGGATGCCCACGTCGATGTCCGAGGGCCGCAGTCCGCTGGTCCGCCAGAGCTGACGGGCGACCACGTCCATCTCGGGCAGCCCGGTGAGGTCGTCGCGGTAGAAGGAGGTCATGCCCTCCTGGCGGCGGCCCGCGCCCTGCGCCGCGGCCGTGATCACGGCCGGCTTCTGCCTCAGGTCCCGGGCCCGCTCCGCGGTGGTGACGACGATGGCCTGGCCGCCGTCCGTCTCCTGGCAGCAGTCCAGCAGCCGCAGGGGTTCGACGATCCAGCGGGAGGCGGCGTGGTCCGCGAGGGTGATGGGTTTGCCGTGGAAGTAGGCGGCCGGGTTGTTCGCGGCGTGCCGGCGGTCGGTGACCGCGACATGCCCGAAGGCCTCCGGGGTCAGGTTGTACGTGTGCAGGTAGCGCTGGGCGGTCATGGCCACCCAGGAGGCGGGGGTGAGCAGCCCCCAGGGCAGTGACCAGCCGAGCGCCGCGCCCTCCGCCGAGGGCTCGCGCTGGTGGACGCCCGAGCCGAAGCGGCGGCCGGAGCGTTCGTTGAAGGCGCGGTAGCAGACCACGACCTCCGCGACCCCGGTGGCGACGGCGAGGGCGGCCTGCTGCACTGTGGCGCAGGCGGCGCCGCCGCCGTAGTGGATGCGGGAGAAGAAGGAGAGGTCTCCGATGCCTGCCGCCTGGGCGACCGTGATCTCGGGACTGGTGTCCATCGTGAAGGTGACCATGCCGTCGACGTCGGCGGGGGTGAGCCCGGCGTCGTCGAGGGCCGCGTGAACGGCTTCGACGGCCAGCTTGAGCTCGCTGCGGCCGGAGTCCTTGGAGAACTCGGTCGCGCCGATGCCGGCGATGGCGGCACGGCCGCCGAGCTCGTCGCGGGTGCGGACGCTCATCGCGTGCCTCCCGGAGCGGGAAGGGTGACCGTGACGGTGCCCGTGACGTGGTGGCCGATGCCGTTGGCCCCTACGACCCGGATCTCGGCGGTGTCCCCGTCGAGGGCGGTGACGGTGCCGGTGAGGGTCATCGTGTCGCCGGGGTAGTTCGGGGCGCCGAGGCGGATGGCCACCTTGCGCAGGACGGCGGCCGGGCCCAGGTGGTCGGTGATGTACCGGCCGACCAGACCGTTGGTCGTCAGGATGTTCATGAAGATGTCCGGGGAGCCCTTCTCCCGCGCGAGCTCCGCGTCGTGGTGCACGTCCTGGTAGTCGCGGGAGGCGATCGCGCCCGCGACGATCAGGGTGCGGGTGACCGGTATCTCCAGCGGCGGCAGTGTGTCGCCGATGTTCATGCGCCGTCCCCCTCGGGTGCGTGGTCGGAGTCGCCGGAGCCGCCCGCGTGCGCGGGGTCGCCGGAGAGGAGCGCGCCCAGCTCGGCCAGCAGTTCGCTGCCGCAGCCCAGGTACGCGTCGAGCTGGCGCCCCCACAGGAAGTGCCGGTGGACGGGGTGGTCGAGGTCGGCGCCCATTCCGCCGTGCAGGTGCTGGCCCGCGTGGACGACCCGCTTGCCCGCCTCCGAGGCCCACCAGGCCGCCGTCAGCGCGTGGTGACCCGCCGGAAGCCCCTCGTCCACGCGCCAGGCCGCCTCGTACGCGGTGACCCGTATCGCCTCGGTGTCCATGTACGCGTCGGCCGCGCGCAGCATGACCCCCTGGTTCGTGGAGAGCGGCCGGCCGAACTGCTCGCGGGTGGACGTGTACGCCACCGCGCGGGCGAGCGAGCCCGCGCAGACGCCTGCCTGGAGACCGGCGAAGGCGATGCGGGCGACCGCCAGCATGTCGGCGTAGGCGTCCGCCGTGCCTGCCGTACCCGCCGTGCCTGCCGTACTCGGCGCGCCGACGCGTTCCGCTTCGGCGCCGGTCAGGGTCAGGCTCCCGGCCGACCAGGGCGCGGTGGTCTCCACCGCCGAGGTGTGGACGCCCGGCGCGTCGGTCCGTACGAGCCACAGGGTCCCGGACGCGTCCGGGACCAGCACGTGGGTGGCCTCGCGCAGCCAGGGCACGGCGGGGGCCGTCCCGGTGAGCCGGCCGTCCCGCGCCGCGGTGATCCGGCCGCGGTTCGGGAAGGCGCCGGTGGCCACCGCCTCGCCGGAGCCCAGGGCGGGCAGCAGCCGGGCGCGCTGCTCGGGGCTGCCGTGCCGGGTCAGGGCGAGGATCCCGTACACGCAGGTGGCGGCGTACGGGGTCTGCGCGGTGGTGCGGCCCTGTTCCTCCAGCAGGAGCACCAGGCCGAGCAGGCCCACGTCCTCGACGGCGCCGGTCAGCCCGGCGGTGGTGAGGGCCTTCCACAGCTCGGCGTCGCTGCCGGTGCCGGTGGCGGCGAGGCGGTCGTGGGTGGCGAGGTCGCGGAAGATCTGGGCGGCGAGCCCGGCCGCCGCGGCCTGTTCCTCGGTGGGGTGGAAGTCCATCAGCCCTCGCTCCCCCGGAAGACGGGCAGTTCCAGTTCCTCGTCCACGCGCAGGAACTCCAGTTGGACAGGCAGTCCGATGCGGACCTTGTCGGACGGGACGCCGGTGATGTTGCTGACCATGCGGACGCCTTCGGCGAGTTCGACGAGCGCGACGGCGTAGGGCGGATCGAAGGCCGGGAACGGCGGGTGGTGCATGACCACGTAGCTGAAGACCGTGCCGGCCCCGGAGGCCTCGACCGTGTCCCAGTCCAGGCTCGCGCAGTCGTTGCAGCCGGGCAGCCAGGGGAAGCGGAGCGTGGAGCAGGCGGTGCAGCGCTGGATCAGCAGCTTGTGCTCGCGGACGCCTTCCCAGAAGCCCTGGTTGTCGCGGTTGATCACGGGGCGCGGGCGCTGGGCGGTCTTCTTCGGCGGCTGGGCCTGTTGGGCGGTCTGCCGGGCGGTCTTCTTCGCGGCAGGTGCGTACTTGAGGATCCGGAAGCGGTGCGTACCGGCGACCTCGCCGTTCGCGCGGACGTCCATCCGGGTGGTCACGAAGTGCCCGGTGCCCAGCTTGGTGGTCTTGCGCGGCGACACCGACTCGATGACGGCGTCGAAGGTGATCGCGTCGCCGGGGCGCAACGGCCGCAGGTACTCCTGCTCGCAGTCGGTGGCGACCACGGAGGTGCAGCCCGCGCCGTCGAGCAGCGCGAGGAGCTCGTCGTAGGCGGAGGAGCGGTCGCCGTGGCCGGAGAGCCCGCCCATCGTCCAGGCCTGGAGCATGGTGGGCGGAGCGATGGCTTCGGGCCCGGTGTAGGCGGGGCTGGTGTCGCCCATCGCCTCGCACCAGTGGCGGATCATCGGCTCGTTGACCGCGTCCTTGCCCTGTCCCGCGGTGGCGGCGGGCTGCCCTTCGAAGGCCTTCAGCAGCGCGTGGAACCGGGCTGCCGCCTCTTCCTCGTCGGCCGCGGCGGTGGCGGCATCGCCTGCCGTGCTGGCGGTCATCTCTTCCTCCCCTTCATGCCGAGCCGCATCATCGCGACGATCTCCCGTTGGACCTCGCTGACGCCGCCGCCGAAGGTGTTGATCTGGGCGGCCCGGTTCATCCGCTCCAGCTCGCCGCCCGCGAAGGCCTCGGCCCCCCTGACCAGGGCCTCCTCCCCCACCACCTCCTGGCAGATCCGGTACACCTCGATCGTGGACTCGGTGCCCAGGAACTTCACGCCGCTCGCGTCCCCGGGGGCCAGTGAGCCGGCGCCGACGTCCTGGACGAGGCGCCAGTTGAGGAGGCGTACGGCCGCGAGGCGTGCATGGGCCTCGGCGAGTCGGGACTGCACCCAGGGACGGTCGGCGGGACGCTCGCCGGTGACCGGGTCGGGGGTACGGGCATGGTCGAGCGCGCCCTCGTAGAAGTCCTCGGCCTGCATGCCGATGGCCGCGAGCGCGACGCGCTCGTGGTTCAGCTGGTTGGTGATCAGGCCCCAGCCGCCGTGCTCGGGGCCGACGAGATTGCCGGCGGGCACGCGGATGGAGTCGTAGTACGTGGCGGTCGTGGTCAGGCCGCCGACCGTCTCGATCGGGGTCCAGGCGAATCCGGGGGTCTCGGTCGGCACCAGGATGATGGAGATGCCCTTGTGCTTGGGAGCCTCCGGGTCGGTGCGGCAGGCGAGCCAGATCCAGTCGGCGTTCTGGGCGTTGGAGGTGAAGATCTTCTGACCGTCGACCACCCAGTCCTCGCCGTCCCGCACGGCTTTGGTGCGCAGGGAGGCCAGGTCGGTGCCCGCCTCGGGCTCCGAGTAGCCGATGGCGAAGACGAGTTCGCCCTTGAGGATCCGGGGCAGGAAGTAGTCCTTCTGCTCCTGCGTCCCGTACTTCATCAGGGTCGGGCCGACGGTGTTGAGGGTGACCATGGAGACGGGGGCACCGGCTCGGTAGGCCTCGTCGAAGAACACGAACTGCTCGTCGGGCCCGCGGCCCTGGCCTCCGTACTCGACGGGCCAGCCGAGGCCGAGGAGCCCGTCGGCGCCTATGCGGCGCAGTAGTGCGCGCTGCTCGGCGGGGCCTTCGGGCACCCCGTCCGGCAGCAGATTTCCGAAGTACTCCCGCAGCTCGGCGCGGAGCCGCAACTGGCCTTCGGTCGGGGCGAGGTGCACGGCGCTGGCCTCCCGGCATCACATCATCAAGTGGACCTGACTGTCCGTCAGATTCCGGGTGGATGTCAAGGCCGGGGAGCGGCGACGAGGGGCGGGGAACGCCCGAGGGCGCCTGCGCTACCGGACCCCAGCCGGTCCGGTCGCACAGGCGCCCTCAACAGTCAGCGCGGCTCAGGCCGCGTCTACCACCAAGGGTAGAAGTTCACCGCGACATTGGAGTTGTGCTGCTCGATCGCGGTGAAGGCCGAGCCGTTGACCTGTGCCGTGTTGTTCTGGTTGGACGCGCCGGAGCCGGTGGCCACCTGCTGCGATGTGGAGGAGTTGCCGTGGTTGCTGCCGCCGACGCCGCTGCCGATGATGCTGGCGACGCTCGCATTCGATCCGTCGTTCGCGAAGGAGCCGTTGTCGGCCGACGCCACCCCGCCGAACAGGGCGACGGCGAGGGGGAGAGCGGCGACGGCGGCGATGACGCGGGCGGTACGGATGCTTGCCATGTCTGAATCCTCCAGAAAACCGAAGTTGGGGTTGTTCCAAGGCAGTTGGCCGACTGTCTCGGTTCGTTCCGTGCTGTGCGGCGTCGCGACACCAGAGTTGCCCACCGAATCCCCGGCGAACCACCCCGGAGGCCGCGATTCCCCCGCAAGCATGACCAACATCGGATAAACCTCATTCGCGCCCCCGGCCCCGCAGGTCAGCGCCTCGACAACGGGCGAAACCCCCGCCGCACAAGAGGCGAAGCGTTCCGCCAACCCGCCGGCCCCGGACATGCCGAAAAGGGCCGCGCCGTCCGGGAACCCCACCGTCTCCCGGGCCTGCGGCCCTGCAATACCAAGCTTCGCGCCCCCTGCACGCCCCCGGCGCCCGCCGGGGCAATCCCACCGTGCCCCGCTCCGGGGCACCCGCGCGGCGCGATCCGCGGTCGCGGCCTGCTTACACCGACCGACCGGGCTCCAGCGCCTGCTGCCGTGCTCGTACGTGCTGCGTGTTGGATCCTGTGTGTTGGATCCTGAGTGTTGAGTCCTGTGCGCCGTGTCCTGTGCGCTGGGTCCTGCGTGACTACGCGGCGAGCGCCATCTCCCGGCGGGCGGCGGCGACCCGGACCGCTGCGGCGACCGCGGCCGTACGGTGGCTGTCGTCGGTCTCGAACCCGGAGCCGGACCCGGAACCCGCGGCGAGGGCGGCGGCGGTGCTGGAGCGGCGGACGGACGGGGTCTTGCCGTGCGCCTCGGCGCGGATCCGCTGCTTGATGGTGGGCGGGAGCGATCCGCCCCGCATCATCGCCCGCCAGGTCCGCCGGGCCATGAAGACCGACCGGCTCGCGGTGGCGGCCACCGGGGCGGCGGGGGAGGAGAGCGGAGCGGCTGCGGCCGGGGCGGCCTTGCCACCGAGGCCGAGGGAGGCGAAGAGGGCCACGAGGGCCGCGAGGACGGTGGTCCAGATCGACGTGATGGTGCTGCGGTGAGCCATGACGGTTCCCTCATTTCGCGATGTTCCGACGGGCGGATCTGAATACATTCGTCATGATGCGAGCGCAACCGCACCGCCTCCACGACGCGCGCCGATCTTCCGACAAACACCACTCAATGGGACCAATGCCACGATTTCCACCCCGGAAGCAGCCGGGTGTGCGGCCTCTCCTACACCGCCCGCCGAGGTGGTCGCATGCAGAAGGGGTGCCACCGGATCGGTGGCACCCCTTCTGAGCCGGGCCCTGAGGCCCCGCAATGCGGTGGGTGTGGGATTTGAACCCACGGTGACTCGCGCCACGACGGTTTTCAAGACCGTTCCCTTAGGCCGCTCGGGCAACCCACCTGGCGGGTACAGAGTACCGGGCGGTGGGGGTGGGCGGCGCTCGGGATTTCCGGGGGTCAGGCGGCCCGGAGTCCCGGCGCTCCGGGGCTACGAGGTGAGGAGGACGCCTCCGTAGGAGACCCCCGCCACCACCAGCCAGGCGGCGAGACCCAGGAGGGCGGCGCGGCCGCCGGTGCGGGCGAGGGCGGGGAGGTTGACCGCGGAGCCCAGGCCGAACAGGGCCGACGCGAGCAGCAGTTCCTGCGCGGTGTGCGCCCATTCCAGCGCCACGTCGGGCAGCACCCCGGTGGCGCGGAGCGCGGCGGCCGCGAGGAATCCGGCCACGAAGAGCGGTACGGGGGCCGGCCGGCGGCCCGAGGGCGTGCGCACTCCGCGCTTGCGGGCCCGCGCCGAGAAGGCCACCGCCGCCACCAGCGGGGCCAGCATCGCCACCCGCATCAGCTTGACCAGCACCGCTTCACCGAGTGCCCCCGGGCCCGCGGTCTGGGCCGTCGCCACCACCTGGCCGACGTCGTGGACGCTGGCGCCCACCCATCGGCCGAATTCCGGGTCGGAGAGCCCCAACGGGGACTGGAGCAGGGGAAGTACCGCGATGGCCAGGGTTCCGCAGAGGGTGACCAGGGCGACCGAGGAGGCCACGTCCTCCTCGTCGCTGCCGGACACCTCGCTGACGGCGCCGATGGCCGAGGCCCCGCAGATCGAGTATCCGGTGGCGATCAGCAGCGGCTGGTCACCGGGGAGGCCCAGCCTCCGGCCGAGCCAGAGCGTGCCGAAGAAGGTGGCCGCCACCACCACGCCCACCATCGCCACCGTGGCCCAGCCCAGCCGGAGCACCTGGTCGAGGCCCAGCGCCAGGCCCAGCAGGACGATGCCGATCCGCATCAGCCGTCTCCCGGCCAGGGAGAGGCCCGGACGCGCGGATCCCCGTACGAAGCTCCGTAGGCCCGGAAGGTGCGCCGCTGCGATGCCGAGCACCACCGACGCCGTCAGCATCGGGACCCACGGAGCGAGCCTGTGCACGGACCAGGCCACCAGGACTCCGGCCGCCGCCAGTCCCAACCCGGGCCACGGCGAGGATGTTTCACGTGAAACATCGCCCGGATCCGGCGATCCCGCCCTGCTCACAGGGCGGTTGAGCAGAGCCATCAGTCGGTCGGGAGGGTGTAGACGCGGCGGACGCTGCTGCCCAGGCGGACGACGTCGGCCCCGTAGACGTGGAGGGATATCGCCTTCGTGCGACAGGAGTTGCGGACCTTGTGGATGTCTCCGGGCGGGGCGAATCCACAGACCTCCCCCGGACCGTTAACCACGTGTTCCGTCGCCACCAACCGGGCTCCGGAGGTCGCCGTGGCGGGGGTCAGGCGGTAGCGGAGTTCGCTCTCCTCGCCCTGGTGCACGCCGGCCACGCACCACGAGACGTGGTCGTGGATGGCGGTCTCCTGACCCGGCAGCCACACCAGGGCCACCACCGAGAAGCTGCCGTCCGGCTCCGCGTGCAGGACGTGCTGCCGGTAGCGGTCGGGGTGGCCCTCGCACTGTTCGGCGGCGAGCAGGTCCGGCATCCCCAGGTGGGGGGCGAGCCGCTCACCGACCAGGTAGGCGGTCAGGTCAGGGGCCAGACCCCGTTCGACGACGGTACGGATCTCATCGACGAGGGCGGCCATCCTCGTGGTCGTTCGGGCCGGCATGGTGGTGGTCATATGGGAAGCGTCGGGGAGCCCACCCATCACGTCCAACGACAGTTCTGAGCCGAATTCCCAAGTCCCGCTTATGGATTGCCGTCAGGCTGCCCGGGCTGGTCAGCAGCCGATCCGGTTCGACGCCGCCTGCCTCAAGGCCTCCAGGACCACTGCCGTCGCCGGGATCCGCAGATGGTCGCTGTACACGTAGGCGGAGATGTGGCGGCGGGCGGCCGGTTCCAGGGCCCGTCCGCACACCTTGGTCAGCGAGAGCGAGGGGAGCACCAGCGCGGGCATCATGGCGACGCCCAGACCCTGTGCGACCAGGCTCTGCACCACCAGGTTGTCGTCGGTGGCGAAGCGGATGTCGGGGACGAAGCCCAGCTCCGCGCATTCGTGCAGCAGGTTCGCCCGGCAGCGCGGACAGCCCGCGATCCACTGTTCCCCGGCGAGGTCCGCGAGGTGCACGGCCCGCCGCCGGGCCAGCGGGTGCCCGGTCGGCAGCAGCACCGTCAGCTGGTCCTCCAGCAGCTTGACCTCGGCGACCGCCTCCGGGATCTCCTCGTGCAGCCCGGGATAGGTGAAGGCCAAGGTGATGTCGCACTCGCCGCGCTCCAGCCTGCGCAGCGAGTCCGGGGGCTCGCCCTCCAGCAACTCCACCTGGATGCCCGGGTGGTCCTTGGCCAGACTGCTCAGGGCTTCCGGAACCAGGGTGACGTTGGCGCTGGGGAAGCCGCAGAGCCGGACGCGGCCGGTGCGCAGCCGGGCGTAGGCCTTCAGCTGGGCCTCGGCGGCGGAGAGGCTGCCGAGGATGGACTCGGCGTGCCGGGCCATGGACTCCCCGGCCTCGGTGAGCTGCATCCGGCGCCCGACGCGGGTGAACAGCGGGGTGCCGGCGGCGCGTTCGAGTGCCTTCATCTGCTGGGTGATCGCGGGCTGGGTGTACCCCAGGACACGCGCGGCGGCCGAGTAGGAACCGGAGGCCACCACTTCGTGGAACGTCCGTATGTGGCGCGAATCGAACACGCTCGAAGCATAAGCGGATGTTGGGAGGGGCCGCAGACGGAATCCCGCCTGCGGCCCCTCCTCATCCGGCCAGTTGAGCCCGTGGCCCGCCGACCGCTGCCGTCCGACCGCTGCCGTCCGGCCGTAGCCCGTCGGACGCGGCCCGGCGGCTGCTACTTGTCGCCCACCCGCGAGCCGAAGGTGATGTCCACGGTGGTCGGCTTGCCGCCGCGCAGGTAGGTCAGCTTCACCGTCTCGCCCGGCTTGTACGTCCAGATCTCGCTGATCAGGGTCGGGCCGCTGTCGATCGGCTTGCCGCCCAGCTGGGTGATGATGTCGCCGGGCTTCAGGCCCGCCTTGCCGGCCGGGCCGTTCGGGTCGACCAGCTCGTTGGCGGACGCGCCGCTCTCGGAGATCTTGGCGCCCTCGGTCTTGGCCGCGAGGTCCACGGAGACCGAGATCACCGGGTAGACCGGCTTGCCCGTCTTGATCAGCGACTCGGCCACGTTCTTCGCCTGGTTGATCGGGATGGCGAACCCGAGGCCGATGGAGCCGGCCTGGCCGCCGCCGAAGCCGCCGTTGCCCGCCGACTGGATGGCGGAGTTGATGCCGATGACCGCGCCGAGGCCGTCGAGCAGCGGGCCGCCGGAGTTGCCCGGGTTGATCGAGGCGTCCGTCTGGAGGGCGCTCATGTACGAGTTCTTGCCGCCGGAGCCGTCGCCGGAGGCGACGGGGCGGTTCTTGGCGCTGACGATGCCGGTCGTGACCGTGTTGGACAGGCCGAAGGGGGCGCCGATCGCGATGGTCGAGTCGCCGACGGCGACCTTGTCCGAGTCGCCCAGGGGGAGCGGCTTGAGGCCGGACGGCGGGTTCTTCAGCTTGATGACGGCCACGTCGTAGCCCTGCGCCCGGCCGACGACCTCGGCCTCGTACTTCTTGCCGTCCGAGAACGTCGCGGTGAGCTTGCCGCCGTTGGCCGCGGACGCCACCACGTGGTTGTTGGTGAGGATGTGGCCCTGCTGGTCGTAGACGAACCCGGTACCCGTGCCGCCCTCGCCGTCACCGGCCGAGGCCTCGATGGTGACCACGCTGGGCAGGGCTCCGGCGGCCAGGCCCGCGACGGAGCCGGCCTCCCGCTTGAGGTCCTTGGGGGTGTTGCCCGCGCTGACCGTGGTGGAGCCGGAAGCGTTGGCACTCCGGTTGGCCGCCCAGTAGCCGACGCCGCCACCGACGCCGCCCGCGAGGAGGGCCGCCACGAGAACGCCGGCGATCATGCCGCCCCTGCCCTTCGGCTTGGGCTGCGGGGCTCCGTCCGCGATCGGCGGAACGCCCCAGGCGCCACCGCCGTGGCCGCCGTCGGTCGCGTACGCGGGGGCCGCGGGCGGCGGGGGAGGCCAGCCCTCGGCGCCGTAGCCCTCGGCGCCGTGGGCCTGTGCCTGCGGCGCGGGCGCGGGAGCCGGAGCAGGGGCTTCGGCATACGCCGGAGCCTCGGGCTGCGCGGCCGGGGCCTGAGCCGCGGCCGAAGTCTGGGGGAGCTGCTGGGTCGGCTCGGCGCCCGGCGCCGGCGTCGGCGGCAGCTGCTGGGTCACCGGCTCCGCGGCCGCGGGGACCACCGGCGGTGCGTCTACGGGCGCGGGCGCGGCCGGGGTGGCAGGCGCCTCGGGGGCGTGAGCGGCCACCGGGGGTGCGGGCGGGGCCGCGGGGGGCGTCGGGGCCGCGGTGCCCTCGTTCTCGGTGCTCACAGCGCTCTCTCCTCGTCACACACGGCTTCAGAAATCTGGCGATATCGGTCCGACTGAACGTTCGACGTCCCGTACAAGTTCCTGGGCAAAGCCTTTCCCATGACCCGTCAGAGCACTGTAAGCCGGACCTGTGAGTCTCTCCCATCCTTTATCTCCGACATTTCGGGCGCATCCGCAGAAGCACCCATCGGGCTCCCCCCGACATCGACACCCCTCTTGGTGGCACCATGACCCGGTGACCCACGCAATGCCGCGCACCATCCAGGTCGTCGCCCACCGCGGTGCCTCGGAGGATGCTCCCGAGCACACCCTGGCCGCCTACCGCAAGGCCATCGAGGACGGGGCCGACGCCCTCGAATGCGATATCCGGCTCACGGCGGACGGCCATCTGGTCCTCGTCCACGACCGCCGGGTCAACCGCACTTCCAACGGGCGGGGCGCCGTCTCGGCCCTGGAGCTCGCCGATCTCGCCGCCCTCGACTTCGGCTCGTGGAAGGACCGCGAGGAGTCCCCCGACTGGGACGCCGACCCCGAGCGCACCTCCGTGCTCACCCTGGAGCGACTGCTGGAGCTGGTCGCGGACGCCGGACGGCCCGTGCAGCTGGCGATCGAGACGAAGCATCCGACCCGCTGGGCCGGACAGGTGGAGGAGCGCCTGCTCTTCCTCCTCAAGCGCTTCGGCCTGGACTCCCCGCCCGCCGAGGGCCCGCACCCGGTCCGGGTGATGAGCTTCTCCGCGCGCTCCCTGCACCGGATGCGGGCGTCCGCGCCGACCATCCCGACCGTGTACCTGATGCAGTTCATCTCGCCCCGGATGCGGGACGGGCGCCTCCCGGCCGGGGTGCGGATCGCGGGTCCCGGGATGCGGATCGTGCGCAACCATCCGGGCTTCATCCGCAAGCTTCAGGCTGCGGGGCACTCCGTACACGTGTGGACGGTAAACGATCCCGAAGACGTTCAGCTCTGCGCTGATTTGGGTGTGGAAGCGATCATCACGAACAGGCCCCGACAGGTTCTGTCACAACTAGGGCGCTGACGTCCCCTTTTGCGCACCCGTCACACACGACCCGTTCGTGACGGGGTGTGCCCCGGCGCATCCGCTCCGCATTCGGTCGTGACGAATGCGCCAGAGGCCTCCGCTCCGGCGGTTTCCGGTCCAGGCCATTGGGGCATCCAGACCATGCGTGGGGCTAAGGAGGTTCCGGGGGTGGCGTTGGTGGTGGCACAGGAAGTGCCCACGTCGTCGTGCATGGACGTACGCCATGGTCCTGCGGGCGTGGGCGAGGCGAGACACCGGATGCGTGAGCAATTGCGCGTCAACGGGGTGTCCGAATCTGTCGTGGACGACGCGGTTCTGATCCTTTCCGAACTGCTCAGCAATGCCTGCCGACACGGCAGACCGTTGGGCGCGCGGGAGATCGGCGACGGCGAGATACGCGCGTCGTGGGGCGTCGACAAGGCGGGGCGACTGACGGTCGAGGTCACGGACGGAGGCGGGCCCACCCGCCCGATCCCGGCCACGCCTTCGGTCACCGCGCGAGGCGGGCGGGGGCTGAACATCATCAGCGCCCTGGCCCAGGACTGGGGTGTCCGGGATGGAGCGGCAGGTGAGGTCACCGTATGGGTGACCGTTGCCTGTGGGGCCCGGCACGAGGATTTCGCTACGCGCGTTGCGCCCCCGGCGATCGATTTCAGTACGGCCTTCGACGATCTGGATCCCTGATCTCTCCCTGATCTCTCATTTCCGGTCTCCGAGAAGGCAGATGGCGGCCGTCCGGGAGCGCACGCCGACCGTGCTCCCGGCCGCACCCCACCGGCTGTGGCGGTACGAACGGCTAGGCTCGCGCCCAGACCGACGCCGTACCGCCGCAACCGGGAGACACCCACGATGGCCAAGAAGCGCCCCGCCGCGAAGACCGCAAAGCCGCAGCTCAACAACGGGGAGATCCCGGTGGTGGGCGCTCGCGAGCCCTGCCCCTGCGGATCCGGGCGCCGTTACAAGGCCTGTCACGGCGCGGCCGCCGCGCACGCCGTCACCGAGCACGTGGCCCGCCCGTTCGAGGGCCTGCCCGGCGAATGCGACTGGGTGGCGCTGCGCGAGCTCGTGCCCGCCGCCACCGTCCCGCTCACCCTCAAGGGCGGCCTGCCCGAGGGCGTCCCGTCCGTCACGCTGGTGACCGTACTGCCACTGGCCTCGCCGGCGCTGCGTCGCGAGGACGGCTCCGTCCTGCTCGGCCTGCAGAACGACTCGACCTCCGGCGACCTTGCCCGGGACATGGCCGACACCCTGGAGCGCGCGCTCGCCGCCGAGCCGGGCACCATCGTCGCCGCCCGCCGGGTCCCCGCCGAGGGTCCGCGACTTCAGGATCTCCTGGCCGCCGACGGCGTTTTCGAGCCGGTTGTCCACAGCGGCTTCGAATTCTGGATTCCGGAGGCGGAGAGCGCCCAGAACGCCTCGCCGGAGATCGCCGCCTCCCTGGAGCGCGCCAACGCGGCCGCCATCCCGACGGTCAAGCTGGCCGGCGTGGACGCCGCCTACTGGTGCGAGACCCCGGACAAGAACCACCTGCGCTGGGTCATGCCTCAGCCGGAGGAGAAGCTGCTCGACGCGCTCGCCCGACTGCACGCGGCGGGCACGTCCTCGCTCGGCGAAGGCACCAAGCTCGTCGGCTCCTTCCGCGCGCACGGGCTGATGGTCCCCGTCTGGGACCTGCCCACCGGAGTCTCGGCCGACGACGTGGAGAAGCCCGCCGCCGAACTCGCGGAGCGGCTGGCCGCGGCGCTGGCCACGGACGCGCCGCTGACCACGGAGGAGCGCCGGGCGCGCGGCGGTCTCACCAACCGCCAGGTGACGCTCAGCTGATCGGCCGCCGGGCCCGGTCGCGGGCCCGGCGCCGGAGGGTGACGGGCCATCGGCAACCGGTGACCGGAGTCACAACTCCCGCTAATCGCCTGCAAATCGGTGTCTGAATATCAGAGATCGAATTTGCGAACAGGCGATCTCTTGTTACCGTTCTTGTAGCCCGGTCGCTGGTGCATCCCCCGTCGCCAGCGACCGGGCCCTTGATTTTCCGGTGACGTTCAACGGTCACCCGGGACCGGTGAGTTGCTCCCGGACCGCAGAAGCAGTGTGCCTTCCGCATCCGGAACTGCAAATTCCGCAACGGCCGAGTAGCCGTCCGCCGTTCCGGCCGAAGGATCTTTCGGCGTCTCGCACAATCCCGGCTCATCGCCCGCGCCGACCGCGCAGCGGATCTGCACCGTCCGCCCGGCGGGCCCCATCAGCGTGAGCACCGCGTCCAGCGGGCGGCCGCTGGTGTTCCGGTAGTAGCTGCGCCCCCAGGTCTGCCCCTCGCCGATCAGCACGCACGTCTGGGCCTCCACGCCTTGGGGGGCGGAGAGTTCGGGTCCGCAGTGCGCGTCCGTACGGGGCTGTTCGGGCGGTCCCGGCCGGGCGGACGTCGGCGCGGAGGCGGCTCCGGGCGCGGCTCCGGAGGCGGCTCCGGGCGCGGCTCCGGAGGCGGCTCCGGGCGCGTGCCCGGACGCGTGTGGACGGGAGCGGCCGGAATCGGAACCACCGCCGGAATCGGAAGAGTCGCCGAGGCCGAAGGTGGAGAGCAGCCCGCCGCCTTTTCCGTCACTCCGACCGGCGAAATCCGGCCCGGCGATCGCTCCCGCGAGTGGAAGCGACAAGATGATCAACACACCGGCGCCGATACCGATCAGGCGGAGATTCATTCGCCGAAGATAGCGACGCGGGAATGGGGCGCAGAGATCCCCGCGCCCAATTCCCTTGGAAACTCGTCGCGCTGGCACCCGTACGAGTGATCCGCGGGCGCCCGGTGCACCCGGTGCGGCCGGTACGCCCCGCGCGCCGGCGTCAGTACGCGAGCCTGCTGCCGCCGCCGGGGGCCCCGCTGCTCGCCTCGACCAGCGCGTCCACGACCGCCTCCACCTCCGGCAGCCAGAGCTCCCGGCCTGCGGCTGCGCCGGAGCCCTCGACACCGTCCGGCTCGCGCTCCCAGCGCACTTGGCCGCCGCCGATCGCGGCGGAGGGCGGCAGCAGCAAGTAGCCGCCCTCGCCGTGGAATCGCAGCGAGGAGGGCACGTGGTCCTTGGCGTAGAGCAGCTCGCCGAGCCGCTCCAGCGAGTACGGGGCCACGAGCAGCGACCACCGCGTGGGCGTGGCCACGATCGGCCCGAGCCGCATGCCCTGCGCGTCCAGCCGTACGACGGCACGCGCGGCCGCGGCGGCCGGCAGGCTCACCGCACAGGGCGCGGACCCGCCGGTGGCCAGCAGGACCGAGGCGCCGGGCCGGTTGGCCCACCACCAGGCGACCATCCGGGGGTCGGTGGTGGCCGCGAGCAGTCCGGGGTCGAAGGGATGCGCGCCGGGGACGACGCAGTCGGGGTCGGGGCAGGCGCACCGCGCGCTGTCGGCGCCGGAGCGCCCGACGCCGGGCAGTACGGGCCACTGCCAGGTGACGGCGCAGTCGAGCGCCGCGTCGAGGTGGGCCGCCGCATCGTCCTGCGGCGGCGCGGGGCGCAGGGATTGCAAGCGATTGCGGAGCCGCTGGAGACGCCTTCCGAGGATCTCGCGCATGAGCGCTCGTTCCTTTCCGTTGAACGCCGAGGGCCACATCACACCATGTAAGCGGTGTTTCACCACACGTACACGTTTCGCGTCACTGTCCGCCAGAAGCAGGTTCACACGGTTCGTGCAGTTTTCTTACGGGTCCATGAAACGTCCGGCATGGGCGGAACGCGACCCGTGCCGACGCCGGAACGGCTGCCGTCGATGGGGACGACGGTCAGTGCCGGGCGGTTCCCGGCGGGTGCCGGGCTGCGCCAACTGTCCCCGCGCGCCACCGATTACGTACCCGGACCGACCTGCGGACCCGCCCAGTCGACCGCAAAAACCGTCTGCTTCCCCCATTTTCCGGCCAAGTTCTAGCCCCGACCGGACAGTGAGTTGCCGTCCCACGGACACCAGGATTCCCACAGGGGCAATGCTGGACATCGCTCCTCGTGTGCGTGTAGATGTGGATTCATAGAAGGCGGCGCAGCATGATCTGGGGGTTTGCGATGCTAAATGGCGAATCGCACCAGCTGGAAAGGCGGACGCCATGAGCGCCCCGCATTTGCCGAAAGTGGCTGGAATCGATCCAGCAGTTACAGCGTCCCCGCACACTGTGGCGCCCACACCCACGTCCACCACCCCGTCCACGCCCGCTCGCACGGCCCACGCCCCGGCGCAGGCCTCCGCCGCGAGCTCGGTGATCCAGGACCGCCTGGCGGGCATGGTCTCCGACCTCACCACCCTCCACGAACTCACCGAGCGGCTCGCCCGCGCCAGTGACCTCGGCTCCTCCCTCCAGGAGTTCCTGCGCGCCGGAGCCGCCCTGGTCGGCGCCCGCCGCGGCCTGGTCGCCCTGGAGCCGTCCGACGGGCTCGGCCCCACCACCACGATCGGCCTCGGCCTCGGCCGCGCCGACCTCGGCCACATCGAGACGGTGCCGCGCAGCGCCACCTCGTACGGCCGCATCCTCGACGGGTTGCCCGACGCCCACGGCGGCTCCGAGGTGCTCCCCGAACCGGGCATGACCTCCGTCCCCGGCTCCGGCGGGTACGCCACCCCCGTCGACCCCCGCCACCGCGAGGTCGCCGCCCGCCTCGGCTACGCGGCCAGCTACACGCTGCCGCTGACCGCCGAGGCCACCGGCCGGCTCGGCGCGGCCGTCTGGCTCTACGACGAGCAGGCCGAGCCCAGCGACCGCCAGCGCGACCTGGCCGGGCTGTACGTACGGCACGCCTCCGAGCACCTGGCCCGGATGCTGGAGGTGGAGCGCTCCCGCTCCGACCTGGCCACCGTCTCCGAGGAGCTGCTGCCCAGCAGGCTGCCCCGCGTCTCCGGGGTCCAGCTCGCCGCCCGCCACCACACCGGCCCGCGCGGCGGCGGCGACTGGTTCGACGCCCTGCCGCTGCCCGAAGGCGCCCTCGGGCTGGCCGTCGGCTCGGTCACCGGCTCCGGCCCGAGCGCCGTCGCCGCGATGGGGCGGCTGCGGGCCTCGCTGCGCGCGTACGCCGTCATGGAGGGCGAGGACCCCGTCGCGGTCCTCTCCGACCTGGAACTGCTGCTGCGCCTGACCGAGCCCGCGCGCTCGGCCACCGCGCTCTTCGCCTACTGCGAGCCCGCCGGGACCTCCCCCTCGGGCGGTCCGGGACGCAAGATCATCCTGGCCGGGGCCGGGCACACCCCGCCGCTGCTGATCGGCGAACGGCGCACCGAGTACGTGGAGACCACGCTCTCCGCGCCGCTGGGGATGCTGTCCTGCTGGGAGGCGCCGAGCGTGGAGATCGAGCCCGCGCCCGGAGAAACGGTGCTTCTTTACACCGACGGGCTGCTGCGGCGGACCGGCGACCCGATGGACCGCGCGTACGCGAGGCTGCACGCCGCGGCCGCGGGAATCCCCCGTAGCGCCCGTGAGGACCCGGCCGCGATCTGCGACCACATCCTGCGGACGGTACTGCCGGAGGGGGGCCCGTCCGACGGTGCTCCGCTCGCGGACACGGACGAGGACATCGTCCTGCTCGCGGCCCGGTTTGACTGATTTGTCACACGGCTCGTCGGCTGCCTTCCGCTCACACATACGATGGCTGAGGTCCGTACCCGGTCCGTGTCCGTCGTACTGAGGAGAAGACGTGGCTGACGAGCTCACCCCGGAGACCCCGGAAGAAGAGCAGCCCCAGAAGAAGCACAAGCAGCGCAAGAACGGGCTGTACCCGGGCGTCAGCGAGGAACTCGCGGAGAGCATGCGCACCGGCTGGGCCGACACCGAGCTGCACGGACTGGAGCCGATCGCCCAGGCCGCGCACACCGCCACCCGCCGCGCCGCGCTGTCCGCGCGCTTCCCCGGCGAGCGCCTCATCGTCCCCGCCGGCCGGCTGAAGACCCGCTCGAACGACACGGAGTACCCCTTCCGTGCCTCGACCGAGTACGCGTACCTCACCGGTGACCAGACCGAGAACGGCGTCCTGGTCCTGGAGCCCGCGGGGGAGACCGGCCACCACGCCACCGTCTACCTGCTGCCCCGCTCCGACCGCGAGAACGGCGAGTTCTGGCTGTCCGGCAGCGGCGAGCTGTGGGTCGGCCGCCGCCACTCCCTCGCCGAGGCCGAGCAGCTCCTGGGCATCCCCGCCAAGGACGTGCGCAAGCTCGCCGAGGAGCTGACCGAGGCCGAGGGCCCGGTCCGCAACGTGCGCGGCCACGACTCCGTCATCGAAGCGGCCCTGACCGACAAGGTCACCAAGGAGCGCGACGAGGAGCTGCGCGTCTACCTCTCCGAGGCCCGCGCCGTGAAGGACGCCTTCGAGATCGGCGAGCTGCAGAAGGCCGTCGACTCCACCGTCCGCGGCTTCGAGGACGTCGTGAAGGTGCTCGACAAGGCCGAGGCCACCTCCGAGCGCTACATCGAGGGCACCTTCTTCCTGCGCGCCCGCGTCGAGGGCAACGACGTCGGCTACGGCTCCATCTGCGCCGCCGGCCCGCACGCCTGCACCCTGCATTGGGTCCGCAACGACGGCGACGTCCGCTCCGGCGACCTGCTGCTGCTCGACGCCGGTGTGGAGACCCACTCCCTCTACACCGCCGACGTCACGCGCACTCTGCCGATCAGCGGCACGTACACCGACATCCAGCGCAAGATCTACGACGCGGTCTACGAGTCCCAGGAAGCCGGCATCGCCGCCGTCAAGCCGGGTGCGAAGTTCCGCGACTTCCACGACGCCTCGCAGCACGTGCTCGCCGAGAAGCTCGTCGAGTGGGGTCTGCTGGAGGGCCCGGTCGAGCGTGTCCTGGAGCTCGGCCTGCAGCGCCGCTGGACCCTGCACGGCACCGGTCACATGCTCGGCATGGACGTCCACGACTGCGCCGCCGCGCGCGTCGAGGCGTATGTGGCCGGGACGCTGGAGCCGGGCATGTGCCTCACCGTCGAGCCCGGTCTGTACTTCCAGGCCGACGACCTGACGGTGCCGGAGGAGTACCGCGGCATCGGCGTCCGGATCGAGGACGACATCCTCGTCACCGAGGACGGCAACAGGAACCTGTCGGCCGGTCTGCCCCGCACCTCCGACGACGTCGAGGCGTGGATGGCGCGGCTCAAGGGCTGACGGCTCTCGGGCCGCCGGCTCTGGGGCTGACGGCTCTCGGGCCGCCGGCTCTGGGGCTGACGGCTCTTGGGCCAACGCCGCCGCTCGTGCGTGCCGATGGGCGGGATCCTCTCCGGGGTCCCGCCCATCGGCGCGTCTAGGACACCTTCAGCAGCGAGTCGTCCCGCCACTTCAGCATCTTGTCGAAGCTCACCACGGCCCCCCGGCCCGGCCGGTTGCGGAAGCGGACGTGGTCGGCGAGTTCCGCGATCAGGTGCAGGCCCCGGCCGTGCTCGGCCAGGGAGGGTCTGCGGCGGGCCACCGTCGAGGGCGGGAACCCCGGGCCCGAATCGCTCACCTCGATGCTGCACCGGTCCCCGTCCAGGTAGGCCGTGACGTGGTACGCCCCGGCCTCCTCCGGAGCGGAGCCGCGCGGCGTGGCTCCGCAGCCGCCGTGCTCCACCGCGTTCGCACATGCCTCGCTCAGCGCCACCGAGAGGTCGAAGGAGATGTCCGGGTCCACCCCCGCGGTCTCCATCGCCCCCAGCAGCAGCCGCCTGGCAAGGGGCACGCTCGCCGCTTCACGCCTCAAGTGGAGAGACCACCAGATGCTCATACGGTTACCTATTGCCGCCCGCGGCGGGGCGTAAGCCCCCGAGGGCCGGGAGAGCCCTCATTCGGCCGATGTGACGCTCCCGGGCGGCGGTGTATGCGGAGGCGTATGCGGAGGTATGACCGGACGTGGCCGCGCCGGAACCCGAAGCAACCTGGGCACCTCGCCGTATGAAGCGCCTAAGCCCAGTGCGATGATGGCCCGGTCATGACTGCCCCCCACGCGACGCAGGCCGGACCCGGCCTCAGGCTGATCCGGACCGCGGTGTTCACCGCGGTCTGCGTCGCGCTGTCCGCGGCCGGACACGCACTGGCCTCCTGCGCCACGGTGCCCTGGTGGGCCCTCTGCGCGGGTTTCCTCGCCGTCTTCGCGGTCGCGGCCCCGCTCGCGGGACGCCGCCGCTCGCTCCCCGGCATCGCCGCCGGACTGGCCACCGGACAGCTCGCACTGCACGCGCTGTTCGGCCTCGGCCAGCACGGCGCCGCGGCCCCGGCGGCCGACACGGCCTCTTACGACACCTCGCTCGCGGCGCTCGCCGCGCAGCTGGTGTGCGGGGGCAATACCGCCCCGCTCAGCCCGGCCGACGCCCGGCGGATCTGGGAGAGTGCCGGACTCGACCCGTCGGCCATGGACGCCCAGGCCCAGGCCCAGGCCCAGGTCCACATGACGCACGCGCACATGGGGCAGGGCCTCGCGGAGCCGGCCACCGGGCTGCTCAGTCCGGGCATGATGCTCGGTCACCTGCTGGCCGCGCTGGCCGCCGGCTGGCTGCTCGGCCGCGGCGACGCCGCGCTGTTCCGGCTCCTCGAACTGTCCCGGCTCGCCGCGCTCTCCGCCGAAGCCGACCCGGTGCGCCCGCTGCGTGCCGCGCTGGCCTACGTACGAGCCCTCGGCGCCGGGCTCCCGGGCACGCCGGCCCGTACCCCCCGGGCCGCCGGGACCGCCGCGGACCCCGCCGTTTCCACCGGCCGGGACGCGCTCCAGCACACGGTGATCAGGCGCGGGCCGCCCACGGCGTTCGCCCTCGCAGCCTGACGCGGCACTCCTCCTCCCCGGATCACCCGACGGGAGCACCGGTGCCGCGAACTCCGTGCGCGCCGCGCGCGGAGCCACCGTCACCACAGCTTCCGTGGAGTGTTTCTGCCATGAAGACCTCTCGTGTCTCCTTCGCCGCCGCCCTCGCCGCCGGTGCCGTCCTCCTCCTCTCCGGGACCGCCTTCGCCCACGTCGGCGTGCAGCCCGGCGAGGCCACCAAGGGCGGCTACGCGACGATCAACTTCAAGGTCCCCAACGAGCGCGACAACGCCTCGACCACTCAGCTCGAGGTCAACTTCCCGGCCGACCAGCCGCTGTCGTCCGTCATGCCGCAGGACATCCCCGGCTGGACCGTGACCGTCGAGAAGACCAAGCTCGACAAGCCGCTCACCGTGCACGGCAAGCAGATCAACGAGGCCGTCACCAAGGTGACCTGGTCGGGCGGCAAGATCGAGTCCGGCAAGTTCCAGCAGTTCCCGCTGTCCATCGGCAAGCTGCCCGACAACGCAGACAAGATGGTCTTCAAGGCGATCCAGACGTACGACAACGGCGAGGTCGTCCGCTGGATCGAAGAGGCCAAGGACGGCGCGGCGGAGCCGGCCAACCCGGCCCCTGTCCTGAAGCTGACCGCCGCCCCGGCGGCGGGGGCGGACGACCACCACGACGACGACGGCGGCAAGAACGGCGCCGCGGCCGACAAGATGGACCACACCGAGGCCGCCAAGAGCGGCTCCGACACGACCGCGCGTGCCCTCGGCATCGCCGGCATCGTGATCGGCCTCGGCGGCGTGGCCTTCGGCGTCGCCTCGCGCCGCCGCACCTCCTGACCTGCCGCACCGGCGTATCGACGTACTGACGTACCGACGTGCCGACGTACCGATCCCGTGTGTCCGGCCGGGCCGTCACGGCCCGGCCGCTACCACTGATCCACCCGTACAAACCCGATCACAGGGACATTCCCATGCGCACCACACGTGCGACGGCCGCCGCCCTTCTGGCGGTGGCCGCCCTCACCCTGACCGCCTGCGGTGGTGAGCCGGCCAAGACCGGCAAGATCACCCAGATCAGCGGAGGCCAGGCGAAAGCCGGTGCCGCGACCGTGCTCGACCGCCCCTTCGACAAGCCGGACGTCGTCCTGACGGACACCACCGGCAAGCCGTGGAACCTGCGCGAGCAGACCAAGGGCAAGCCGACGCTCATCTACTTCGGCTACACCCACTGCCCCGACGTGTGTCCCCTGACGATGAGCAACATCGCCGTCGCCAAGAAGGCACTCCCCAAGGCCGACCAGGACAAGCTCCAGGTCGTCTTCGTCACCACCGACCCCGAACGGGACACTCCCGAATCCCTCGGCGCGTGGCTCAAGGCCCAGGACCCGGCGTTCATCGGGCTCACCGGGGAGTTCGCCACCATCCAGGCCGCCGCGCGCACCCTCGGCATCGGCATCGAGGCCGCCACGAAGGACGCCAAGGGCAACGTCGTCTCCATGCACGGCGCCCAGGTCATCGCGTTCTCTCCGAAGAACGACGAGGGCTACCTCCTCTACGGGGAGTCCGCCACCGTCGATGACTACACCAAGGACCTGCCGAAGATCATCAAGGGAGAGAACCCGTGAACGCCCGCACCACCCGCACCCTCGCCACCGCCCTCTCCCTGACGGCAGCGCTCGCCATATCCGGCTGTTCCTCGGACTCCAAGGACTCGGCCGGCTCCGCCTCTGCCGACTCCGCCGCCAAGCCGAAGCTGACGGTCAGCGGCGGCTACATGCCCGAGCCCGTGAACGACCAGATGGCCGGTGCGTTCATGGTCATCAAGAACGGCTCCAAGACCGCCGACAAGCTGACCGGCGTCACGAGCACGCTCTCCGACGATCTGCAGATCCACGAGACCAAGGATCAGAAGATGCAGCAGGTGCAGTCCATGGACGTGCCCGCGAACGGTGAGCTCAAGCTGGAACGCGGCGGCAACCACGTCATGTTCATGGGCCTGAAGAACACCCCCAAGGTCGGCGACAAGGTCACCGTAGAGCTGCGCTTCGAGAAGGCCGACCCGGTGAAGGTCGAGCTGGACGTCAAGGAGCGTACGTACAAGGCACCGACCTCCAACGACCACTGACGGACCGAGGGACTGACACGCCATGACGGCCACCGCCCCCGCCCCATCCGCGGCCCGCGTCCGCGCCACGGCGCTCCTGCCGCGGCTCACGCTGGTCCTCGCAGCCCTGCTGGCGGCCCTGTTCACCGCGGCCGCCCCGGCCTCGGCGCACGCCGCACTGACCGCGAGCGACCCCAAGGACGGGGCGGTGGTCGCCACGGCGCCCGCCCAGGTCACCCTCTCGTTCTCGGAAGGGGTCGCCATGAACGGCGATTCCATCCGCGTACTGGACCCGCAGGGCAAGCGCGTCGACACCGGTGAACTGCGCGACCTCTGCAGCGGGAACGTCATCCGCTACGGCACCGCCCTGCGCCCCGGGCAGCCCGAAGGCACCTACACCGTGGCCTGGCAGGCCATATCGGCGGACAGCCATCCTGTCTCCGGCGCCTTCACCTTCTCCATCGGAGCCCCCTCCCAGACCTCCGTGAAACTGCCCGCGCAGACCGTGGGCGACGGGCCCGTCGCCATCGCCTACGACGTCGCGCGCTACACCGCCTACGCCGGGTTCGCCGTGCTCGTCGGCGGCGCGGGCTTCATCCTGATCTGCTGGCGCCGGGGCGCCGCCGAGCGGCCGATGCAGAAGCTGGTCGTACGGGCCTGGGTCACGCTCACCGTGGCCACCCTCGCGATGCTGTTGCTCCGCAACCCCTACACGGGGTCCGGGAACTTCGCCGACGTCTTCGACCTCGCCGGGCTGAAGGCAGTCCTGGAGACCAAGTCCGGCGCCTCCCTCGTCTCGCGGCTGCTCCTCCTCGGCGCCGCCGCGCTCTTCATCGCCGTCCTGTTCGGCGCCTACGCACGGCGCCACCAGAGCGGCGGTGCCGGTAGTAGCGGCAAGGGCTCCGCCGGCACCACGGATGAGGACGCCGACGGGGAGAGCGACCTCCTCTTCGGCCTCGCCATCGGCGGGACCGTGGTCGCCGCCGGCATCGCCGCCACCTGGGCGCTGGCCGAGCACGCTTCCACCGGCATCCAGCCCGGCCTCGCGATGCCCGTGGACATCGTGCACCTGCTGGCCGTGGCCACCTGGCTCGGCGGACTCACCGCGCTGCTCGTCGCCCTCCACAAGGTCCCGGGGATCGAGCGCGAGGCCATCCGGCGCTTCTCCGCCGTCGCCTTCGTCAGCGTTCTCGTGCTCGCCACCACCGGTACCTACCAGGCCTGGCGCCAGGTCGGCAGCTGGTCCGCCCTCACCGGGACTTCCTACGGGCAGCTCCTGCTCGTCAAGCTGGGCCTCATCGGCGTTCTCGTCGGGATCGCCTCCGTCTCCCGGAAGTGGACCTCGCGGCTCGGCGAGGCGGCCCCGGCCGGGAAGCCGGTCAAGGCCGAGGCGAAGGTCGTGGCAAAGGCTGAGGCAAAGGCCGTCGCACAGGGCGATGTTTCACGTGAAACATCGACCACGTCTGCCTCAGGCTCGGCTTCCGCCGATCCCAAGCGCGCCGCCCAGCTCGCCCGCCAGGGCGCCGCCCGGCGCACCGCGCAGGAGAAGCAAGCACGCGACGCCGACCCGGACCGCGCGGGCCTGCGCCGGTCCGTGCTCGCCGAGGCGGGGGTCGCCGTTGTCCTGCTGGCCGTCACCACCATCCTCACCAGCACCGAGCCCGGCCGCGCCGCCGAGCTGGAGACGAGCCGCGGTTCCAGCGCCGCCGCCGTTCCCGACCGCGCGATCAAGATCACCCTGCCGTACGACACGGGCGGCCAGAACGGCAAGGGCTCGGTCCGGCTCCAGCTGGACCCGGGCCGCGTCGGCGCGAACACCCTCCACGTGTGGGCCGAGACCCCCGACGGCCAGCCGGTGGACCTTCCCGAGGTCAAGGTCTCCTTCACCCTCGCGGCCAAGGACATCGGCCCGCTGCCCGTCGTCCCCGAACGCGCCGCCCCCGGACACTGGACCGCGTCGGGCGTCCAGCTTCCGCTGGCCGGCGACTGGCGGATCGACGTGACCGTCCGCACCTCCGACATCGACCAGACGACCGTCCAGAAGAACGTCAAGATCGGCTGATCAGCGTGACCCAGAACAGCGAGACCACCGAGAGCACCACGGGCAGTCCCGACATCGAGATCTCCCGGCGCCGCCTGCTGGGCACCGTCGGCGCCGCGGGCGCCGCCGGACTCGCGCTCGGCGCCACCGGCGGAGCGCTCGTGCACTCCGCGGTGGCCGGCAACGGGACGGCCGGCTCCGGGGGCGCCCCGGGCAGCCTCGCCTCCCTCGGCTCCACCCGCGTCGCCTTCGACGGGGACCACCAGGCCGGCATCACCACGCCCCTCCAGGCCAAGGGCCACGTCCTCGCCTTCGATCTGGCGCCGGGCGCCGGCCGCACCGAGGCCGCCGCCCTGATGCGCCGCTGGTCCGACACCGCCCGGCGGCTGACCGCCGGAGAGGCCGCGCCGACCGCCGACACCGGGATCGCCCTCGACGCCGGACCGTCCTCCCTCACCGTCACCTTCGGCTTCGGCCACTCCTTCTTCGACCGCACCGGCCTCACCGCCCGGCGCCCCGCCGCCCTCGACCCGCTGCCGGACTTCTCCTCGGACCGGCTCGACGCCCAGCGCAGCAACGGCGACCTGTGGGTCCAGATCGGCGCCGACGACGGGCTGGTCGCCTTCCACGCGCTGCGGGCCCTGCAGAAGGACGCCGGGGACGCCGCCCGTCTGCGCTGGCAGATGAACGGCTTCAACCGCTCGCCCGGCGCCACCGGCACCCCCATGACCGCACGCAACCTCATGGGCCAGGTCGACGGCACGAACAACCCGAAGCCCGCCGAAGCCGATTTCGACAAGCGGATCTTCGTCCAGGGCACGGTGCCCACCGAGCACTCCTGGATGGTGGGGGGCTCGTACGCCGTCGTCCGCCGCATCCGCATGCTCCTCGACCACTGGGACGAGCAGTCGGTCGCCCAGCAGGAGCAGGTCATCGGCCGTACGAAGGCCACCGGCGCCCCGCTGACCGGGGGCAAGGAGAGCACCCCCATGGACCTCGGCAAGTTCGGGGCCGACGGCAAGCCGGTCATCCCCACCAACGCCCACGCGCGGATCTCGGCCCCCGCGCAGAACGGCGGGGCCGCCATGCTCCGGCGCCCCTTCTCCTTCCACGACGGGACGGCTCCCGACGGGACCCCCGACGCGGGGCTCCTCTTCATCTGCTGGCAGGCCGACCCGGCGCGCGGTTTCGTCCCCGTCCAGCGCAAGCTCGACCGGGGCGACGCCCTGTCGGAGTTCATCCGGCACGAGTCCAGCGGCCTGTACGCGGTCCCGCCCGGCGCCCGCGCCGGGGAGTACGTGGGACAGCGGCTGCTCGAAGGATGAACAGCTCTGTGGCGTCGCGGGACCGGCACTAGGCTGATCGCATGTCGGCCACCCGCTTCACCTATCTCGGTCCCGAGGGCACCTTCACCGAAGCCGCCCTTCGCACCCTGCCCGAAGCCGCGACCCGGGAGCTCGTCCCGATGGTCTCGGTCCCGGCCGCCCTGGACGCCGTACGCAACGGCGAGGCCGCGGCGGCGCTGGTCCCGATCGAGAACTCGGTGGAGGGCGGGGTCACCTCGACCCTCGACGAGCTGGCCTCGGGCGAACCGCTGATGATCTACCGCGAGGTGCTGCTCCCGATCGCGTTCGCGCTGCTGGTCCGGCCGGGGACCAAGCTGTCGGACGTCAAGACCGTCACCGGGCACCCGGTGGCCCAGCCCCAGGTACGCAACTGGCTGCGGGCGAACCTGCCCGACGCGGTGTGGGAGTCGGCCGCCTCCAATGCCGACGGGGCTCGGCTGGTCCAGGAAGGCCGCTTCGACGCCGCCTTCGCGGGCGAGTTCGCGGCCGCCACCTACGGGCTGGTCCCGCTGGTCACCGAGATCCATGACGCGGAGAACGCGGAGACCCGCTTCGTGCTGGTCGGCCGCCCCGCCCGGCCGGCCGCGCCGACCGGCGCCGACAAGACCTCCGTCGTGCTGTGGATGGGCGACGACCGCCCCGGTGCGCTGCTGGAGCTGCTCCAGGAGTTCGCCGTTCGCGGGGTGAACCTGATGCTGATCCAGTCCCGGCCGACGGGCGAGGGCATCGGCAACTACTGCTTCGCCGTGGACGCCGAGGGCCACATTTCCGACCGCCGGGTCGGAGAGGCGCTCATGGGCCTCAAGCGCACCTGCCCGCAGATCCGCTTCCTCGGCTCGTATCCGCGCGCCGGTGTCGCTCAGGGTGATGTGCGTGCGACCCGGCCGGGGACCTCGGACGGCGATTTCACGGCTGCCTCGGACTGGCTGACCCGTTGCCTCGACGGGCGCCCGTAGCGCTCTGTCCACTGTCCACAGAGTTATCCACAGGCAGAGATGCAGACCTGGGGACAAGTCGACAGAGTGGCACGACAAGGTCGACAAATCGGTCGGGTGGCCCAGGTTTCGCGCTGGGGAGCGGAAGGTGAACGGCGTCACCCCCGCATCACCGATCAACTCTTTGGGGCGAGCCATTCCCACCCGAATGAGTGTGTGAGGGTGGTTTGAACCCTGATTGAGCCTGCTCGCTCCACGGTCAGGATTGATCTATTCCTGTGTCCACAGATGCGGCACACAGCCTGTGGATAAGCCGGTGCGGCGGGGAATTCCTGTGGACAAGGAACAGCCTCCGGCCCTGCTCAGGGGCTGCCCGATCGCGGCCGCCCTGCCCCTTTTTGGAGAATGGGGCCGCTTTTATCGACCCCGGAGGAAGGATCACTTCCGGCCGACCGTCGAAAGTTTTCCATTCGCGGCAATTGGGACATAGCGACACGCAGCGTGATATCGGTGCGGTGCCCCGAAGCCCGGCCCGGTAGCCTGGAGGGGTGATTGACCTCCGGCTGCTCCGTGAAGACCCTGACCGTGTCCGCGCCTCGCAGCGCGCCCGTGGAGAGGACGTCGCGCTCGTCGACGCACTGCTCTCCGCCGACGAGCGCCGCAGGTCCTCCGGCATGCGATTCGACGAACTGCGCAATGAGCAGAAGTCGCTCGGCAAGCTCATTCCCAAGGCCTCCCCGGAGGAGCGGACCGAGCTGCTGAAGAAGGCCGATCAGCTCAAGCAGGACGTCAAGGCGGCCGAAGCCGAGCAGAACGAGGCGGACGAAGCCGCCAAGACGCTGCTCCTCCAGCTCGGCAACATCGTCCACGAGGACGTGCCCGTCGGCGGCGAAGAGGACTTCACCGTCCTGGAGACGCACGGCACCATCCGCGACTTCGGCGCCGAGGGCTTCGAGCCCAAGGACCACCTGGAGCTCGGCGAGTCCCTGGGCGCCATCGACGTCGAGCGCGGCGCCAAGGTCTCCGGATCGCGCTTCTACTACCTCACCGGTGTCGGCGCCCTGCTGGAGCTCGCGCTCGTCAACGCCGCCATCGCGCAGGCCACCGAGGCCGGCTTCATCCCGATGCTCACCCCCGCGCTGGTCCGCCCGCGCGCCATGGAGGGCACCGGCTTCCTCGGCCAGGCCGCGGAGAACGTGTACCACCTGGAGGGCGACGACCTCTACCTGGTCGGCACCTCCGAGGTCCCGCTCGCCGCGTACCACATGGACGAGATCATCGACGTGGACAAGCTGCCGCTGCGCTACGCCGGCTTCTCCCCGTGCTTCCGCCGCGAGGCCGGCACGTACGGCAAGGACACCCGCGGCATCTTCCGCGTCCACCAGTTCGACAAGGTCGAGATGTTCTCGTACGTCGCGCCGGAGGAGGCCGAGGCCGAGCACCAGCGGCTCCTGGAGTGGGAGAAGCAGTGGCTGACCAGCCTCGAGCTGCCCTTCCAGGTGATCGACGTGGCCACCGGCGACCTGGGCTCCTCCGCCTCCCGCAAGTTCGACTGCGAGGCGTGGATCCCCACCCAGGGCAAGTACCGCGAGCTGACCTCCGCCTCGAACTGTGACGGCTTCCAGGCCCGCCGCCTGTCGGTCCGCTACCGCGACGGCAAGAAGACCGCGCCGCTGTCCACGCTGAACGGCACCCTGTGCGCCGTCCCGCGCACGATCGTCGCGATCCTGGAGAACCACCAGCAGGCCGACGGTACGGTCCGGGTGCCCCCGGTGCTCCGTCCCTACCTGGGCGGCCGCGAATTCCTGGAGCCGATCTCCAAGTGAGCACGGCCCCCTTCCCGTACAAGCTCGTCGCGACCGACCTCGACGGCACGCTGCTGCGCGACGACGACACCGTCTCGGAACGCACCCGGGAGGCGCTCGTCGCCGCCGGGGCGGCCGGAGCGGCGCACATCATCGTCACCGGCCGCGCCGTGCCCTGGACCCGGCACGTCCTCGACGACCTGGGATACAAGGGCATCGCGGTCTGCGGACAGGGCGCGCAGGTCTACGACGCGGGCGCGCACCGGCTGCTCACCTCGGTGACGCTCGACCGGAAGCTGGCCGCCCTCGCGCTGGAGAAGATCGAGGCCGAGGTGGGTCCGCTGGCCCTGGCCGCCAGCCGGGACGGGGTCGAGGGAGAAGTCCTGTTCGGCCCCGGCTACCAGGTGCAGGAGGGCCTCCCGGCGGTCTACCTGAAAGACACCGCCGAGGTCTGGACGGCTCCGCTGAACAAGCTGTACATCCAGCACCCCGAGCTGGACGAGGACAGTCTCGTCGAGGTGGCCCGGCAGACCGTGGGCGATCTGGTCGGCATCGTCATGGCCGGGCCGGGCATCGTGGAGATCCTGCCGCTGGGACTGAGCAAGGCCACCGGCCTCTCGCTGGCGGCGCGCCGGCTGGGGGTGAAGGCGGCCGAGACGATCGCCTTCGGCGACATGCCCAACGACATACCGATGTTCGGCTGGGCCGCGCACGGGGTGGCCATGGCCAACGCCCACGTGGAGCTGAAGGCGGTCGCCGACGAGGTGACCACCTCCAACGAGCAGGACGGCATCGCGGTCGTCCTGGAGCGTCTGCTGGGCGCCGCCTAGCCAAGTAGCAATACGGAAAGGTCCGGAACGGCCCGCGCCGTCAGGCGCGCTCGAAGTGGCTGTTCCGGACCTTCTTGTTGCTCCCCGCACCGCTCACTCTGCCCTCGGCGAAGGTGACGTACCAGCGAATTTCGTCCGGGTCATGTTTCACGTGAAACATGCTCGACCGGGTCACGCGGGTGGGCGCGGCGGGTCAGCGGCCAGGCGAGCAGGCCCACCGACAGGGCGATGGCGTGGCCCAGGTCGGTGAAGGTGCCGCCGGTGGCGAGGGGGAGCCCGAAGAAGGCCACGGAGCCCGCCAGGTAGAACCAGCGCCAGGGGCTGGGGAGGCGGTACGCCAGCACCCCTACGGCGGTCGCGAGCCCGTAGCTGACGCCGATGTCGACGACGTGGACCATGCTGCGCGGGGCCCGGTTGTCCCGGATGGCCATCAGGACGACCTTCTGGCTGATCAGGGTGGCCGTGATGTGGCCGGTCGCGACGATCAGGAGCCACCGCAGGGTGCCGAGCCAGCGTTCCACGTTGGCGTGGAAGATCTCGAAGAGCAGGACGTAGAGGGCGAGCGAGGCCGGGTTCTCGATCCAGAAGGCGCTGCTGAGCAGAGCCCGTATGGGATGCCGGGCGAGCTCGTGGATATTGCTGCTGTTGCGGTGGAGCAGGATGTGTTCGAGGTGGTCGGGCACGAGCACGACGACGATGCTCGTGACGGCGATGATCAGCAACCAGATGTGGGTACCGGGCGCTGCCCGTATCCAGGACCTCACAGGTCTGGACGGCTCGGGCCCGGTGCGCTTGATCATGCCCCGATGATGCCGCGCAAACCTGTGCCCCGCCTGGCCGGTGGGCCGGGCGGGGCACAGGTTTTGCGCGGATTTGGCCACAGGGACCCACACGGACCCTTCGGCGCCATAGCCCCTGCTTTGGCGCCGTGGGTCCTACTCCTCGCCCGCCAGGGTGAGGCGGCGGAGCCGCTGGCCGGCGTAGACGGTGGCGCCGACGGTGACCGCGACGAGCAGGATCACCGCGGTGGGCAGCCCGACGGTGGCGTCCACGTACCCCTCGCCCGCGACCTTCTGTGCGAGGGCGAGCGCCCACTGCTGGACGCTGAGGGTCTTGGCTCCGTCCACCAAGCTGCCGAAGAGGGACTCCCAGATCAGCGCGTAGACGAGGCCGAAGACGACCGCGTGCCGGCTGACGGTGCCCAGCAGCAGGAACAGCGCGCTGTAGGCGACCGAGGCGATGAGGGCGGCGACCGTGTAGGCCACGGCGATCTGCTGGCCGTTGCCGTTGAGGATGAAGCCGGCGATCAGGGTCGGGATCGCGGAGAAGACCATGGTGACGGCGATCGCGACGATCAGCTTGGTCATGATGATCGTCGGGCGCTTCACCGGCTTGGAGAGCAGGTAGACGATCGAGCCGTCGTCGATCTCCGGGCCGATGGCTCCGGTTCCGGCGATGACACCGATCAGCGGGACCATCGTGGCCAGGGCGAATCCGCCGAGGAGGTCGGCGGCGACCTTGTCGTCCAGGCCCGTGAAGGCGCGTACGGCGATGGAAATGACGATCAGCAGGGCGGGCAGCGCGAAGAGGATCAGCGCGCGGCGGCGGCCGAGCAGGGCCCGGTAGGTGAGCCGGGCAACGGTGGGGTTGTACATGGATGCCAGCTCCTTCAGGCCGCGACGAGGTAGGAGAAGACCGATTCGAGGGACTCGTCGGAGGGCGAGACCGTCATCAGCCGGATGCCGTGCTCACGGGCGACCCGCGGCAGAAGCTCGGTGAAGCGCCCGAAGTCGACGGCCTGGATGCGCAGGGCGCCTTCCTTGAGGTCGACCTCGATCCCGGCGGTGGACGGGTCGGCGATCAGGGCCGCGGCGAGGGCCCGGTCGTCGGAGGAGCGGACGAGGTAGCGGTGGGGGCGGTCCGTCATCAGGCGGCGGATCTTGCGGAAGTCGCCGGAGGCGGCGTGCCGGCCGGCGACGACCACCTCGATGTGTGAGGCGAGCTGCTCGACCTCCTCCAGGATGTGCGAGGAGAACAGCACGGTGCGGCCGGCGTCGCCCATCCGCCGCAGCAGGTCCATGAGCTGCATGCGCTGACGCGGGTCCATGCCGTTGAACGGCTCGTCGAGCAGGAGCACGGACGGGTCATGGACCAGGGCGGAGGCCATCTTCACGCGCTGGCGCATGCCCTTGGAGTACGTGGAGATCTTGCGGTCCTGCGCGTACTCCATCTCGACGGTGGCCAGCGCCCGCTGGGCCGCCAGGTCGTCGAGGCCGTGCAGTTCGGCGTTGGCGACGACGAACTCCCGGCCGGTGAGGAAGTCGTACATGGCCTCGCGCTCGGGCACGACGCCGATCTGCTTGTAGACCTGCTCGTTGCGCCAGATCGGCGTGCCGTCGAGGGTGACGGTGCCCGTGGAGGGGGCGAGGAAGCCGCCCATCATGTTGATGAGGGTGGACTTGCCCGCGCCGTTGGGGCCCAGCAGGCCGGTGACTCCGGGACCGATGCGCATGGTCACGTCGTTGACGGCGACGACGTTCCCGAACCAGCGGGAGGTGTGGTCGATGTCGATGATGGTCACAGCCCGGCCTTCCGGTAGCGGGCCATCAGCGCGGCGTAGGAGCCGGCGATGAGGCCGAGGATGACGAGCAGGTAGACGGCGCCGGCGGCGGTCGAGGGGGCTTCCTGGCCGGGGAACCCGGAGGTCCCGCCGAGGAAGGCCGCCTGGAATCCGTCGATGAGGCTGACCGGGGAGAACAGCCCCAGCCACTCGACGACCCCGGGCGAGCCGGTGTTGTAGGCGATGCCCTGGACGGCGGTCACCGCGCCGAAGGGGATCAGCAGCACGGCGATGATCGCGGCGACGCCGAACCCGCGGCGCGGGGTGAGCGCGGCCATGATCAGGCCGAGCCCGGAGAAGAGCAGCGACAGCAGGAGTACCGACACCAGTCCCTGTCCGAATCCCTTGGTCTGGTCGCCGAAGTCGAACTTGGCGAGCAGTGAGCCGATGTACATGATCACCAGCGGGGACGCGGTGAGGATGAAGAGGGCCGAGGCCATGGCCGCGAACTTCGCCAGCACGTAGTCCACGCGCTCGATCGGCCGTGAGAAGTAGAGCGGCACGGTCTTGAAGCGCAGGTCCCGGGAGACCGACTGCGGCGCCTGCGACGCGAGGTAGAGGCCGATGATCACCTGGGTGGTCAGGGCGTACGTCGTGTACTTGATCGGCAGACTGGTGGTGCCGGGCACGGCGATGGCGACCGCGACGAGGATCAGTGCGGGAACGCACATCACCGCGAAGAGCAGCATCGGGAGCACCTTGGACTTGGCCGAGCGGCCCAGTCCGTAGGCCCCGCGCAGGGATTGCGAGAACAGCGACTTGCGGGCGTAGGCGCGGCCGAGCCGGGGGCCGTCGTAGGACCGGTAGCCGATGTTGTGGATCTGGGTCGAGGTGTCAGGCGCCATCGGAACCGGCTCCCTTCTGCTGGGTGGCGGACTGGGCCTTGGCCATGTTGGCCGCCCAGGCGGCGGACTGTGCCGTGGCCTGCGCGGCCGACGGGTCGCTGTCGCGGAAGACCTCTGCGATGTGGTGGCGTCGCTGCTCCATGCGGACCAGGCCGATGCCGAGGTCGGCGACGGTGTCGCGGACCACGTCGTACGTCGCGTCGCCGGTCGCCTCGACGAGCAGGATGTGGCCCGCTCCGGGCAGCCCCTCCTCCTCGCCCTCGTGCAGGGTGACGCCCGCCTCGGCGAGCGCCTTGCGCAGGGCGGCGGTGCCGTCCGGGTGGGTGTCGGAGTCGGTGACCTCGACCGCGAGGGTCGTGGTGGTCTGGGTGAAGTCGCTGGTGGAGCTGGAGCGCAGCAGCTTGCCGCCGTCGACGACCACGACGTGGTCGCAGGTCCGCTCCAGCTCGCCGAGGAGATGGGAGGTGACCAGGACCGAGATGCCGAAGTCGGTGTAGACGCGGCGGATCAGGCCGAGCATCTCGTCGCGGCCGACCGGGTCGAGCCCGTTGGTGGGCTCGTCGAGGAGGACCAGCTGTGGGTCGTGGACCAGTGCCTGGGCGAGCTTGACGCGCTGCTTCATGCCCGTGGAGTAGCCGCCGATGGGGCGGTAGCGCTCCTCGTACAGGCCCACGTGGCGCAGGGTGTCCGCGGTGCGCTCGCGCGCGGCGGTCGGCGGGAGCCCGGACATGCGCGCCATGTGCACGACGAACTCGGTGGCCGAGACGTCGGGGGGCAGGCAGTCGTGCTCGGGCATGTATCCGACGCGTTCCCGGATGGCGCTGCCGTGGGTGGCTACGTCGAGTCCGAGCACCGCGGCGGTGCCCTCGGTGGCGGGGGAGAGTCCAAGCAGAATCTTGATCAGCGTGGACTTGCCGGCTCCGTTGGCGCCCACGAGGCCGGTTACTCCGGGCCCGATGTCCAGGGAGAGCCGGTCGAGGGCGGTCACTCGGGGGTACCGCTTGCTCAGGCTTTCGGTCGCGATGACAGTCACGTGAACGACGTTAGTGGCGCTGCGCGAGCGGATCGTCAGACCTGGAGCTCGATCTCTTCTCCGCCTTCAGGACTACGGACCCTGACGGAAGGCTGACTCAAGGCTGACGCGCACCGGACAAGTTTGTCCACAGGTCCGTGCACGGGCCTTGACGTGATCTCCGGTCATTGTCACATTCATCAGTGTCAAGTTACGGGCGCGTACGGCTACACGGACGGACGGCTGGCATGGCTGGGGACACCAAGCAACGCACCACAGAACTCTCCGCCGAACTGCGCGGGTTCAAGGAAGTGCAGCGCCTCTCCTACGAGTGCGCGGAGGCCGTCGCGGCGCAGCTGCGCCCCGGCGTGACCGAGCGCGAGGCCGCGCGGATGCAGCGCGACTGGCTGCGTGAGCGCGGGGTGCGGGACTGGTTCCACATGCCCTTCGCGTGGTTCGGCGACCGTACCGCCTTCACCAACTTCAAGATCCCGCTGCAGTTCTTCCCGACGAACCGGGCCCTGGAGCCGGGGATGCCGTTCATCCTCGACATGGCCCCGGTCTACAAGGGCTACACCGCGGACATCGGGTATTCGGGCAGCCTCGGCCTCAATCCGGTGCAGGACCGGCTCATGTCCGACCTGAGGGCACACCGCGCGCTGATCCTGGACCAGGTGCGCGAGCGCCGTTCCCTGCGCGACATCTACGAGGACGTCGAGCGGCTGATGATCAGCCAGGGGTACGCGAACCGGCACCGCGCCTATCCCTTCGGCGTCATCGCGCACAAAATAGACCGGGTCAAGGAGCGGAGCTGGTCGCCGACCGCGTTCGGGTTCGGCACCCAGGCGCTGAAGGGGCTGGCCTCGGACGCCCTGCACGGACACCGGGAGGGCTGGTCCCCGCTGTGGAGCCCGTACCGCTTCTCCGACCACCCTCCGCGGCCCGGCCTGTGGGCGGTGGAGCCGCACCTGGGCTTCCGGGGCACCGGCGCGAAGTTCGAGGAGATCCTGGTCGTCACAGACTCCCGGGACCCCGAGGAGAGCGCGTTCTGGTTGGACGACGATCTGCCGCACGTGCGGCGCTGGGCTGAGGAGAAGACGGCATGAGCGGCACGGAATTCGGCGCGGCCTCCGGGACGGCCTTCGCGGGGGCGCGCGAGCGCTGGGTGAGCACGGGCGGGGTCGAGCTGTGCGTGGTCGAGCTCGGCGACCCGGAACTGCCGACCGTGATCCTGGTGCACGGGTACCCGGACAGCAAGGAGGTCTGGTCCGAGGTCGCCGAGCGGCTGGCCTCCCGCTTCCACGTCGTGCTCTACGACGTACGGGGCCACGGGCGCTCCACGGCTCCGCAGCCGCTGCGCGGGGGCTTCACCCTGGAGAAGCTGACCGACGACTTCCTCGCGGTGGCCGACGCGGTCAGCCCGGACCGCCCCGTGCACCTGGTCGGCCACGACTGGGGCTCCGTACAGGGCTGGGAGTTCGCGACGGTCGCCCGCACCGAGGGACGCATCGCCTCCTTCACCTCCATGTCGGGGCCCTCCCTCGACCACTTCGGGCACTGGATCAAGAAGCGGATGGCTCGGCCCACCCCGCGCCGGACCGCCCAGCTGCTGAACCAGGGCGCCAAGTCCTGGTACGTCTACATGCTGCACACGCCGGTGCTGCCGGAGCTCGCCTGGCGCGGGCCGCTCGGCAAGCAGTGGCCGAAGATCCTCCAGCGGATGGAGAAGGTCCCGGCCGACGGGTACCCCACGGCCTCGCTGCCCAACGACGCCGCGCACGGCGCGTGGCTCTACCGGGACAACGTCCGGGCGCGCATGCGCAGGCCGCGCCCCGACGCGTACGCGCACACCCCGGTCCAGCTGATCACCCCCACCGGAGACGCCTTCCTCTCCGAGCGGCTCTACGACGAGCTGGAGCTGTGGGCCCCCGATCTGGTCCGGCGCACCCTGCCGGCCAAGCACTGGGTGCCCCGGACCCGGCCCGACCAGCTGGCCGCCTGGATCACCGAGTTCGTCACCTCCCGGGAGGAGCCCGCCACCAGGGCACCCGAGCAGAAGGCACCGGGCAAGTACGCGGACCGCTTCGGCGGCCAGCTGGTCCTGGTCACCGGAGCCGCCAGCGGCATCGGCCGGGCCACCGCCTTCGCGTTCGCCGAGGCCGGCGCCCGCGTGGTGTGCGTGGACCGGGATGCCGAGGGAGCGGCGCGCACCGCCGACATGGCCCGCCTGGTCGGTTCGCCGCAGGCGTGGGGCGAGTGCGTGGACGTCAGCGACGAGCAGGCGATGGAGAAGCTCGCGGCGAAGGTGGCCGCCGAGTACGGGATCGTGGACGTCCTGGTCAACAACGCCGGGATCGGCCTGTCGGGGCCGTTCCTGGAGACGAGCTCCGAGGACTGGAAGAAGGTCCTCGACGTCAATCTGTGGGGGGTCATCCACGGCTGCCGGATCTTCGGCAAGCAGATGGCCGAGCGCGGCCAGGGCGGGCACATCGTCAACACCGCTTCCGCCGCGGCCTATCTGCCCTCGAAGACCCTGCCCGCCTACAGCACCTCCAAGGCCGCGGTGCTGATGCTCAGCGAGTGCCTGCGCGCGGAGCTGGCGTCGAAGTCCATCGGGGTCTCGGCGATCTGCCCCGGCATCGTCAACACCAACATCACCGCCACTTCCCGGTTCGCCGGGGTGGACGAGGCCGAGGAGAAGCGCCGCCAGCAGAAGTCCTCCCGGCTCTACGGGCTGCGCAACTTCCCCCCGGAGAAGGTCGCCGACGCGATCCTGCTGGCGGTGGTGAAGAACCAGGCCGTGGTTCCGGTGACTCCCGAGTCCAAGGGCGCCCTATGGATGTCCCGGTTCGCGCCGGGCACCCTGCGGCGGTTCGCGAAGCTGGAGCCCAAGCTGTGAGCCGGTCCTCGTACACGATCGCCCCGCGACGCGTGGCCTTCGACTGGAGGACCACCCCGCTCCACTGGATACCGGACGAGCCCACCGCCACCCACGTCATCAACGTGCTGCACCTGCTTCTGCCCGCCGGCGAGCGGTGGTTCGTGAAGGTCTTCAAAGAAGGCCTGCCCCTGGTCACCGACCCCGAGCTGCGCAAGGAGGTGAAGGGGTTCATGGGCCAGGAGGCCACGCACAGCGTGCAGCACTCCTACGTCCTGGACCACCTCGCCGAACAGCGGCTGCCCACCGAGGCGTACACGAAGTACGTGGACCTCCTGTTCGAGAAGCTGCTGGGGGAGACTCCCCCGTTCGGCGCGCCCATCACCGCGCAGGAGTGGCTGCGCTTCCGGCTCTCCCTGGTCGCCGCGATCGAGCAGTTCACGGCGGTCCTCGGGGACTGGGTGCTCAGCGCCGAAGGACTGGACCGGGCCGGCGCGGACGAGGTCATGCTCGACCTGCTGCGCTGGCACGGCGCGGAGGAGGTGGAGCACCGCTCCGTCGCCTTCGACATGTACCAGCACTGCGGCGGCGCGGGCCTGCCGCGCTACGCGCGCCGCATCGAGGGCATGGTCGTGGTGGCCCCGGTGCTGGCCTGGCTGTGGGTGTGGGGGACCTCGTACCTCCTGCGCAACGACCCGGAACTGCCGGGCCGGCCGCGCTATTCGCTGCGCGAGCACAACCGTGCGGTGGCCAAGGGACTGCTGCCCACCTGGAGAGAGCTTGGCATGGCCATACCCCGCTACCTGCGGCGGTCGTACCATCCCTCGCAGGAGGGCTCGCTGCGCAGGGCGGTCGAGTACCTCGCGGCTTCGCCTGCCGCACGGACCGCGGCAGGCGCGGTCGGCCGAGCCGCCATGTCGTAGGGAGCCGGGATTGTCCGATCAGGCAGTAGCCGAGTACCGGATCGAGGATCTGGCGCACCACAGCGGTGCGACCGTACGCACGATCCGGGCGTACCAGGACCGCGGTCTGCTGCCGAAGCCGGAGCGGCGGGGCCGTTCCAATGTCTACCGGGACACGCATCTGGCGCGGCTGCGCCAGATCGCCGACCTGCTGGACCGCGGCTACACCTTGGCCTCCATCAAAGAGCTGCTGGAGGCCTGGGACGCGGGACGCGGGCTCGGCGGTGTCCTCGGGCTGGTCGCCGAGGTGCACGGACCGTGGACGGACGAGGAAGCGGCCCGGATAAGCCGGGACGAGCTCAACGACCGGTTCGGCGGCAAGCCCGACGACGACGCGGTGGGCGAGGCGTGCGAGCTGGGCGTACTGGAGCGGATCCCGGGGCGGCCGGACCAGTTCCGGGTGCCGTCCCCGCAGGAGTTGGCGGTGGCCGCCGAGCTGTACGCGGCCGGCGTCCCGCTTCCCGCGATCACCGGTCACCTACGGGAGCTGCGCGGCCAGGTGGAGCACATCGCCTCGCGCTTCCTGGAGTTCACCACGGAGCACGTCTTCGCGCGCTACCTGGGGGCCGTCCCACCGACGGACTCGGACGCCGCCGAGGCGGCGACGATGGTACGCAGACTGCGGCCACTGGCGCAGCAGACGGTCGACGCGGAACTGGCCCGGGCGATGCGGCTCTTCGCGACCCGGCATCTGCAGCGCCACCTCGGTGCCGCCGGCTCCCCGCAGCCTTCGGGTCCGACCCCGGTGGCGCTGCCCGCCGAGACGGTGCGGGCGGTTCAGGACCTGGTGGGCGCCGACCACGTGGCGGAGTTCGTCCGGGCTGCCACGGAACGGGAGCTGCAGGCCCGGACGATGAACGAACTGGCGAGTCGGGGCGGCCGGTAGTACTCGATCAGTAGTCCACAGGTCGGATCGCTCTTTTGTCGCCGAAACCGGCACAAAGGGCTGTGGACAACTCCGGCGTCCCTGTGGGGAACTGCGCCCGAGGGTTAGCTCACGGTCTGGTACGCCGGGCCGGTGGCACTAATTCCGGCCACCGGGCGGGCGGTTTCGGCAGCGCCGTGCGACGCGGCAGCCTCAAGCGCCTCGGCCACCCCCGTCACCCCCGGCACCTCAGCCGTTTCAGCCGCCTCGGCCGCCAGGTCCTTCGGGGCCGGGCGGCCGTTCCCGTAGAGCAGCGCCGCGAGGGCCAGGCCGAGGATCCCGCCGAGCAGTTGCGCGGCGATGAAGCCCGGCAGCGACTGCGGGGCGATGCCGGTGAAGGAGTCGCTGAAGGTGCGCCCGATGGTGCCGGCCGGGTTCGCGAAGGACCCGGAGGAGGTGAACCAGATCGCGGCGGCGATGTACCCGGCGACCGCGACGGGGATGAGCTTCGGGCGACCCATCCGGCCGAGGCCCTGGATCACGAGGACCAGTCCGGCCGTGGCGACGACCTCCCCGAGGAGCAGGTGGCCGCCGCCGCGGACCTGGGTGGAGAAAGTGCCCGGGGTCCGGCCGAACATCACCTCGGCGAGGACGGCTCCGCCGATGGCCCCGGCGGTCTGGGCCGCCGTGTAGACGAGGGCCTCGCGCCCGCCGAGCCCGTCGCCGCCCCTGCGCCCGCCCCACCAGGACGAGAGGGTGACCACCGGGTTGAGGTGGGCTCCGGAGAGCGGGCCGAAGAGGGTGATGATCAGCCCGAGGCCTATGGCGGAGGCGAGCGAGTTGGCGACGAGCGCGACACCCGTGTCGGCGGAGAGGGCGGCGGCCTGGATTCCGGATCCGATGACCACTAGGAGCAGAGCCGCCGTGCCGATGAGTTCGGCGGCCGCGCGACGCGACAGAGACGCACCATTTGTCATAGTTACTTTCCCCTTTAGTGGCAGTTCAGCGGAAAATGTATTCCGTATCTTGGAAACGCGACAGAGGGGGTCCAGGTTCGACGCACCGGCGGAAAATCGCTGCGGCGGACCCCACTGACCCGGCACGCTGGGCGAATGGATGACAGACGCACCGTCAAGGTGTCCAAATACGTCTCGAAACACCTGCGGCATCAGCCGGAACGCATCGGACTGGTGCTCGATCCACAGGGTTGGGTGGAGATCGACGATCTCCTCGCCGCCGCGGCCGCGCACGGTTTCCGCATCAGCCGGGCCGAACTCGACCACGTCGTCGCCGCCAACGACAAGCAGCGCTTCGCCGTCGACGGCACCCGGATCCGGGCCAGCCAAGGCCACACCGTCCGCGTGGACCTGGGCCTGCCGGAGGCCGAACCGCCCGCGTACCTCTACCACGGCACCGTCGCCGCCGCCCTGGACGCGATCCGCGCCGAGGGGCTGCGCCCGATGGCCCGCCACCACGTGCACCTGTCTCCCGACCGGGAGACCGCGACCCGCGTGGGCGCACGACGCGGCCGCCCGATCGTGCTCAGCGTGGACGCGGGGGCGATGCGCACCGCCGGACACGTCTTCCGGATCAGCGCCAACGGGGTGTGGCTGGCGGATTCCGTGCCCCCGGAATTCATCCGCTTCCCCTAGTTCCCCCTGCTGGTTCCCCCTGCTTCACCTCAGCGGAATTCACGGAGAGATTGTCAGACCAGCCCTCTACGCTGTTCCTCACTCCGGGATCTGTGAGGGGGGACCTCGCGGTCGCCGAACCGCCCACACCAGCACGCGAGGTGACGCACCATGACGTCCGCACAACCGGCCCCGATCGCCGAACCGGCCGACTCCGACCCCTCGGCGAACACGTTCCAGGTCGATCTGCGCGGCCTGGTCGACCTGCTCTCCCACCACCTCTACTCCAGCCCGCGCGTCTACGTCCGCGAGCTGCTCCAGAACGCCGTCGACGCGGTCACCGCCCGCCGCGCCCTGGACCCCGGGGCCGAGATCCGCATCCGCCTGTCCGCCGCCGGAAACCGGGTGACCATCGAGGACAGCGGCATCGGCCTTACCGCCACCGAGGCCCACTCCCTCCTCGCCACCATCGGCCGCAGCTCCAAGCGCGGAGGTGCGCACGGGCTGGAAACCACCCGCCAGGAGTTCCTCGGGCAGTTCGGCATAGGCCTGCTCGCCTGCTTCGTCGTCGCCCGCCAGATCCGCGTCGTCACCCGCTCCGCCCGCGACCCCCGGGCCGCGCCCGTCGAATGGCTGGCCACGGACGACGGCTCGTACACCGTCCGCGAACTGCCCGCCGACGCCCGCACGGAGCCCGGTACGACCGTCGTACTGGAGGCCCGCCCCGGCGCCGAGGAGTGGCTCCTCCCCGCCAAGATCGAACAGCTGGCCCGCGACTACGGCTCCCTCCTCCCCTACGACATCACCTTCGACGAAGGCCCCGGCTCCGCGCCCCGCCCGATCACCGACCGGCCCGCCGTGTGGGACCGCGCCTTCCCCACCCCGGCGGCCCGCCGCGTCGCACTCGCCGGGCACTGCGCGCAGCTCTTCGGTTTCACCCCGCTCGACAGCATCGACCTCGACCTGCCGGTCGCCGGAGTGCGCGGGGTCGCGTACGTCCTGCCCGAGCCGACCAGCCCCGCCCACCGGTCCGGACACCGCGTCCACCTCAAGGGCATGCTGCTGACCGACAAGGCCGACAACCTGCTGCCCGACTGGGCGTTCTTCGTCCGCGCGGTCCTCGACACCGACACCCTGCGGCCCACCGCCTCGCGCGAGAACCTGTACGACGACGAGACCCTGGCCGCCGTGCGCGAGGCCCTCGGCGCCCGCATCCGCACCTGGCTCGGCGAGCTCGCCGCGAGCGAACCGGAGCGGCTGGCCGCCTTCCTGAGCGTCCACCACCTCGGGGTGAAATCGCTGGCCCGGCACGACCCCGAGCTGCTCGGCCTGATGCTGCCCTGGCTGCCCTTCGAGACCAGCGACGGCTCGATGAGCCTGGAGGAGTTCGCCGCCGCGCACACCGACATCCACTTCACGCGCACCGTGGAGGAGTTCCGCCAGATCGCCCCGATCGCGGCGGCCCACGGCCTCGGAGTCATCAACGCCGGCTACACCTACGACGCCGACCTGTTGGCCCTGCTGCCCACGGTCCGGCCGGAGCTCAAGGTCGCCGAGCTCGATGCCGGAGCCGTCACCGAGCGCCTCGACCCGGTCCCGACCTCCGCCGAGCTGGCCCTGGCCCCCTTCCTGGCCACCGCCCGCACCCGGCTGGAACCCCAGAGCTGCGATGTCGTCCTGCGCGCCTTCCAGCCCGTGGCCGTGCCCGCGCTCTACCTCGACGACCGCCAGGCCCGTCAGGAACGCGACCGCACCGCCGCCCTGGACAGCGCGGACTCGCTGTGGAGCGGCATCCTCGGCGCACTGCGCGGCTCCGCCCCGCGCGCCCGGCTGGTCCTCAACCACAACAACCCGCTGATCCGCCGGATAGCCGCCCTCCCCGACGAGGCGCTGACCGCCACCGCCGTCGAATCGCTGTACGGGCAGGCCCTGCTGATGTCCCAGCGGCCGCTGCGTCCGGCCGACACCACCCTGCTCAACCGGGCCTTCCTCGGACTCCTGGAATGGGCCACGCACCCCGCCGACCCCCGTGAGGACGAGAAGTGAGCACGATGACGCGCGAGGAGATCGAGCGAGGGCTGGCCGAGAACCGCCGGTCCCCGGGCGGTACCGCCCGCAACGCGCACGCCGAGGCGCTGTCCGCCGCCGCGGAGGCGAGCGGGGACCGCGCGCTGTTCCGCGAGGCCCTGGACAGCCAGATCAACGCCTACCTGTACAGCTCCGAGTCTCCGAAGATGCTCGTGCCCTTCGCCCGGCTGCTCCAGGAGTACGACAAGGACCCCGGCGCCTTCTCCGAATGGGACGCCCACGCGCTGTTCTGGCAGTTCAAGTGGATCGCCACCGCCATCAGCGACTCGCCCGAGGTCCCCCTGGACTCCGCCACCGGCTGGCTGGACGAGATGGAGCGCCGCTACCGGATCGCCGGCTACAGCGAGCGCCCCGTACGCGAGTCCGAGCTGTGGCTCGCCGACGCGACCGGCGACGACGAGCGCGCCGGGCAGGCGTACGTCCGCTGGCAGGCCGCCGAGCGCGACAACATGAGCGACTGCCATGCCTGCGAGCTCAACGGCCAGGGCCAGTACGCGATGATGCGCGGCGACGACGCCGAGGCCCTGAAGGTCTGGCAGCCGGTGCTGTCCGGCGGGCTGACCTGCGCCGAGGAGCCCCACCGGGTGCTGGCCACCTCGCTGCTGCCGCTGGTGCGGCTCGGCCGGCTCGACGAGGCACGCTCCGCCCACCTGCGCGGATACCGCCTGGCCCGGGGCAACGAAAGCCTGCTGCCCTCGCTCGGCCGCCACATCGAGTTCTGCGCGCTCACCGGCAACGAGTCGCGCGGCCTGGAGATCCTCGCCGAACACGCCGCGCACGTGGGCCCGCTCGCCAACCTCTCCGACCTGCTGGCGTTCCACGGCGGCGTACTCGTCCTGCTGCGCCGTCTGAAGGAACTGGGGCACGGACAGAGCCCGGCCGTCCCCTACGAGGGTGTCCCGCACACCGTGTCCGAGCTGTACGAGGTGCTGCGCGCGGGCTCGCTCGACACCGCCCGGCGGTTCGACGCGCGCAACGGCTCCACCCGGGTCTCGGAGCGGTTCCTCGAACGGATCGGCCGGGCCCCGCTGGCCGCGGTCCTGCCGCTGGGCGTACGGAGCTCCGCGCTGGCCGCGCTCCCGCGGCCGGTCCCCGTCCAGGCGCCGGCTCCCGCATCCGGCCATGACGCGGACCCGGACCGGGACCGGGGCTTCGCCGATCTGGTGGAGCGGGCCCGGACGGCCCGGGATCTCGGACACCCGGGGTCGGACGCGTTGTGGGACCAGGTGGCGGTGCACCCCGAGGCCGGGGCGGACCCGCTGGTCGCCGCCGACGTGGCGGACCACCGGGCCCTGGCGGCCGCACGGGCCGGGGCCGACGGGGCCGCGGAGCTGCTGACCGGCGTACGCGACGGCTACCGGGCGCTCGGGCAGCCGGAGCGCGCGGCCCTGGCCGAGCTGCGGCTGGCGACCGTGGCCGCGCAGTCCGGGACCGGGGCGGAGGAGCTGCGCGGGCTGCTGGCCGTGGCGTTGCGGGCCGCCGAAGCACTGGACGCGGGGGAGCCGTTGCGGACCCGGCGGATCGCGCTCGCGGAGCTGACCTCGATCCGGGTGGAGTCGTACCTCCGCTCGCTCGAAGAGACCGACGGCCAAGCTGATCACACCGGTCATGACCACGGGCACCGGCACGGTGAACTGGTCGCCGAGCTCGGGGCCTTCATCGATGCCTACGAGGCGTCCGCCCTGCCCGACGTGATCGCGGAGGCCGAGGAGACGCTGGGCCGGCTCGCGCTCTCGGAGGGGGACCCGGAGCGTGCCGTGGCGCTGCTCGCCGACTCCGCCGGCCGGTCGGTCGCGGCGGGCCTGCCGTGGCTCGCCGTGGACCCGCTGGTGCTGCGGGCCGGCGTACTGGTGTCGCTGGACCGTCCGGGGGAAGCCGAGGAAGCGGCGCGGGCGGCGCTGACGCACGCCGCCGAGGTGACCGCCCCCGAGACCCAGGGCGTCGTACGGCTCACCCTGGCCGACATCCTGCTGCGGCGGAGCGAAGCGGATGCGGAGGCCGCCGGGTACGCCCTTGAGGCGGCGCACTGGTTCGACCAGGCCGGACTCACCGCGCACGGCGGGGCCCAGGCCCGGCTGATGCTCGCCCGGTGCCACGCCCGCGACGGCCGCGCCGCCGAGGCGGCCGAGGTACTTCAGTCGACGCTGCCGGACCTGCTGGAGCACGGCGAAGGCCAGGCCGCGTCCGTACGGGAATTCCTGGGCGATCTGCTGCGCGAGCTCAAGGACTCCCGGGGCGCGGCGGAGCAGTACCTGTGTGCGGCGGAGGTGGCCAAGGACTGGGAGGACCCGCGTCCGCAGGCGAACTTCGCCCAGGCCGCGGCCGACCAGCTCTCCGAGGCACGGCTGGTGCCGGAGGCGGTGGCCGCGTACGAACGGGCCCTGGAGCTTCACCGGCGCTCGAAGGACGCACCGATCGCCGAAGTACGGATCCTGCGGTCACTGGCCTGGCTCGGGCTGCGCGACGAGGTCACCAACGCGACGGTGGCACGGGCGCGGACCAGGCTGGAGGAGGCGGCCGAGGTCCTGGCCGCCGCGTCGGCCGCCGCTCCGGAATCCTCGGAGCTGCGGGCCGAGCTCGCCGAGACCTGGAACCAGCTGGCCCAGGTCCTCGACCGGCGTGTCTCCTCATATGAGGAAGACGAGGGCGAGGACGCGGACGGGGATGGCGAAGACGCCGCCGCCGAGTCGTTGAGCGAGGCGGAGCTGGAAGCACTCCGGCTGGAGGAGATCGCGCTCTGGGAACGGGCCGCCGGTCTGCTCGCCGAGCTCGGACCGGACGAGCTGGAGTCCCGGTTCCAGTGCGTGACCAACGCCGCCTGGACCGAGAACGAGCTGGGCCGGCCCGAAGCCGGCGCCGCCCGGGTGACGGCGTTCGCCGCCGAGGTCCGCGCGCTGCCCGAGGGCACGGCGCCCGAATGGCTGCTGGAGAGCGCCGAGCGCACGGTGAAACACCTGTTGCGCGCCTCGGCCTGACGGGCTGTCGCCCCGTTGCCCTCCCGGGCCGACGGGGCGACGGGGCGACGGGGCGACGGGGCGACGGGGCGACGGGGCGACAGCGTGGCGCCGTCCGGCTCAGCCGAGCTGGGCGAGCCCCTCGGTCGCGATCCGCTCGAACACGTCCTGGTCGGCGGCGAAGTCGGAATCGGGGATCGGCCAGTGGATCACCAGCTCGGTGAATCCGAGCTCCTGGTGGCGGCCCGCGAAGTCGACGAAGGCGTCCACAGACTCCAGCGGGCGCCCCCGGTCCGGGGTGAAGCCCGTGAGCAGGACCTTGTCCAGCTCCGCCATGTCCCGGCCGGTCTCCACACACGCCTTGGCCAGCTTGTCGACCTGGCCCCGGATGGCCTCCACCGACTGCTCCGGGGTGCCCTCCTCGAAGATCTTCGGATCGCCGGTCGTCACCCACGCCTGCCCGTACCGCGCGGCGAGCTTCAGACCACGGGGTCCGGTCGCGGCGACGGCGAACGGCAGCCGGGGCCGCTGGGCGCAGCCGGGGATGTTGAAGGCTTCCTCGGCCGAGTAGAACGTTCCCCGCTGCGAGACGGAGTCCTCCGTGAGCAGTCGGTCGAGCAGCGGCAGGAACTCCCCGAAACGGTCGGCCCGCTCCTTCGGGGTCCACGCCTCCTGGCCGAGCACGGTGGCGTCGAAGCCGTTGCCGCCGGCTCCGATGCCGAGCGTGATCCGGCCGCCGGAGATGTCGTCCAGGGAGATCAGGTCCTTGGCGAGCGTCACCGGGTGGCGGAAGTTGGGCGAGGTGACGAGCGTGCCCAGGCGCATCCGCTCCGTCGCCGTGGCGGCGGCCGTGAGCGTCGGCAGCGCACCGAACCACGGACCGTTGCGGAAGGTCCGCCAGGACAGGTGGTCGTAGGTGTAGGCGGCGTGGAACCCCAGCGCCTCTGCCCGCTGCCAGCGCTCGCGCCCCCCTTCGTGCCAGCGGTGGACGGGAAGGATCACAGTGCTCAGGCGCAACGTCATACCCCTGAGCCTACGACCGTCACCCGACGCCCGGCGCCCCTCACGCCCCGCGCTGGACGTTCTTGCGCCAGAGCCCGAGCAGCAGGGGCGAGCCGGTGGGAGCCGGAGCCCGGGAGCAGACGTCGAAGTGACTGATCCGGCATCTGCCGGAGACCGAGGCGGCGCTCAGGGCGACGACGGTGCCGTTGTCCGTGATGTGCCAGCGTTGGCCGGCCGGGACGGAGTCGGCCGGCCATGAACCGGGCTCGACCATCAGCCAGCGGCCTCGCACCGTGCGGTGCCACTCGGCGGCGGCGCCGCAGGTGCGGCAGACCGTCCCGCGCGGGGCCTGGACGGCCCGGGCCCGCGTCGCGGAGCGGGCGGCACGGACGGCGTGGTCCAGGACGCCCGCGGTGCCGGCCAGGATCTCGCCGACCAGGACCGGTTCGCGGTCCGGGCGAGCGGACCCCACCCGCTCGCAGTGCGTACAGAGCGACATCCCCAGGCTCATGACCCGTCTGGCGTACGGGCCGCCGCAGGCATCGCAGTCCGACTTCCGGGTTGAAGGGATGAGCACGTCGCCCCCCGTATGACGTCATCGAAACCGGCGAGGAGATCCTTCCACCCACTACTGACAACCATGTGGGGATGTTTCACGTGAAACATCGCCATCGGCCCCGGCCCCGGCAGGGGCCCGGCCCGGCGACCGGGGCTCATGGGCGAAGATGGATCCGTGACCTCGGCTCCCCAGTGCCCGGACGGGCCAACCCCCACACCCCGGCTCATCGCCACCGATCTCGACGGCACCCTGCTGCGCGACGACAAATCCGTCTCGCAGCGCACCGTCGACGCACTCGCCGCCGCCGAGGAGGCCGGCATCGAGGTGTTCTTCGTGACCGGACGCCCGGCGCGCTGGATGGGCGTGGTCAGCGACCACGTCCATGGCCACGGCCTGGCGATCTGTGCCAACGGCGCTGCCGTAGTCGATCTCCACGCGGTCGATCCGCAGGCCAACGGCTCGCCCACGGGCCGGGAGTTCGTACACGTCAGGGCGCTGCCCCGACTCGCCGCGCTCAAGGTGGTGGAGGCCCTGCGGGCCGCCGCCCCGGGCACCTCGTTCGCCGTCGAACTGACCACCGGCATCAACTACGAGCCCACGTACCCGCCTTTCTTCCAGGACGCGGGCGGCAATGTCGCCACCGCCGAGAAGCTGCTCAACGAGGCCACGGACGACGATTCGGCGCCCGTCCTCAAGGTGCTCGCGCACCACGGCGAGCTGGCTCCTGACGAGTTCCTGGAGCTGGCCCGGGCCACCGCCGGCGCGTACGCCTCGATCACCCGCTCCAGCCCGACCTCCCTGCTGGAGATCAGCGGACCGGGTGTCTCTAAGGCCAGCACCCTGGCCCTGTGCTGCGAGGAGCGCGGTATCTCGGCGGCCGAGGTGGTCGCCTTCGGGGACATGCCGAACGACGTGGAGATGCTCGGCTGGGCGGGCACCTCGTACGCGATGGGCAACGCCCATCCGGACGTGATCGCGGCCGCATCAGGCCGTACGGTCGCCAACAACGAGGACGGTGTCGCCCTCGTCATCGAGCGCATCCTGGCCGAACGGGCAGAACGGGCCGCCCGCGCCCAGTCGTAGCGAGGCGGCCGGAAGGGTCGGCCTAGAGCGGGGCCTCCCACACCAGGGTGGTCCCGCCGCCGTCCTCGTCGAGGCCGGGCCCGTACGAGCTGGAGCCGCCGAGCGACTCGGCCCGGCGGCGCAGGTTCCGCAGCCCACTGCGCCGCCCGCCCTCCGGGATGCCCACGCCGTCGTCGGCCACCTCCAGCCGGACCCCCGGCCTTCCGTCGGCCAGGGTGACGGTGGCGTCGAGCACCACCTCGATGCGGGAGGCCTCCGCGTGCCGGAACGCGTTCGACAGGGCCTCGCGCAGGGCAGCGATCAGGTTCTTGCCGACGAGTTCGCCGACGACCGCGTCGATCGGACCGAGGAAGCGGTGTGCGGGCTTGAAGCCCAGCGGCACGGCGGCCATGTTGATCTCCCGCAGCACCCTGGTGCGCAGACCCGAGGGGACTTCCGCCGGACCCTGCTGGAGCGCGAAGATCGCGGTGCGGATCTCCTGGATCGTCACGTCGAGCTCGTCCACGGCCTTGCCGACCCCGTCGCGCACCTCGGGCACGACGGAACGGCGCTGGGCACCCTCCAGCATCATGCCGGTGGCGAAGAGCCGCTGGATGACCAGGTCGTGCAGATCGCGGGCGATCCGGTCGCGGTCCTCGAAGACCGCCAGCCGTTCCCGGTCGCGCTGCGCCTCGGCCATCATCAGCGCGAGCGCCGCCTGTGAGGCGAACTGTGTGGCCAGGGTCCGCTCGGCCTCGGTGAACGGCCGCTTGCCGCGGGCCCGGGGGGTGACGAGCGCTCCCAGCACCCGGCCGCCGCTGTGCAGCGGGAGCATCATGCAGGCCCCGTACTGGCTGGTCAGCCTGCTGATCATGCGCGGATCCGAGGCCGCGTCCTCCACGAAGACCGGCTCGCCCTCCAGGAGCCTGGCCACCACCGGGCTCTCGGCCGGGATCACCACGCCGAGCGAGGTGGCCGGGTTCTCGGCGGAGACCGCGACGATCTCCATCCCGCCGTCCTCGGCGGGCAGCATCACGATCCCGGCGGCCGAATCGGCGAGCCGACGGGCCTGTTCGGCGACGACCGCGAGCGCGTCGTCCGCGTCCCCGCCCGACAGCAGGGCGGTGGTGACGGCGACCGAGCCGTCGATCCAGCGCTCGCGCTGGGTGGCGGCCTCGTAGAGCCGGGCGTTGCCGATGGCGATGCCCGCCTCGGTGGCCAGTACCCGGACCATGTGGACGTCGTAGTCGTTGAACTCGCCGCCGCCGTTCTTCTCGGCGAGGTAGAGGTTGCCGAAGATCTCGCCCTGCACCCGGATCGGGACGCCGAGGAAGGTCTTCATGGGCGGGTGGTGCGCGGGGAATCCCGCCGAGCGCGGGTCCTTGGTCAGATCGGCGAGGTGCACCGTGTCGGGGTGTGAGATCAGCGCTCCGAGCAGCCCGTGCTTCCCGTCCGGGCGGTGCCCGATCTTCTTGGCCAGCTTGTCGCTGATGCCGAAGGTGACGAAGTCCGAGAGCCCGCGGCCCTCGGTGTCGACGACGCCGATGGCGGCGTAGCGGGCGTCGGCGAGCTCGGCCGCCGTCTCGCAGATCCGGTCCAGCGTGGAGTGCAGTTCAAGGCCGGTACCCACCGACCGCATGGCTTCCAGGAGCTGCGGCACCCGGGCCGTGAGCTCGGTGGACAGCCCCTGGAGACTCCGGGTGGCAGCGGTCGCGGCCTCCAGCGAGTCGGGCTTTCCCGGTGACGGCTCCGGTGACGGCTCCGGCGATGACTCGGGCGATTGCTGGGACTCCTGCGCTGACATGCCCTTGAGACTAGTTAGTCCCCTTTAGTGAGGAAAGTCGAGTGTGAGGAAAGTCGAGCCCGGCCATAATCGGCCGCTGTGTGGTCCGCGGCCCTTTCCCGCTCCAGAAGCCTCCGCAGCGGCCCCTCGACAGCGGCCAGTTCCGCGTACGCCCCGCGCTGGACCACCGCCCCGCGGTCCAGTACGAGCACCTCGTCCACCGCTTCCAGACCGGCCAGCCGGTGCGTGATCAGCACGGTGGTGCGGCCCTCGGTCGCGACCAGCAGGTCCGCGGTCAGCGCGTCCGCGGTCGCCAGGTCCAGGTGCTCGGCCGGCTCGTCCAGGACGAGGACGGGGAAGTCCGCGAGCAGGGCCCGCGCCAGCGCGAGGCGCTGGCGCTGACCGCCGGAGATCCGCTCGCCGTGTTCGCCGACCAGCGTGTCCAGCCCCTCCGGAAGCCCGTCGGCCCACTCCAGCAGCCGGGCCGCGGCGAGCGCGTCCCGCAACTGCTCCTCGCTCGCCCCCGTGCGGGCCAGGCGCAGGTTCTCCCGTACCGAGCTGTCGAAGATGTGGGCGTCCTGGGCGCACAGGCCCACCACCCGGCGCACGTCGTCCCCGTCGACCGCACGCGCATCGGTCCCGCCCAGGGTGTACGAGCCTTCGTGCTGGTCCAGGAAGCGCAGCAGAACCTGCGCCAGCGTGGTCTTGCCCGCTCCCGAGGGGCCGACGACCGCCACCCGGCGGCCCGCCTCCAGGGTCAGATCGAGCCCGCGCAGGGCGTCGTTCTCCTGCCCGGGGTGGCGGGCGGCGAGCCCCGTCAGCCGCAGCGGGAAGGGAGAGGCGGGCAGCGCCTCGGGACGCTCCGGCTCGGTGACCGGGACGGGGGAGTCGATGACCTCGTAGACCCGCTCGGCGCTGCGGCGGACCCGCTGGCGGTACTGGACGGCCTGCGGAAGCCCGGTGACGGCCTCGAACGCGGCGAGCGGAGTCAGCACGACCACGGCCATGGCGACCCCGGACAGCCGGCCCCCGGCGACGGCGCTCGCGCCGACGGCGGCGGCGCACACCACGGTCAGCCCGCACAGCAGGGCGGACAGCCCGCTACCGAGCCCGGTGACGGCGGCCGTGCGGGCGGCGATCCCGGTCAGCGTACGGTCGCTCTCCTTCGCGGCGGTCTTCCGCCCGCCGAGCGCTCCGGCGACGGTCAGCTCCGCGGTCCCGGTGAGTAGATCGGCCACCCGGGTGGCGAGCTCGCCCCGGGCGGGCGCGAGCCGGCGCTCCGTACGGCGGGCGCAGAGCGCGCTGACGAGCGGCACCCCGACACCGGCGCCGATCAGCCCGGCCGCGAGCACGGCCCCGGCCTCGGGCAGCAGCCAGGCGGTGAACGCCACCGACCCGGTCCCGACGAGCACCGCGGTGCCGACGGGCAGCAGCCAGCGCAGCCAGTAGTCCTGCAAGGCGTCGGCGTCGGCCACCAGCCGGGTCAGCAGGTCCCCCCGCCGCTGCGCGCGCAGCCCGGCGGGGGCGATCCGCTCCAGCCCCCGGTACACGGAGACGCGCAGGTCGGCCAGCATGCGCAGCACGGCGTCGTGGGACACGAGCCGTTCCGCGTACCGGAAGACGGCCCGGCCCATGCCGAAGGCCCTCGTGGCGGTGACGGCCACCATCAGGTACAGCACGGGCGGCTGTTCGGAGGCCCGCGAGATCAGCCACCCGGAGACGGCCATCAGCCCCACGCTGCACCCGACGGCCAGTGCCCCGAGCAGCAGCCCGAGCCGGAACCGGCCCTGCCACGCCTTGGCCACGGCCCTGACCCGCCGCAGCGGATCCCGCCCGCCCGTATCGGCTCCGGCCGTCTTCGCCACACGCTCGGGCGCGCTCCCGAGGATCCACTCCCCGGGATCGCTCACTCCGTCAGGACCCGCCGCCTGCGCGCCGAAGACCTCGGGGGTCCGGGGCGGAGCCCCGGTCCTGGCAGGGGCGGGGTGGGGAGGCAGCCCCGCGGGGCCCGCCCCTACGCGCACCACCCGGTCCGCGAGTGCGAGCAGGGCCGGCCGGTGCACCACCAGCAGCACGGTCCGCCCGACCGCGAGCCTGCGTACCGCCTCCACGACACCCGCCTCGGTCTCGCCGTCCAGCGCGGCCGTCGGCTCGTCCAGCAACAGCACCGGCCGGTCCGCCAGGAACGCCCGCGCCAGCGCGAGGCGCTGGCGCTGCCCCGCGGACAGACCGACACCGCCCTCGCCGAGCAGCGTGTCCGCACCTCGCGGCAGCCCGGCCACGAACTCCCAGGCCCCGGCGTCCTTCAGAGCATCGGCGACGGCCTCGTCCCCGGCTTCCGGCCTCGCCAGCCGTACGTTCTCCGCGATGGTCCCGGCGAACAGGTGCGGCCGCTGCGGCACCCACGCGATCCGCTCCCGCCACTGCTCCTGCGAGAACTCCGCGAGGTCCGAGAGCTCCGCGAGGTCCGTCCCGCCGACCCGCACCCGGCCCGCGCTCGGAGTCACGAATCCCAGCAGCACCTGGAGCAGCGTGGACTTGCCCGCGCCGCTCGGTCCGGTGAGGGCCACGCATTCGCCCGGCCCCACGGTCAGCGAGACCGGCCCGGGGGAGTCCTCGCCCCGGCCCTCGTACCGGACGGCGACCCCGTCCAGTTCGATCCGCAGCCCCGCTCCGGGTACCGCGGCCGTGCCGCCCGCCGCCGGGACCGGGGTTTCCAGTACGTCGAAGATCTCCTCCGCGGCGGCCAGCCCCTCCGCCGCCGCGTGGTACTGCGCGCCGACCTGGCGCAGGGGCAGGTACGCCTCGGGTGCCAGGACCAGGATGACCAGCCCGGTGTACAGGTCCAGGTCCCCGTTCACGAGCCGCATGCCGATGGTGACGGCCACCAGCGCCACCGAGAGGGTCGCCAGCAGTTCGAGCGCGAAGGACGACAGGAACGCGATGCGCAGCGTGCGCATCGTGGCCTGCCGGTAGTCATCGGTGATCTTGCGGATGGACTCGGCCTGGGCCTTCGCCCGGCCGAAGACCTTGAGGGTCGGGAGTCCGGCCACCACGTCCAGGAAGTGCCCCGACAGGCGGGACAGCAGCCGCCACTGGCGGTCCATCCGGGACTGGGTGGCCATGCCGATCAGAATCATGAAGACCGGGATCAGCGGCAGTGTGACCACGATGATGGCCGCCGACACCCAGTCCTCGGTGACGATCCGGGCGAGCACCGCCACGGGGACCACGATCGCGAGCCCCAACTGGGGCAGGTACCGCGAGAAGTAGTCGTCGAGCGCGTCCACGCCCCGGGTGGCCAGCGCCACCAGGGAGCCCGTCCTCTGTCCGCTCAGCCAGCCGGGCCCCAGGTCCGCGGCCCGGTCCAGCAGCCGGCCCCGCAGCTCCGACTTGACCGCCGCGCTCGCCCGGTGCGCGGCCAGCTCCGTCAGCCACGCGACCAGGCCCCGGCCGAGCGCCACCGCCGCGAGCAGCAGCAACGGCGTCCGGAGCGCCGCTCCGTCCAGTCCGTCCTCGAAGGCACCGACCACGATTTCGGCGATCAGCATCGCCTGGCCGACGACCAGTCCCGCCCCGGCGAGCCCGAGGGCCACCACCGCCCCCAGGAAGAGGCGGGTTGAACGGGCGTACCGGAGCAGGCGCGGGTCGATCGGTTTCACGTGAAACATCCCCCAGGCAGGGTCAGACGGGGCCGGACGGGGCCCGGCCGGTCCGTACGGGACCGGCCGGCCGGCCGGAACTCAGTGCGCGTCGGCGATGTGCTGCGTGCCGATGCGCTTGCGGAACACCCAGTACGTCCACGCCTGGTAGAGCAGGACGACCGGGGTCGCCACCGCCGCGCACCAGGTCATGATCTTCAAGGTGTACGGGCTGGACGAAGCGTTGGTGACCGTGAGGTTCCAGGCGTCGTTCAGCGAGGATGGCATGACGTTCGGGAAGAGCGTCAGGAACAGCATCGTGACGGCGGCCGCGATGGTGACCCCCGACAGGGCGAACGCCCAGCCCTCCCGGCCGGCGAGGTTGAAACCGAGGGCTCCGACCAGGGACAGGACCGCGACGGCCATCGCGACGAGGCTCCAGCCGTCGCCGTGCGAGACCTGGGTCCAGATCAGGAAGGCGAGCGCCAGCACGGCGGTCACCACCCCGAGCCGCATGGCCAGCTTGCGCGAGCGGTCCCGGATGTCACCGACCGTCTTGAGCGAGGTGAACACCGCGCCGTGGAAGGTGAAGAGGGTCAGGGTGACCAGGCCGCCGAGGATCGAGTAGACGTTGAGCAGGTCGAGGAAGGTGCCGACGTACTCCTTGTGCTGGTCGATCTTCACACCGCGCACGATGTTGGCGAACGCCACGCCCCACAGGAACGCGGGGATCAGCGAGGTCCAGAAGATCGCGTGTTCCCAGTTGGTCTGCCACTTGTCCTCGGGACGCTTGTGGCGGTACTCGAAGGAGACGCCCCGGATGATGAGGCAGATCAGGATGATCAGCAGCGGCAGGTAGAAGCCCGAGAAGAGGGTGGCGTACCACTCGGGGAAGGCGGCGAAGGTCGCACCGCCCGCCGAGAGCAGCCAGACCTCATTGCCGTCCCAGACGGGCCCGATCGTGTTGATCAGGACCCGCTTCTCCTTGCGGTCGCGGGCCAGCAGCTTGGTCAGTACGCCGACCCCGAAGTCGAAGCCCTCCAGGAAGAAGTAGCCGATCCACAGGACGGCGATGAGCACGAACCAGACGTCGTGTAGTTGCATGGTGTGGTCTCCCCAGCCTCAGTACGAGAAGGCCATCGGCCGGTCGGGGTTCTTGTCGTCCCCGCCGATCTTGGTGGGCGGGTTGAGGTCGGCCTCGGTGAGCTCGGGCGGGCCGGCCTTGACGTACTTCACGAGCAGCTTGACCTCGATGACCGCGAGCACGGCGTAGAGGAGCGTGAAGCCGATCATCGAGGTGAGCACCTCGCCCTGGGAGACGTTCGGCGAGACCGCGTCACGGGTGCGCAGGACTCCGTAGACCACCCAGGGCTGGCGGCCCATCTCGGTGAAGATCCAGCCCCAGGAGTTGGCGATCAGCGGGAAGCCCATGGTCCAGAGCGCGATCACCCAGTACAGGTGGGTGAACTTGGGGCTCAGCGCCTTCTTGAAGAGGACCAGGTGCGGGACCTCGTTCTCACCGGTGCGCAGCCCCGGCGGCAGCATGAACTTCTTGCGGGTCAGCCAGAGTCCCAGGATCCCGACTCCGAGGGAGGCCATGCCGAAACCGATCATCCAGCGAAAGCCCCAGTAGGCGACCGGGATGTTGGGCCGGTAGTCGCCGGGTCCGAACTTCTCCTGCTCGGACTTGTTCACGTCGTTGATGCCCGGGACGAACGAGCTGAAGTCGTCGTTGGCCAGGAACGACAGCAGACCCGGGATCTCTATGGCGACCGTGTTGTGGCCCTTCTCCACGTCTCCGTACGCGAAGACGGAGAAGGGCGCCGGCGCCTCACCGTCCCAGAGCGCCTCGGCGGCGGCCATCTTCATCGGCTGCTGCTTGAACATCACCTTGCCCAGCAGGTCACCGCTGATGGCCGTGCCCAGCCCGGCGATGATCATGACGACCAGGCCGAGCCGCAGCGAGGTCCGCATGACGGGGATGTGCTTCTTGCGGGCGAGGTGGAAGGCGGCGATGCCGACCATGAACGCGCCGCCGACAAGGAAGGCCGCCGTCATGGTGTGGAAGAACTGGGTCAGCGCGGTGTTCTGGGTGAGGACGTGCCAGAAGTCGGTGAGTTCGGCCCGGCCCCGCTCCTCGTTGATCCGGTACCCGACGGGGTGCTGCATGAAGGAGTTCGCCGCGAGGATGAAGTACGCGGACAGGATGGTGCCGATCGAGACCATCCAGATGCAGGCCAGGTGGATCTTCTTGGGCAGCTTGTCCCAGCCGAAGATCCACAGGCCGATGAAGGTCGACTCGAAGAAGAAGGCGATGAGGGCCTCGAAGGCCAGCGGGGCTCCGAAGATGTCACCGACGAACCGCGAGTAGTCGGACCAGTTCATGCCGAACTGGAACTCCTGGACGATGCCGGTGACGACACCCATCGCGATGTTGATCAGGAAGAGCTTGCCCCAGAACTTGGTGGCCTTGAGGTACTTCTCCTTTTCCGAACGCACCCAGGCGGTCTGCAAGATCGCGACGAGCGCGGCCAGGGAGATCGTCAAGGGAACGAAGAGGAAGTGATAGACGGTGGTAATGCCGAACTGCCATCGCGCCAGGGTCTCTGGCGCCAAAGCTAGGTCCACGTCGTCGTCTCCTTCGTTTCGCCGTGGTCACAGCCGCAGTTTGCCCCTTGCATCCCACTCAATCCGGGAGGAAGCAGGACACGCTTGTGAACGCGTTCACATTCACAAGCATTATGTCGTACCGGGTGTCGGCATCTTTCAGGGGGGTCCCCCCTAGCGAATACATTCAACAGATTGTTGAATGCGACCCATGAAGATTCGGATCCTCTGGCCCGCCGGCCACCTCACCGCGACCCTCGACGAGACCCCCACCGCCAAGGCGCTCGCCGAAGCCCTCCCGATTTCCGCCACAGCCAACACGTGGGGCGAGGAGGTCTACTTCGACACCGGCGTCTCCGTGGCCCTGGAGCACGACGCCCAGCAGGTCGTCGACCCCGGCACGGTCGCGTTCTGGACCGAGGGCGACGCGCTCGCGCTGCCCTACGGTCCGACGCCGATCTCCCGCGGGGGCGAGAGCCGCCTGGCGAGCCCGTGCAACGTGCTCGGCTCGTTCGACGGCGACCCCCGCCTGCTGGCCACCGTCCGCGACGGCGACTCCATCCGCGTGGAACTCGCGTAACCACACCCGCTTGAAGCGGGTGGCTACATCTCCTTGAAGAACGCCTCTGCCGTGTGCAGGAAGATGTCGTTCGCCTCGGGCTCGCCGATCGTGACCCGCAGGCCCTCGCCCGCGAAGGGCCGGACCACCACACCGGCCTTCTCGCAGGCCGCCGCGAAATCGACGGTCCGCTCACCGAGGCGCATCCACACGAAGTTGGCCTGCGTCTCGGGAACCACCGTCCAGCCCTGGGCCAGCAGCGTCCCGTGGACCCGCGTCCGCTCGCCGACCAGCGACCCGACACGGCCCATCAGCTCGTCCTCGGCGCGCAGCGAGGCGACCGCCGCGTCCTGGGCCAGCTGGCTGACGCCGAAGGGCACCGCCGTCTTGCGCAGCGCCGCGGCCACCGGCTCGTGTGCGACCGCGAATCCGACGCGCAGGCCCGCGAGCCCGTACGCCTTGGAGAACGTACGCAGCACGGCGACGTTCGGGCGGCTGCGGTAGAGCTCGATGCCGTCCGGCACCTCCACGTCGCGGACGAACTCCTTGTACGCCTCGTCGAGGACGATGAGGATGTCGGAGGGCACCCGGTCGAGGAACCGCTCCAGCTCGGCCCGGCGCACGGCGGTGCCCGTGGGGTTGTTGGGGTTGCAGACGAAGATCAACCGGGTCCGTTCGGTGATCGCCTCGAACATCGCGTCCAGGTCGTGGACGTCCCCGTCGGTCAGCGGGACCTGGACCGAGGTCGCACCCGAGATTTGGGTGATGATCGGGTAAGCCTCAAAGGACCGCCAGGCATAGATGACCTCGTCGCCCGGCCCCGCCGTGGACTGGATCAGCGACTGCGCGACCCCGACCGAGCCGGTGCCCGTGGCGATGTGCTCCACCGGAACCCCGAACCGGTCGGCGAGCTCGTTCACCAGACCCGTGCACGCCATGTCGGGGTAGCGGTTGAAGTGTCCGGCCGCGGCGACCGCGGTCTCCAGCACCCCAGGCAGCGGGGGGTACGGGTTCTCGTTCGAGGACAGTTTGAACGCCACGGGACCGCCCGCCGCTGCGGGCTTCCCGGGCTTGTAGGTGGGGATGCCGTCCAGCTCGGCGCGCAGCTTCGGGCTCTTCTCGCTCACCGCAGGTCCTCCTCGACCATCCCGTACGACGTCGCCGTCGACTCAATACTCCTCACCTTATGAGGATTCCGCCCATCCGAGAACGGCGGGCGCCAGGAATGCGGGAGAGCGCACGCATATATGCGCGCGCCGGTGGCCTGCGCCGTGGCGCGCGTCCCTCGTACAGGTGAGTTGAAACCGACCCGAGACCGCACCGTTTTGGCATGCCCGGACCCGACGACAAGCTCCCCTTGCCCCCGTGGCAGCAAAAAGCCTTGGTTTCCAAGGTCACTGGGGGTGGCGAACCGTGCAGAATCGTGCCTGTCAACGCGTGCATATGCATCCGGACCACCCGGCCCCCCGAGCCCTACTATCGGCTCGCCATGACAGCAGCAGGGAAGCACCAGGTGAGCCGGACCGAGACCACCCGGCGGGCCGCCGGCCGACAAAGCCGGGCCGGCATCAGGGACGTGGCCGCTGCGGCGGGCGTCTCGATCACGACCGTCTCCGACGCGCTCAATGGCAAGGGGCGGCTGCCGGACGCCACCCGCCGCCACGTTCGCGAGGTCGCCGACCGACTGGGCTATCGCCCGTCCGCGGCGGCCCGCACCCTCCGTACCGGCAAGTCGGGCCTCATCGGTCTGACCGTGACGACATACGGGGATGAACCTTTCACCTTCACCGAATTCGCGTACTTCGCCGAGATGGCCAGGGCCGCCACCTCGGCCGCGCTCGCCCGCGGCTACGCCCTCGTCATCCTCCCCGCCACCTCCCGACACGACGTCTGGTCCAACGTGGCCCTCGACGGCACCGTCGTCATCGACCCCTCCGACCACGATCCCGTCGTCACCGAACTGGTCCGCCAGGGACTGCCCGTGGTCTCCGACGGCCGCCCGGCAGGCTCACTCCCCGTCACCGCCTGGGTGGACAACGACCACGAGGCCGCCGTACTGGGCCTCCTGGACCACCTCGCAGCCGCCGGCGCCCGCCGCATCGGGCTGCTGACCGGCACCACCACCGACACCTACACCCGGCTCTCCACGACCGCGTACCTCCGCTGGTGCGAGCGCGTGGGCCAGGACCCCGTCTACGAGTCCTACCCCGCCCACGACCCGTGCGCCGGCGCCGTCGCCGCCGACCGGCTGCTCGCCCGCCCCGACCGGCCCGACGCCGTGTACGGGCTCTTCGACCCCAACGGCACCGATCTGCTCGCCGCCGCCCGGCGCTACGGCCTGCGCGTTCCCGAGGACCTGCTGCTCGTGTGCTGCAGCGAATCCACCGTGTACGCCAACACCGAACCGCCCATCACGACCCTGTCCCTCAAACCGCGCCGCATCGGCACCGCCGTCGTACAGCTGCTCATCGACGCCATCGAGGGCGTGGACACCGGGCGACCCGTCGAACAGGTCATCCCGACCGAGCTGATCATCCGCACTTCCTCCCAGCGCAGGCAGCCCCGTACGACCGTCAGCCCGCCCCGCTCTCCGGCACAGGACTGACCGACCACGCCGGTCCTGAGCGGAGCCGTCGGCCCCGCTCAGGATTTTCGGCAGCACCGATATCGGGAGAAACCGGTAGGAACGAGTAGCTCCGACCAGGATTCACCACCCCTGGTGCGTCACAGAGCGCGAGCTGCATTCCTATGATGGGCGCACGACATCACGGACCCTCCGCCCCGAAGGCGGGAGGGTCCGCAGGTGTACGGCAGTGCGACGGTGGTGGAGGGGTCGATGACGCAGGGGGCCGGTCAGGGACCCGCGGTGCGGACGGACACGCTGCGGGACTTCCGGGTGCCTGTGGCCGAACCCGCCCCCCATGCCGTGCCCGCCGGGGTCACCGTGCCCGCCGGGCTGCCCGGAGACGCCCCCGTGTACGGGGAGTACCCCGCGTACTACGACGAGAGCCCGGCACCGGCGCCCGTACCCGTACCCGCGCAGCACGGCTACGGGCACGAAGCCCCGTACGAAACCCCGTACGCCGCGAGCCACGCCCCCGAGGGCGGCGACGCCCCGGAAGACGGCTCCGAGGACGGCGACTTCGAGGACTACACCCCGACGCAGCGCGACCTCCCGGTCATCGGCCGCGGCGCCCCCGGCGGTCCCGGCGACACCGTCCAGGTCCAGTACGTCCCCCAGGACCTCGCGGCCGACGGTCCCGGCCCGCTCTACGTGGTCGGCGACGTCCACGGCTACCTCGCCGAGCTCGTCTCCGAGCTCCAGGTCCAGGGCCTCATCGACGCCGACCACAACTGGTCCGCCGGAAACGCCCGGCTCTGGTTCCTCGGTGACTTCACCGACCGCGGACCCGACGGCATCGGGGTCATCGACCTCGTCATGCGCCTCTCCGCCGAGGCCGCCGCCGCCGGCGGCTACTGCAAGGCCCTCATGGGCAACCACGAGCTCCTGCTCATCGGCGCCAAGCGGTTCGGCGACACCCCCATCGTCTCCGGCGCCGGCACCGCCACCTTCCAGGCCGCCTGGCTCCTCAACGGCGGCCAGCGCACCGACATGGAGCGCCTGCAAGACGTCCACCTCCAGTGGATGTCCCGGCTGGACGCGGCCGTCCTGGTGGAAGACCACCTGCTCCTGCACTCCGACACCACCGCCTACCGCGACTACGGCGACTCCGTCGAAGACGTCAACGACACCATCCACGAGCTGCTCAACCGCAACGACGCGGACATCACCTGGGACCTGTTCCGCAAGTTCACCAAGCGCTTCGCCTTCCGCGACGAGGGCACGGGCCCGCAGGCCGTCCGCGAGCTCCTCGGCGCCTACGGCGGCAGTCGCGTCGTGCACGGCCACAGCCCCATCCCGTACCTGCTGGGCGAGGTGGGCACCGAGGACGGCGAAGAGCCGCGCGGCCCCGAGGCCGTGGTCGGTCCCCACGTGTACGCGGACGGGCTGGCCATCGCGATGGACGGCGGCGTGACGATGGCGGGCAAGCTGCTCGTCGTACAACTCCCGCTGAACGACTGAGGCTTCCCGGAGCTGGGTATTTCCGGAAAGCCCCTGTCAACGCACGGCATGGGCGCTCTACCATCGCTCTATCCGCAGCAGGCTCTCCTCCGTTTGTGCCGGTGCCCGGGTCTACGCGGGCATACCGGCCTCTACGGAGCATCGGGGGATGCACATGACCAGCGCTCCGCACCTGCTCACCGAAGACCGACCTGAGTTCGATCGGCTCCTCGACGAGGCGCTGCGCACCGCGAACGACCGGCCCGAGCTCGCCACTCTCGGCGAACGGCTGAACGCCGAACAGCTGCGCACCATGGCCATGGGAGCCAGTGCACTGCTGACGGCCGCGGCGGCAGCCGAGTACGACCACTACGTGAAGGTCCGCAAGGAGCGGCAGGACGAGATCCTGTCCACTCCCGGCACTACGGCCCAGGAGAACGGCGGACAGGGCGCCGGCGGCGGCGCGGGAGCAGGCGCCGTGGTCGCGGTCCTCGCCCCGGTCCTGGCCGGGACCGCCATGCTGATCTTCCTGATGGTGGGCTATATCCTGAAGACCATCGAACCCGAACCGGCCTTCGCAGAAACCATGCTGACGGCGGGTTGGCTCTTCGGCGGGCTCACGGTCGCCGCGCTGCTCTTCGCCGTGATCGGGCTGCTGGTGACGGCCGTCCGCAACAGTTCCACCGAGGTGGCGGCGGACGAGACCGAGGCGATACCCGACGAGGTGTCACGGGCCCGGGAGGCCTGGCGCAACGCCCTGCTGGAGCGCGGCATCATGCCGTTCCTACGGGACGCCCTGGCCGATCCCAGCGCGGGTGCCGGGCTTCCGACCGCCCGAAAGCCGGGGGCCGGGCGCATCCCCAACCTGGGATACACCCGGCCCGACTTCACCAGCCCGGGAGCCCCCGCACAGGGGCCCCGACCCGGTTACACGTCTCCGGACTTCACCAGCCCGGACTTCGGCGGCCCGGAGACCGAGCCGGAGTGATGCCGTTCCTTGCGGTTACTTGATGTTCCTGGGCTGACGCGGGTCGAGGGACTGGGCATGGGCGAACTTGCCGCGGAGAGTGGCGGTGCTGAGGGAGTTGACCTGCTGCCACGTCTTGGTGCAGGCCAGGACCCGGACACCCATGGTCACGCCCGGGTTGCACGTGGTCTCGAACAGCAGGTTGGTCGTGGTCAGGACCTCGATGGTCACGAGGTTGTCCTGCGCACCGATCGAGATGGCACAGGCGTTGGCCGGGAACGTGCCGGTCGGCGTGCCGCCGTTGGTCAGGTCGTACCAGAGGTACGGGGAGATGGTGGGCCGGACGGTGCGGATGCCGGCGTAGGCCTTGCCGCCGGTGAGGACGGCCTTGACCTCGCTGTCACCGTTGGGGTTGTAGGCGTCGACGTCGCTGCACGGCCCGGCGGGACCGGTCGGGCCCGTGGCACCGGTAGCACCGGTTGCGCCCGTAGCGCCTGTGGCGCCCGTAGCGCCGGTCCCACCCGTAGCGCCTGTGGCGCCTGTGGCACCCGTCGCGCCCGTCGCGCCCGTCGCGCCGGTCCCACCCGTAGCGCCTGTGGCACCGGTCGCGCCCGTGGCTCCGGTGTGACCCGTAGCACCAGTCGCACCCGTGGCACCGGTCGCACCCGTAGCGCCGGTGTGACCCGTAGCGCCGGTCGCACCCGTAGCACCCGTAGCGCCGGTAGCGCCCGTAGCTCCACGCGGCCCGGTGGGACCAGTCGGGCCTGTGTCGCCCTTGGGTCCGCGCGGGCCCCGCGGGCCCGTCGGGCCCACCTTGCACTCGTCGTCGTTGCCGTGGGACGGCTTTACGACCCCGTTTGCCGTCCCGTGGCTCCGGGCGTCCGGTCTGTGGTGCTCGGACCGGCAGTGGTCCGGGTTCCCCGGCGCCGCGGCCAGCGCGACCGCCGGGGACGCCATGCCCGCGAGCACCAGCGCCACCGAGGCGAGCGTGCCTCCCCTCAACCAGCCGGCCCGACGGGGCAGCGGCCCCAGGTAGGTACGGGTCTTGTTCTCAGAACTCATCTACCGCTCCTCGCACACACCGGATCGATCGGATCTGCGAAGTCCGGAAATATGACCGGTCTTCGCGGGGTCATCCTGAAGACCCAGCCCTCGCGAAGCGCACCGGCGCGCCCGTCTGTCAGCGGAACGGCGCAGTGCGCAGGGCCACTTGGCGGTCCGCCGCGCCGCCACTCGGGTCCGCGCACCGGTTTCACGTGAGACACCGTCCATGTTTCACGTGAAACATCGGATCGCCCGCAATTCGGCATCCCATGCCCATGGGCCCGCTCGGGCTATCAGACCGCCACTAACGGACGCGTCGACGACTCCCCTGCGGTGGCGTCACCGGCGTGCCGCCAGCCCATGGGCGGCCGCACTCCCTAACGTCGCCCGCGATCCGTCCGACGAGAGGGTGTTGCGGTGAGGCCGACCATCTGCCTGAACATGATCGTCAAGAACGAGGCGCCGACCATCCGGAAGTGCCTGGAGTCGGTGCGCCCCCTGATCGACACCTGGGTGATCGTGGACACGGGATCTACAGACGGCACCCAGGACGTCATCCGGGACTGCTTCAGTGACCTGCCCGGCGCTCTGTACGACCGGCCGTGGAAGGGTTTCGACGGCAGCCGCACGGAGGCGATCGAACTCGCGCGCTCCAGCGCCGACTATCTGCTGTTCATCGACGGCGACGACGAGATGCAGGTACAGCCCGGGTTCCGCATGCCGGATCTGACGCTCGACGCGTACCAGGTCGCGCTGCACGACGGCCCGATCATCCACTGGCGGCCGGCGCTGGTCTCCACCCGACTGCCCTGGCGGTACGTGGGCGTACTCCACGAGTACATCGAATGCGACACCGAGCACAGCCGCGGCGTGATCGAGGGCTTCAACATCCTCTCCGTCGGCGGCGGGGGCCGCCTCCGGGAAGTCGGCCAGCGGGCGAAGTACCTGCGCGACGCGGAAGTCCTGACCGAAGGCCTCGCGAAGGAACCCGACAACACGCGGTACGCGTTCTACCTCGCTCAGAGCTGGCGCGACGCGGAAGAACCGGAGAAGTCCCTCGCCGCCTACGACCACCGGGCGGCCATGGGCGGCTGGGCCGAGGAGATCTACTGCTCCCAGCTCTACGCCGCACGGCTTGCGGACACCCTCAAGAGGCCGTCGGCCGAGGTGATGGACCGCTACCTCCGCGCACACGAGAGCCGGCCCTCACGCGCCGAGGCGATCGGCGACCTCGCCCGCCTCTGCCGCCTCGAAAGCCGCTGGCCCCTCGCCTACATGTTCGCCCGGGAGGCGGTGCGCATCCCTTACCCGGAGGACATCCTCTTCGTCGAGTTCTCGTGGCACGAGTGGCGCGCGCTCGACGAACTCGCCATCGCCGCTTACTGGGTCGGGGAGTACCAGCAGTCACTGGAGTGCTGCGAGCAACTCCTGAGCGAGGGCAAGCTGCCCGACGGGCAGCGCGAACGGGTCTCCGGAAACCTCGATTTCGCCCGGAACAAGCTGGGCGCGGCATACCGAGTCGTCGCCTGATCGTGAGGATGAGAGCGTCATGACGGTCACCACATCAACCACCACCGCCCCGACCACCACCGCATCACCCGTGCTCGCGCTCGTGGAGCCGGTTCGCCAGACCCACGTCGTCGACATCGGCGCCAACCCGATCGACGGGGACCCGCCGTACCAGGACATGCTGCGGTCCGGCCTGTGCCGGGTGACCGGGTTCGAGCCCCAGCCCGACGCCCTCGACGAGCTCCGGCGCCGCAAGGGCCCGTACGAGACCTACCTGCCCGACGCCATCGGCGACGGCGCCACCCACACCCTCCACGTCGCCGAAGCCTCCGGGATGACCAGCCTCTACAAGCCCGACCCGAACCGGCTCGGGCTCTTCAACGGTTTCACCGAGTGGGGCAGGATCCGCGAGGAGATCCCCGTCGACACCCGACGGCTGGACGACGTGGCGGAGGTCGGCGCCTTCGATCTCCTGAAGATCGACATCCAGGGTGCCGAGCTGATGGTGTTCCAGAGCGCCCGGCAGAAGCTGGCCGAAGCCGTGGCGATCCACACCGAGGTCTCTTTCGTTCCGCTCTACGAGGACCAGCCCGTGTTCGGGGACGTGGACCGGGAGCTCCGTCGTCAGGGCTTCATCCCGCACGCCTTCACGGCGGTCAAGCGCTGGCCGATCGCCCCCGTGGTCTTCGGCGGTGACTTCCGCCAGGCCCAGCACCAGCTCCTCGAAGCCGACGTCGTGTACGTCCGCGACTTCGGGCATCCCGAATCCATGACCGACGAGCAGCTCAAGCAGCTGGCCATGGTCGCCCACCACGTCTACGGCTCCACCGACCTCGCCTACCGCTGCCTGAGCGTTCTGGGCACGCGGAACGTCGTCGCCCCCGACGCGCCAGGGCGCTACCTCAGCGCACTGGGCTGACGCACGGCCGGGGGCGGCCCCGCGACTCCCCCCATGGGTCGCGGGGCCGCCCCCGTTCGGTGACGGTCCGCCGTGCTTCAGTCAGCCGTGCTTCAGTCGGCCAGCGGCAGGTACACGCGGTTGCCCGCAGCCGCGAACTCAGCGGACTTCTCCGCCATGCCCGCCTCGATCTCCTCGGCCTTCAGATCGCCCCCGTGCTCACGGCGGATGTCCTGGGAGATCTTCATCGAGCAGAACTTCGGACCGCACATGGAACAGAAGTGTGCGGTCTTGGCCGGCTCGGCCGGGAGGGTCTCGTCGTGGAACGAACGGGCCGTGTCCGGGTCGAGGGCCAGGTTGAACTGGTCCTCCCAGCGGAACTCGAACCGCGCGTCCGACAGGGCGTCGTCCCACTCCTGGGCGCCCGGGTGGCCCTTGGCCAGGTCCGCCGCGTGAGCGGCGATCTTGTACGTGATGACGCCGGTCTTCACGTCGTCGCGGTTCGGCAGGCCCAGGTGCTCCTTGGGCGTGACGTAGCAGAGCATCGCGGTGCCCCACCAGGCGATCATCGCGGCGCCGATGCCCGAGGTGATGTGGTCGTAGGCGGGCGCTACGTCCGTGGTCAGCGGGCCGAGGGTGTAGAACGGCGCCTCTTCGCAGATCTCCTGCTGGAGGTCGATGTTCTCCTTGATCTTGTGCATCGGGACGTGCCCGGGGCCCTCGATCATCGTCTGCACGTTGTACCGCTTGGCGATGGTGTTCAGCTCGCCCAGCGTCTTCAGCTCCGCGAACTGCGCCGCGTCGTTGGCGTCCGCGATGGAACCCGGGCGCAGGCCGTCACCCAGCGAGTACGTGACGTCGTACGTCGCGAGGATCTCGCAGAGCTCCTCGAAGTTCGTGTAGAGGAAGTTCTCCTTGTGGTGCGCCAGGCACCACGCGGCCATGATCGAGCCACCACGCGAGACGATGCCGGTCTTGCGGCGCGCGGTCAGCGGGACGTACGACAGCAGCACGCCGGCGTGCACCGTCATGTAGTCGACGCCCTGCTCGGCCTGCTCGATGACCGTGTCCTTGTAGATCTCCCAGGTCAGGTCCTCGGCACGGCCGTCGACCTTCTCCAGCGCCTGGTACAGCGGCACGGTGCCGATCGGCACGGGGGAGTTGCGCAGCACCCATTCGCGGGTGGTGTGGATGTTGCGGCCGGTCGAGAGGTCCATGACCGTGTCGGCGCCCCACTTGGTCGCCCAGGTCATCTTGTCGACCTCCTCCTCGATCGAGGAGGTGACCGCGGAGTTTCCGATGTTGGCGTTGACCTTCACCAGGAAGCGCTTGCCGATGATCATCGGCTCGATCTCGGGGTGGTTCACGTTCACCGGCATGACCGCACGACCTGCGGCGATCTCCTCGCGGACGACCTCGGGGGAGACGTTCTCGCGGATCGCGACGTACTCCATCTCCGGGGTGATCTCGCCCCGGCGGGCGTACGCGAGCTGCGTGACGGCGGCGCCGCCACGGCCCCGGCGGGGCGTGCGCGGACGGCCCGGGAAGACCGCGTCGAGGTTCTTGAGACCACCGCGCGGCGAGGTGTGCTTGATGCCGTCGTCCTCGGGGCGCACGGGACGGCCCGCGTACTCCTCGGTGTCACCGCGGCCGATGATCCAGTTCTCGCGCAGGGGCGCCAGACCCCGGCGGACATCGGTCTCGATCTGCGGGTCGGTGTACGGACCGGACGTGTCGTACAGCGTCACGTCCTTGCCGTTGGTGAGGTGGACCTGGCGGACCGGCACCCGGATGTCGGGGCGGGAGCCCGCCACGTACCCCTTGTGCCAGCCAGGCTGGCGCTCGGTCTGGCCGTCGGCGTCCTGGCTGACGGCAGGCGTGCGTGCGTCCTGAATGGTCATGAGACCTAATCTCCCTACGCCGGCATTACCCGGTAACAGGTTCGGCGGTCGACGCAGCCTCCTCCCGTACGCATCTTCGAATGCGAACGGTGATCAGCGCCCTCTCAGCCCGGTGCTCCGAGCTCCCGCGTTGTGCAAAGTAGCCCCCACGCTAGCGTCATGTGTGGCGTGCTGAACAGTGGGCCCCCTCATCTGTTGCGATGATCTGCCAGTGACGTCCTCGCCGCAGCCCCCCATCGAGCCCACTGACCCCGCTGGTCGCACCGACCACGCCGGCCACGCGCATGCGGAGCCCGAGCACTCGCCGGGACACGCGCCCGGGCACTCGTCCGGGCATTCCCACGGCCACTCCCACAGCCACGGTCCGGCGGCCCCCGTCTCGAAGCACCTGCGCAAGGTGATCGCCGCCGTGCTGATCCCCTTCGCCGCCGCCGTCGTGGTCGGCATGGTCGTGCTCTGGCCGGGCGGCGCCCCCGCGCACGAACGTTCCGGGGTCGGTTTCGACCGCCAGACCCAGCAGGGGAAGGTCGTCGCGCTCCAGCAGGTCGACTGCAAATCAGTGAACGCCGCACAGGTGCCGGCCACCGGTGACACCTCCACCCCGTCGGGCCGCGAGGCGGTCGCCGAGCAGAGCGGCCAGTGCAAGAAGGCGACCGTCCAGGTCGGCACCGGCCCGGACAAGGGCCGCGAGTTCTTCGAGATCGTCCAGCCGGGCGCACCAAGACAGTTGGCGAACGGCCAGGAGGTGGTGGTCGCCTACGCGCCGGACGCGCCCCGCGACCTCCAGTACTCCGTGGTCGACGTGAACCGCAAGTTCCCGATGGCCCTGCTGGCGGGCATCTTCGCCCTCGCGGTGGTCGTCGTCGGGCGGATGCGCGGGGTGTACGCGCTCATCGCCCTCGTCGTCAGCTTCGGCGTACTGACCCTGTTCATCCTCCCCGCGATCCTCCAGGGCTCGAACCCCCTGCTCGTGGCGGTGGTCGGGGCCAGCGCCATCATGCTGATCGCGCTCTACATGTGCCACGGCCTGACGGCCCGTACCTCGGTCGCGGTCCTCGGCACCATCGTGTCGCTGGTGCTGATCGGCCTGCTGGGCTCGCTGTTCATCGGCTGGGCGTTCCTGAGCGGCAACACCGACGACAACACCGGGCTGATCCACGGGCTCTATCCGCACATCGACATGAGCGGTTTGCTGCTTGCGGGTGTCATCATCGGATCGCTCGGCGTACTCGACGACGTGACGGTCACCCAGACGTCAGCCGTCTGGGAACTCCACCAGGCAGACTCCTCGATGGGCCCGCGCGAGCTGTACCGGGCAGGTATCCGGATCGGGCGGGACCACATCGCCTCGGTGGTCAACACCCTCGTACTGGCCTACGCGGGCGCCGCGTTGCCGCTGCTCCTGCTGTTCTCGATCGCGAACAGCAGCATGGGTTCGGTGGCCAACAGCGAGCTCGTCGCGGAAGAGATCGTACGGACCCTCGTGGGCTCGATCGGACTGGTCGCCTCGGTACCCGTGACGACCGCACTGGCCGCACTGGTGGTCTCCGCCGACCGCGCGGAATCCCCTGCGGGCACGGCTGCCCCGGCGGCATCGGGGCCGCTGCGCGGCGGCCGGGGCCGGCGCCGCAAGCGCTGACGGGCAAACGGACAAGCAACCGGCGGGCGCGGCTGGTCAGGTCGCGCGCGGCCGGTCAGGGTGAACGGCAAGGTGGTGTGCTCAGCGCGTCGGCACGCTGAGCCCTGGTCCTTACGTGCGGTGGTACGTGGCCAGCGTTCCGGTCGGTCGGCAGGCTCTGGCCAGCCCGCGTTGCGGCCGGCCGGTCAGCCGGCGTTCTGCTCGTTCTGCCGCGACTCGGCCAGGATCTTGTCGAGCGCCTCGTCCAGGTTCTCCTCGAAGTCGCCGAGGTTGCGCTCCTGTCCGAGCGGGACGATCCGGTCGGTGCGGTCGAGGAACGCGACGAGCGGCGCCGCGCTCGCACGGAAGAGAGCCCGGTCCGCGCCCACCTGGAGCCGGATGTGGACGTCGGACAGTTCCTCCGGGTCGGTGGGGGCGATGTGGACATCCCCGTCACCGCACGGCTTGTTGATCCCGTCGAGAAGCAGCTCCCGGCCGAACGCCCAGGTCACGGGCGCGTCTCCGGGAAGGTGGAAGGTCAGGCGGACTGCGTAGGGGTCACGAGCCTCGTACCGGAGTTCCACCGGGATCCGGAACGAGAGCTCCTCGGAAACGAGGAAACTCATCATGACCTCTGCTTGTACCGACTCGCGCATTGCCTACCCCGCTGTAGTGGAAGTGGCCAGGAATGATCCCCCAAGGCCCTCTTGACAAGAGTGGTGGAAGCGCTAGCAGATCACAAGGAGTGAGTTTTCAGATACTGATAGAGAACGAGAGGGTGCTCAACAGCGCGCCTACTTCACTCCGTAGCCGATCGACCGCATACAGCAATCGATTTTCCTGGTGCAGAGGGAGAGAAATCGCCATGGTCGCCGCGGTGTCTCCGGCGGTGATGGGGATGGCCGCGCACACCGTGCCCAGGGCGTATTCCTGCCGCTCGGTCACCGGCTGCATCCGCTCCATGGAGCCGATCCGCTGCTCCAGGGCCCGCAAGTCGGCCACGGTGTAAGGGGTGATGGCCTCGACCGGGTGCCGGTCGTAGTAGTCCTTGCGCGTCTTCTCGTCGAGCTGGGCGAGCAGGCACTGCCCGATGGCGTGCGCGTGGCCGGTCTCGCGGAAATCGGCCCACTCCTCGCAGGCCGGGTTGGCCGGGGTGTCCGATACACCCACGACCTCGATTTCACCCTCGCGGTAGACCGCGAAGTAGACGGGGGCCCCGACCGCGTCGCGGAAGTGCGCGAGGGAGTCGAGGATCATGCTGCGACGTTTCTGCTGGAGCCCGCCACCGGCCAGTCGGCCGGCGGCATCACCCAGGACGAAGACCCCGCTCTCCCGGCGCAGATAGCCCTCGTGCGTCAGGGTGCGCAGCAAGTGGTACGCGGTGGGAAGCGGGAGCCCGGCCTCACGCGCCAGTTGTTTCGCCGGGGCTCCCTCACTATGGGAACCCACCGCCTCGAGCAGCCTCAGCGCCCTCTGCACCGAACCGATCAGAGTCGGCACACCGGCGTTGTGAACCGAAGACAAAAGCTCACCCCCAGGCGTGGCGGCGAGCCGTGGGGGGCCCGCCCTGCGGGGGCCGCCCCCGCGGGTGCCGTGACTCCTGGGGGTCGTGCTCGGCGGCTGTTGAAAGAACCGCAGGTCAGAGCGGCAGTACCGGCTTTCGGTGCCCAGGGAACGGCACAGATTGCCACTCTATCCGCCGATTCCCGGGCTGTGAGCGGTTTAGCCCTTCACGTTCCCTCACCTGGGTTAATCCCGCTGCCGCCCGGGTTGCCCAAGTTCTACCAGTCTCCGGAGGAGGACTTCGTCCCGCTGCCGGTGAACTTCTTGACGATGAAGATCAGGCCTCCGACGAGGGCCGCGAGGAGGAGCGCCTTGAACACGAAGCTGATCAGCGCGCCCAGCACCGTGGTGATCACACCGCCGAAGACGAACAGCACCAGCAGCGGAACGGCGACCCACTTGACCCACCAGGGCATGCCCTCGAATATCCCTCGGATGCCTTCCATGTCCCCAACCTCTTTCTTGTCCGTGACTTCCTGCTCTCGATGCTAGGAGGCCACGGCTCCCGGCGGGGGCCCGCGAGCCCTCGGAGTCCCCTGATCCGCCCCCTAGGGGGATCGGGCTCGCGACCCTCAGTCCCGGGGTCCGATCACCCTTCCGGCGGAGAGAAGACCACCATCACCTTGAGGTTCTCGGTGATGTGGTGGAACTTGTGCGGCACTCCTGCCGGCACGTAGACCACGCTTCCGTTCGCCACCGTCGTCGTCTCCTCCCCGACGGTGATCGAGGCCCGGCCGCTCACGACGAAGTACACCTCGTCCTGGTTGTGCGGCTGCTGCGGGTCGCTCGCACCGGCGTCCAGCGCGTAGAGCCCCACCGACATGTTCCGCTCGCGCAGGAACTGCAGATAGGCACCCTCATTCGCGGCCCGCTCGGCCTCGAGCTCGGTCAGCCGGAAGGCCTTCATCGTCTTCGTACCCCTTGTGTTCTCTCGTGCCGTGACCATCCGCAGATCAGCTGATGTTCCACGGGGATCATCTCTGCAACGATCAGACACATGACGAATTTCGTAGTCAAGACAGTGGCCAACGCCGCGGCCCTCGCCGTCGCCATCTGGCTCCTCACGGGCATCACCCTCGACGACGGCAGCAGCATGGGCCGCCGCACGCTCACCCTGATCCTGGTCGCGCTGATCTTCGGCGTGGTCAACATCATCGTCAAGCCGGTGGTGAAGCTGTTCTCCCTGCCGCTCTTCATCCTCACCCTCGGCCTGTTCACCCTCGTGGTGAACGCGCTGATGCTGATGCTGACCTCGTGGCTGGCGAAGCAGTTCGACCTCAGCTTCCACGTCGACAACTTCTGGACCGCGGTCGTCGGCGCCCTCATCATCTCCATCGTCTCCTGGGCCGTGAACATGGTCCTGCCCGACAAGAACTGACGCGGGCGCCCATGTACCGCGTGTGCTTCGTCTGCACCGGCAACATCTGCCGCTCGCCCATGGCCGAGTCCGTCTTCCGCTCCCTCGTCGCCGACGCCGGGCTCGCGGACCTGGTCGAGGTCGACAGCGCGGGCACCGGCGGCTGGCACGAGGGGGACGGCGCCGATCCGCGCACCGTCGCCGTCCTGGAGGCCGCCGGGTACGAGTCGGCCCACCGGGCCCGGCAGTTCCGGGCCTCCTGGTTCGCCGGCCTGGACCTCGTCATCGCACTCGACGCCGGGCACCTGCGCGACCTGAAGGCGCTCGCTCCCACGCCGGAGGATGCCGCCAAGGTCCGGCTGCTGCGCTCCTACGACCCCGCGGCCACAGCCTCGGGGGGCGACGTACCCGATCCCTACTACGGGCCCTTCGCCGGATTCGAAGAGTGCCTGGAACTGGTCGAGGCGGCCGGCCCCGGCCTGCTGGACGCCGTACGCGAAGCCGTGAAGGAGCCCACTCGATGAGCACACCCGACAGCGTTCCCGCACGGGCGGAGCGGCTCGGGGACGGCACCGTCGCCGTCCGCGCCGGTCTGCCCGAGCCGGCCAAGAACGAGCCGACGCTGCCCGGACCGGTATTCGCCGCCCACTTCCACCTCCCCGGCGACGTCGAGGGCCCGTACACCTACGGGCGCGATACCAACCCCACCTGGACCCTGCTGGAGCGGGCCATCGGGGAACTGGAAGCCCCCGGCCAGGACGGTGTGGACACCGTCGTCTTCGCCTCCGGCATGGCCGCGGTCTCCGCCGTCCTGCTCTCCCAGGCACGCACCGGCGACACCGTGGTCCTGCCCGACGACGGCTACCAGGCCCTGCCCCTCGTACGGGAGCAGCTGGAGGCGTACGGGGTCCACGTGCGCACCGCCCCCACCGGCGGGGACGGCCAGCTCGCTGTCCTCGACGGAGCCCGGCTGCTGTGGCTGGAGACCCCCTCCAACCCCGGGCTCGACGTCTGTGACGTCCGGCGCCTCGTGGACGCGGCGCACGCGGGCGGCACCCTGGTCGCCGTGGACAACACCCTCGCGACCCCGCTCGGCCAGCGCCCCCTGGAGCTCGGCGCCGACTTCTCGGTGGCCAGCGGTACCAAGGGCCTCACCGGCCACGGCGACCTGCTGCTCGGCTACGTCGTCTGCCGCGACGCCGGACTCGCCGCGGGCATCCGCCGCTGGCGCAAGGTGATCGGCGCGATCCCGGGCCCCATGGAGGCCTGGCTCGCCCACCGCTCCCTGTCCACCATCCAGTTGCGCACCGACCGCCAGTGGGCCAACGCGCTCGCCGTAGCCGAGGCCCTCTCCGGCCGCGCGGACGTCTCGGGGCTGCGCTACCCGGGCCTGGCCTCGGATCCGTCCCACAAGACGGCCGCGGGCCAGATGCGGGGCTTCGGATCGGTGGTCTCCTTCACCCTGGCCGACCGCGCGCATGCGGAACGGTTCATGGCCGCCCTGCGCCTCGTCGAGGACGCCACGAGTTTCGGCGGGGTGCGGTCCACCGCGGAGCGGCGGGGGCGGTGGGGCGGCGACGCCGTGCCGGAGGGGTTCATCCGCTTCTCCGCCGGTGCCGAGGACACCGCGGACCTGGTCGCGGACGTGCTGCGGGCCCTCGACGTGGCGGGCTCCACGGCCTGAGCGGCCTTCCGCGAGGCGGTCCGGGTCTCCCGCCCGGTGACCCGGACCGCCCGGCTCGCGCCCCGGCGCATTTCCCCGGCATGCGTTTCAGAAGCGGAAGTCTGGGCCACTCTTCTCCCATGACCGAACGTCCCGTGGTCAAACGCACCGCCCGCGCGATCCTGCTCGACGGTGACGACCTGATCCTCATCAAGCGCACCAAGCCCGGCGTCGACCCGTACTGGCTCACCCCCGGCGGGGGAGTGGAGCCCTCGGACCTGACCGTCGTCGACGCCCTCCACCGAGAGCTCCACGAGGAACTCGGCGCGAAGATCACCGATGTGGTGCCCTGCTTCGTCGACACCGTGGAGCACATCGCCGACCGGGGAGTGACCGGCGTCAAGGTGCAGCACTTCTTCGTCTGCCACCTCGAATCCATGGATCCCAGCCAGCGCCACGGACCCGAGATCGACGAGCCGGAGGGCGAGTACGAGATCGTCCGCGTGCCCTTCAGCCGCGTCGGCATCGCCGCCGTCCACCTCGTCCCGCTGTCCCTGCGCCACTACCTCGACGGCAACATCGAGGGCGTGCGCGCGATGCACGCCCCCGACCTGGGCTGACCTTCCGGACCGATGGCGGGCGCCGGCCGGAATCAGCCGGCGACGCCCGCCAGTTCCTCCACCTCGTCGTGGCGGATGCGCTCCATGGGAATCCCGATCCTCTTCAGTTCGTCCACCCCGCTGCGGATCATCGCGGCCGGTCCCGAGACGAACGCGTCGTACGAACTCCAGGGCCCGTGCGCACCGACGGCCTCCGGCAGCTGCCCCGCCAGTCCGTCCGCGCACACCACCGGGCGCACCGACAGCCACGGATGCGAGCGCTGCAGGCCCAGCAGGGTGTCCTTGTCGTAGAGGTCGTTGTCGCTGCGCGCTCCGAAGAACACTTCTACCGGGCGCCGCTCCCCGTGCTCGGCGACGTCCTCGATCAGCGCCTTGATCGGGGCTATGCCCGTGCCGCCGCCCAGGCACAGCATGCCGTTGTCGGTGCTGTGGTCGACCACCATGGAACCGGCCGGCGGTCCGAGCCGCAGTACGTCGCCGGGCCGGGCGTGCCGCACCAGCGCGTTGGAGACCCATCCCGCCGGGACCGCCTTGACGTGGAAGGACAGCAGCCCGTCCGCACGGGGGGCCGAGGCGAAGGAGTAGTGCCGCCAGACCCGTGGCCACCACGGTGTCTCCAGGCTCGTGTACTGGCCCGCGAGAAACGGGTACGGCTGGTCGGGGCGGACGGTGAGCACCGCGATGTCCGAGGTGCGCAGATCGTGGGAGACCACTTCGGCGTGCCACCACGGCGGCGCCTTGGTCCCGGCCTCGGCCGCCGCGTCGATCATGATCTGGGAGATCGCGGTGTACGCCCGCGCCCAGGCGGCTTCCGTCTCCGGCCCCCAGGTGTCCTGGGCGTACCGGGCCAGTGCCCCGATCAGGGCCTCGCCCACCGGCGGATAGTGGCCGGGCTGGGTGCCGTACTTGCGGTGCCCGCTGCCGAGCCGGCTCAGGTACGCGGTGAGCACCTCGGGATGGTCGATGTGCTCGGCGGCGGTCAGCAGCGCCTTGAGCAGCCGGTCCCGCTGGGCATCCATGGCGGCGGGGAACATCCCCCGCAGGTCCGGGTGGGCCGTGAACACCAGGGCGTAGAAATAAGAAGTCACCTTGTCGGCGACGGGTGCGATTTCCTCAAGGGTCCGGCGGATGAGCACGGCATCGGGGGAGGGTGCGGGAGAGGCCTCTGGCGCACTGCCCCCGGACGGTATCCGGGCGGTCCTCCGTCTTGCCGATCCGGTGGGCGGAGCGTCCATGCGGTGCCTCGCTTCGAGCATCTCGGTAGGTCTGCACACGCCACGGCCTTCGAATCCGTGGTTCCGGGTTTCACAGCGTGCCAGTCCGCCCCAGAGCTTGCGGGGAAATGCGGGAAATCCGCGTTTCGAACCCACTTTCCCCTTAAGATGCCTCAACTCCCGTGCGCTCCACCCCTGCCAGCTGGTATGCCTCCCGCAGATCGCGGCCTTCGTAGACGTGCGTGGCCTTCTCCGCGAGATACGGCCGGGCGTTGACCGCGACCGAGCGCGGGACGGCCTCGAAGAGCGCCACGTCGGTACCGGAGTCCCCGTACGCGACGCAGTCGCTCCGCTCCACCCCGAACCGCGCGCACAGCCGGTCGGCGACGGTCACCTTGCCCTCCGGCGTCAGGATTCCGGCCATGTCCACCGGCCGCGTGAACGGAACCTCCGGGAAGACCGAACCGTGCGCGGCGTGCGCGCCCCACTCCAGCAGGAGCTCCACGAAGAACGAGGGCGACAGCGAGATCACCGCGCAGTAGTCCCCGCGTTCCCGGATCTCCTGCCACACCTCACGGATGCCCGATATCCAGGGCGCCCCGTCGAACGCGGCCCGGACGTGTGCCGGGGTCAGGTCCTTCCAGAGCTTCTGGGCGGCCAACGAGAACTCGTGCGGTCCGATCTCCTGCGCCGCGAAGGCCCGCTCCAGCCGGCCGATCTCGTCGGTCAGCCCGAGCTGACGGGAGATCTCGACGGGTGCCGCCGATCCGTACATCAGCGTTCCGTCGAGGTCGAAGAGGTGCAGGAGGGTCATAGTCATCGAGGCTAGTGGCTCCGTTTCACGTGAAACAGCGTGTTTCACGTGAAACATCGGCCGGTTCCACCGCCCCCACCTGGATGTTTCACGTGAAACATCCAGCCCAAATCCCCTGGACCGAGCCCCAGTCGATGAACCAGTCTGGGGCTGTGACACCACCCCATCTCACGCATCTCGCCTCCCTGCCGATCCGCGCACTGACCGTGGACGACCTCCGCCACTGCGCCGATCTCTCCGAAGACCGCGGCTGGCCCCGCGAGGATCACAAGTGGGGGCTCCTGCTCGCCTCCGGCCACGGCTACGGCATCGAAGCCCCGGACGGCCGGGGGCTCGCCGCGGTCTGCGTGGTCACCCGGTACGGCCCCGACCAGGGAAATCCCGAACTCGCCGCCATCGGCATGGTCCTCGTCGCCGACCGCTATGCCCGCCGGGGTCTGGGCAGACACCTGATGACCTACGTCTGTGACGACGTCCTCAAGGGTGTTCCTCTCACCCTGCACGCCACCCCGTACGGCCGCCCCCTCTACGAGGAGCTCGGCTTCGACACCACGGGGCGTGCCGAGATGCTCCGGGGCGCTTTCCGCCCGGATGCCGGCGTGCCCGCGCCGGGCAGCGTCCCGGTCCGGCCGGCCACCGCCGAGGACATCCAGCGGATCCTGCGGCTGGACGGCGAGGTCTTCGGCACCGACCGGACGCATCTGATCCTCCGGCTGCCCGCCTTCACGGACCGGCTGCTCGTCGCCGAGGACCCCGCCGGCGAGCTGATCGGCTACGGCGCCATCTGGCCGAACATGGAGACCCATGTCATCGGGCCGCTGGTGGCCCGGGACACCGCCACGGCCCAGGCTCTGGTCACCGCACTCGCCGCCGCCACCGACCGGCCCCTGCGCACCGATGTCGACGTCCGCCACGAGGAGCTGCTCGGCTGGCTCAAGGACCGGGGCCTCGCCTCCGTAGCCTTCAATGCCGTCATGACCCGGAACATCCCCGGCCTGCCCGGTGACTGGACCCGCCGATGGGCCCCGCTCACCGTGGCGGCAGGGTGAGCGAGGAGCGCCAAGCCATGACCGGAGAACACTCCGAAGAACACTCCGACCTGATCATTCGCCCGGCCTTCGAGGAGGATCTGCCCGCGATCGTCGCGATGCTCGCCGACGATCCGCTCGGCATGACCCGGGAGTCCCCGGACGACCTCTCGCCCTACGTGGCGGCGTTCGAGCGGCTGGCGGGCGACCCGCACCAGCACGTGGTCGTCGCCGTCCGAGCGGGCCGTGTCGTCGGCACCCTCCAGCTGACCATCGTCCCCGGACTCTCCCGCAAGGGGGCCACGCGTTCGATCATCGAAGGCGTACGCGTCCATGCGGACGAGCGCGGCAGCGGCCTCGGCACCCGGTTCATCGAATGGGCGATCGAAAAGTCCCGTGCCGAGAACTGCCACCTCGTCCAGCTCACCTCGGACATGGCCCGCACCGACGCCCACCGCTTCTACGAACGACTCGGCTTCACCGGCTCCCATCTCGGGTTCAAGCTCCAGCTCTGAAACCGAGCCGCGTAGGCCGGGCCCGCGTAGGCGGCCCGGCCTGCCGGCCCCGGGCGCGCTAGCCGATGCCCCGCCAGCCCTGCGGGTCGACCCCGCCGGGGACCGGAGCCTGTGTGTCGTACGGCTCGCGGGTGAACACGAACGAGCCGAGGTCGAGGTGGCTCACCGACCCGTCCGGCCGCCGCACGGCCCGCAGCGACTCGCCCGCGTAGTAGCCGTTCAGCCCCGTCCAACTGCCGTCCGGCTCCGCCCGGAAGCGCGCGGAGCGCCCGTTGGCTCCTACCGGGCCGAGCTCCAGGAACCCGTCGTAGGTCAGCCGCACGGCCTGCGCCGACGTGCCCCAGTACCAAGGGCCGCACAGCTCCAGCGCGACCGGATCGGCCTCCCGGAGCGGCCGCCACGGCTCGGGAATGCGCGGCTCGGCCTCCGCGACGATCGCCACCAGATCGGCGGCCAGCGTGGAGACGGGCAACCCCGAGGTGCAGTTGGCCAGCACCACCGCGGCCACGTCCTGGGCCTCGCTCAGCCACAGGCAGGCCACGAAGCCCGGGAGGGAGCCGGTGTGCCCCGCGAGCTTGTGCTCGCCGTGCTGCGTCAGCTGCATCCCGAGCCCGTAGCCGAGGTCGGCGAGACCCGGCTCCGGGGGAGTGGCCGACGTCCGCATCTCCCGGACCGACTCGGCGCTCAGCACGCGCGCGTCGCCCCGTACGAGGAAGGCCGCGAACCGCGCCAGGTCACCGGTGGTGGACCACAGCTGACCGGCCGGGGCCATGAGCCCCAGGTCTTCTGCCGGTTCGGGCATCATCACGTCCGCCCACGGGTGCACCGCCCAGCCGCCCGCCGCGGGTGCCTGCGGCCGCGCCGTCGTGCGCGCCAGCCCCAGCGGTTCCAGCACCTCGGCCCGGAGCACCTCTTCCCACGACTTGCCGCGCACCGCTTCGACGACCGAACCCAGAAGCGTGTAGCCCGGGTTGGAGTAGTGGTGGCGCCGGCCCGGCTCGGAACGGAAGGGCTGCTCGCCCAGCACGTCCGAGAGCTCCGGCCGCGTCGCGCCCGGCGTCCGCTCCCACCACTCGCCGGGCGTCTCCGCCGCCAACCCGCCGGTGTGGGAGAGCAGCTGGCCGATGGTCACCTCTCCGACGCCCGTGCCCGGCAGGAACTTCTCCACCGGATCACCGAGCGCCAGCAGCCCCTCGTCGCGCAGGCGCATCACCAGAACGGCGGTGAACGTCTTGGTGATCGACCCGATCCGGTACTGGACGTTCCCGTCGGGTCCGTGCCCCGGGACCATGGTCCGGGCACCCTCCCAGACCACTTCCGCGCCCCGCACCACTGCCGCCACCAGGGACGGCGCCCGGCCTTCGCGCTGCGCGACGGCGATCCGGCGCAGGAGCGCACGCCGGGTCTCGGGGAGGAGGACAAGATCTTCAGATGTGGCATCCATGGGGCGGATGCTACGTGTTGGCCATGTCCACGAACCGCGAATAGTGACCCTGGAAGGCCACGGTGATGGTCGCCGTCGGACCGTTACGGTGCTTCGCCACGATCAGGTCCGCCTCGCCCGCGCGGGGGGACTCCTTCTCGTACGCGTCCTCGCGGTGCAGCAGGATCACCATGTCGGCGTCCTGCTCGATCGAGCCGGATTCACGCAGGTCGGAGACCATCGGCTTCTTGTCGGTGCGCTGTTCGGGACCACGGTTCAGCTGGGACAGCGCGATCACCGGCACCTCCAGCTCCTTGGCCAGCAGCTTGAGGTTTCGGGACATGTCCGAAACCTCCTGCTGACGGCTCTCGGGGCGGCGCGAGCCGCCCGACTGCATCAGCTGGAGGTAGTCGATGACGACGAGCGAGAGGTCGTTGCGCTGCTTGAGCCGGCGGCACTTGGCGCGGATCTCCATCATCGACAGGTTCGGGGAGTCGTCGATGTAGAGGGGGGCCGCGGAGACGTCCGGCATCCGACGGGCCAGCCGGGTCCAGTCGTCGTCCGTCATGGTGCCCGAGCGCATGTGGTGCAGGGCCACCCGGGCCTCCGCCGAAAGCAGGCGCATCGCGATCTCGTTGCGCCCCATTTCGAGGGAGAAGATCACGCTGGGCAGGTTGGCCTTGATGGAGCAGGCACGGGCGAAGTCCAGCGCGAGGGTGGACTTGCCCATGGCGGGACGGGCCGCGATGACGATCATCTGACCGGGGTGCAGACCGTTGGTCAGCGAGTCCAGGTCCGTGAAGCCGGTCGGAACGCCCGACATCTGGCCGCTGCGCGAGCCGATCGCCTCGATCTCGTCGAGGGCGCCTTCCATGATGTCGCCCAGCGGCAGGTAGTCCTCGGAGGTCCGCTGCTCGGTGACGGCGTAGATCTCGGCCTGGGCACTGTTGACGATCTCGTCGACGTCTCCGTCGGCGGCGTAGCCCATCTGCGTGATCTTCGTACCGGCCGCGACCAGCCTTCGCAGGACGGCCCGCTCGTGGACGATCTCGGCGTAGTACTCGGCGTTCGCCGCCGTCGGGACGGACTGCACCAGCGTGTGCAGGTACGGAGCCCCGCCGACCTTGCTGATCTCACCGCGCCGGGTCAGTTCGGCGCTGACGGTGATCGGGTCGGCCGGCTCGCCCTTGGCGTACAGGTCGAGGATGGCCTGGTAGATCGTCTCGTGCGACGGGCGGTAGAAGTCGTGGCCCTTGAGCACCTCGACCACATCGGCGATGGCGTCCTTGGACAGCAGCATGCCGCCCAGGACGGACTGCTCGGCGTCGAGGTCCTGTGGCGGGACGCGCTCGAAGCCGCCGCCTCCACCGTCCCAGGAGCCTCCCTCGCGGCCTCGGCCCTGCTCTTCGTCCCCGCGGCCGCGGCCTTCGCCGTTACGGCGCGAACGGGCGGGCAGACGGTCACCTGGACCGCTGTCGGCCCAGGGGTCGTCCATGGGCTCGGGCATGCTCACCGGGCCACCTCCTCCCGTCCGCAAGGCGGACATTGCCGTGCCACTCTTTCTACGACACGGCTCTGACATTTGGGGCACCCGAATCGGCTGTCGGCGAGTCGGACATCGAACCACGGTAGGGCCGAGAGCGGCGTCAGCCAATCTTGTTATCCACAGGCTGTGTGGATGAGATGTGGATGACGGCGCCAATGCTGTGGGTAACTCCCCCGAAGCTGTGCACGGACCGGGGGACGGCGCTGTGGACAAAATCACCAGACCCACCCTGCCATCCCACCTGACCTGCAATTTCTCCTTCCACTGACTGTGGGTGAGAAAATTCTTCGCCACTGTTTCAAGATCGCCTCCAATGAGGCGCGACGAGTGCGCGAATCGACGCAACGGTAAGGATCCAAAGAGGGTTGCATCCATTACCTGTGGAAGATTAGGTTGAGCACATGAGACAGGCCCCCACAGCACCGAAGGCTGCCCCCGGGCGGCACGACCGCGAGATCTTCGCGCTCGCCCTCCCCGCCTTCGGCGCGCTCGTCGCCGAACCCCTCTTCGTGATGGCCGACAGCGCCATCGTGGGGCACCTCGGCACCCCCCAGCTGGCCGGTCTCGGCATCGCGGCGGCCCTGCTCACCACCGCCGTGAGCGTCTTCGTCTTCCTCGCCTACGCCACCACCGCGGCCGTGGCCCGCCGCGTCGGCGCCGGCGACCTCCAGGCCGCCATCCGCCAGGGCATGGACGGCATCTGGCTCGCCCTCCTGCTCGGCGCGGCCGTCATCGCCGTGGTGCTGCCCACGGCGCCCTCCCTGATCTCCTTCTTCGGCGCCTCCGACACCGTCGCCCCGTACGCCATCACCTATCTGCGGATCTCCGCCCTCGGCATTCCGGCGATGCTCATGGTGCTCGCCGCCACCGGAGTCATCCGCGGCCTCCAGGACACCCGGACCCCGCTCTACGTCGCCATCGGCGGCTTCACCCTCAACGCGGGCCTGAACGCCGCCCTCGTCTACGGCGCGGGCCTCGGCATCGCCGGCTCCGCCTGGGGCACTGTGATCGCCCAGTGCGCCATGGCCGCCGCCTACCTGACCGTGGTCGTCCGCGGCGCCCGCCGGCACGGCGCCTCCCTGCGCCCCGATGCCGCGGGGATCCGGGCCTGCGCCCAGGCCGGTGTCCCGCTGCTGGTCCGGACGCTGTCCCTGCGCGCCGTCCTGCTGATCGCCACCGCCGTCGCCGCGCGCCTCGGCGACGCCGACATCGCCGCCCACCAGATCCTGCTCTCCCTGTGGAGCCTGCTCGCCTTCGCCCTCGACGCGATCGCGATCGCCGGGCAGGCCATCATCGGCCGCTACCTCGGCGCGGGGGACACCGAGGGGGCCAAGGCCGCCTGCCGCCGGATGGTGCAGTGGGGGATCGTCTCCGGCATCGTCCTGGGCGTCCTGGTGATCGCGGCCCGTCCGGTGTTCATCCCGCTCTTCACCAGCGACCCCGCCGTCGAGGACGCCCTGCTGCCCGCCCTGCTCGTGGTGGCCCTCTCCCAGCCCGTCTCCGGCATCGTCTTCATCCTCGACGGGGTCCTCATGGGCGCCGGCGACGGCCGCTACCTGGCCTGGGCCATGCTGCTGACCCTCGCCGTGTTCACCCCGGCCGCCCTGCTCGTACCGGCCCTGGGAGGGGGCCTGACGGCCCTCTGGTGCGCCATGACCCTGATGATGCTGGTCCGGATGGTCACCCTCCAGCTGCGCACCCGCTCGGGCCGCTGGCTGATCGCGGGGGCGACTCGCTAGCGATGTTTCACGTGAAACATCGCGAGAACGACGAAGGGCCGCACCCCCGTGGGGGTGCGGCCCTTCATGCGCAGCCCTTAGGCGGCGACGACCTCGACGCCCACGTTCGCGACCACGTCGGCGTGCAGACGCACGGAGACCTGGTAGGAACCGAGGGTCTTGATCGGGGAGCCCAGCTCGACGCGACGCTTGTCGACCTTCGGGCCACCGGAAGCCTCGACCGCCGTGGCGATGTCGGCCGGCGTGACGGAACCGAAGAGACGGCCGGCGTCACCCGCACGGGTGGCCAGACGGACCTTCACGGCCTCAAGCTTGGCCTTGAACTCGTTGGCCTGCTCGATGGTCGCGATCTCGTGGATCTTGCGGGCGCGGCGGATCTGCGCCACGTCCTTCTCGCCACCCTTGGTCCAGCGGATCGCGAAACCACGCGGGACCAGGTAGTTGCGAGCGTAACCGTCCTTGACGTCGACGACATCGCCGGCGGTGCCGAGGCCAGAGACCTCGTGGGTCAGGATGATCTTCATTATTCGGTCACCCTTTCCTTATCGCGCGGTGGACGTGTAGGGCAGCAGCGCCATCTCACGGCTGTTCTTGACAGCCGTGGCGACGTCACGCTGGTGCTGCGTGCAGTTGCCGGTGACGCGGCGGGCACGGATCTTGCCACGGTCGGAAATGAACTTCCGCAGCATGTTCGTGTCCTTGTAGTCCACGTACGCGGTCTTGTCCTTGCAGAACGCGCAGACCTTCTTCTTAGGCTTGCGCACAGGCGGCTTCGCCATTGTGTCTCTCCTGTGAAATCAAGAAGTGGGGGTTCGAGCTGCCCTAGAAGGGAGGCTCGTCCGAGTAGCCGCCGCCGGAGCCGCCGGTGTTGCCAGAGCTTCCGCCCCAGCCACCGCCGCCACCCTGCTGCGAGCCGCCGGCAGGCGCGCTGGACGCCCACGGGTCGTCGGAGGGAGCTCCGCCGCCCTGGGGACCGCCGCCACTGGGGGCTCCGCCCCAGTTGCCACCGCCGCCACCCTGCTGCTGACCGCCGCCGCCGTATCCACCCTGACCGCCGCGACCGGTGGTCTTGGCGACCTTGGCCGTGGCGTTCTTCAGGCTGGGGCCGACTTCCTCGACGTCCAGCTCGTAGACCGTGCGCTTGACACCCTCACGGTCTTCGTACGACCGCTGCTTCAGCCGGCCCTGCACGATGACGCGCATGCCTCGCTGAAGAGACTCGGCGACGTTCTCAGCCGCCTGCCGCCAGACCGAGCAGGTCAGGAACAGGCTCTCGCCGTCCTTCCACTCATTGGTCTGCTTGTCGAAGGTGCGGGGAGTGGACGCGACACGGAACTTCGCGACCGCCGCACCCGAGGGGGTGAAGCGCAGCTCGGGGTCGTCGACGAGATTGCCGACGACCGTGATGACGGTCTCGCCTGCCATGGATGAACCTCTCGGCGGGGATTGCTGCTGGGCTGCTGTTGCTACTCGGTCCCGATTACCGCTGAACCGAAGTTCAGTGGGTCTCGGGGCGAAGGACCTTGGTCCGGAGAACCGACTCGTTCAGGTTCATCTGTCGGTCAAGCTCCTTGACGACCGCAGGCTCGGCCTGAAGGTCGATGACCGAGTAGATGCCCTCGGGCTTCTTCTTGATCTCGTAAGCGAGACGACGACGGCCCCAGGTGTCGACCTTCTCGACCTTTCCGTTGCCCTCACGGACGACAGAAAGGAAGTTCTCGATCAGCGGGGAGACAGCGCGCTCCTCGAGATCGGGGTCGAGGATGACCATCACTTCGTAGTGACGCATGTGGAACCCACCTCCTTTGGACTCAGCGGCCACGGTCGTTCCGTGGCAGGAGGGTCGTGATGCGTACGCACGGCGTCCGCAAGCAGACACCGCGCAGACCGTACAGACTACCTGGTCGACTCCTTCCGGTTGAAATCCGGCACCAGGAGGCCACAATCTGTATCCATCGGGTGTGCTCGGTGCTATGCCCCGGCCCCTGCCGGAGCAGGCCCGCAGCACCGCTCAGCTGCAGCCAGGAGGTGCCTTCCGATGGCACAGGCAATGCGACCCCAGTCCACGCGCCCGTCGATCTCGCTCTTCGCGACGGACGGGAAGCCCCATCCGCTCCAGGACACCCTGGTGGCGGTCACTCTGATCCTCGGCGCCGTGGCGTTCATCACGGCGTTCTTCCACAATCTGCACCTGCTCAGCTCGTGGACCGGGCTGGTCGGGATCCTCACCGGCGCCTACGGACAGTTCATCTCGGAGACGACACGCGAGCGCTTCGCACTGATCATCGGCCTTGGCGCGTCGGCCATCGGCTTCTTCCTCGGCATGGCGCACGGCGGGCTCTTCGGCGGCTGGCTGGGCTGACCGGCGTACCTCCGCGACGGGGCGCCGGCCTCCCACCGGCCCAGGCCCGGCCTGTCCCCCAGATGGGTGGTGCCCTTGTCGCAGTAGGCTTCGCGCCATAGCCAGCGAAGCCGCCGGAGGAGACGCCCCGCATGAGCCTGTCCCTGAGGACCATCAGCCGAGAGCAGCATCTGGGGTACCTCCAGAGTCTGCCCTCGGCTAGCCACTGCCAGGTCCCGGCGTGGGCCGACGTGAAGAACGAGTGGCGTTCCGAGAACCTCGGATGGTTCGACTCGTCCGGCGAACTCGTCGGCGCCGCCCTCGTGTTGTACCGCCAGCTCCCCAAGGTGAAGCGGTACCTCGCGTACCTTCCCGAGGGCCCCGTCATCAACTGGTACGCCCCCAATCTGGAGGAGTGGCTCCAGCCGATGCTGGCCCACCTCAAGCAGCAGGGCGCCTTCACCGTGAAGATGGGCCCGCCCGTCGTCATCCGGCGCTGGAACTCCGCCGCCATCAAGGCCGGAATCCAGGACCCGGAGGTCAAGCGCCTGCGTGACGTGGAGGCTTCGCACATCGAGCCCCGCGCCTTCGAGGTCTCCGACAAGCTGCGCCGCATGGGCTGGCAGCAGGGCGAGGACGGCGGCGCCGGCTTCGGCGACGTCCAGCCCCGCTACGTCTTCCAGGTGCCGCTGGCCAACCGTTCGCTGGACGACGTCCTCAAGGGCTTCAACCAGCTGTGGCGCCGCAACATCAAGAAGGCCGAGAAGGCCGGTGTCGAGGTCGTCCAGGGCGGCTACGAGGACCTGGCGACCTGGCAGCACCTGTACGAGATCACGGCCGAGCGCGACAAGTTCCGCCCGCGTCCGCTGGTCTACTTCCAGCGCCAGTGGAAGGCCCTCAACGCCGAGGACCCCAACCGCATGCGGCTGTACATCGCCAAGCACGAGGGGGAGCCGCTGGCCGCCGCCACGATGCTCACCGTCGGCCAGCACGTCTGGTACTCGTACGGCGCCTCCGCCAACCACAAGCGCGAGGTCCGCCCCTCGAACGCGATGCAGTGGCGCATGCTGCGCGATTCGTACGCGCTCGGCGCAAGCGTCTACGACCTGCGCGGCATCAGTGACACCCTGGACGAGAACGACCACCTGTTCGGTCTGATCCAGTTCAAGGTCGGCACGGGCGGCGAGGCCGTCGAGTACGTCGGCGAGTGGGACTTCCCGCTCAACAAGCTGCTCCACAAGGCGCTCGACATCTACATGTCCCGCCGCTGATCCACACCGCCCCATCCACACACCGCACCGCTGCACCACGCAGCTTTTCGAGAGAGGCTCCGGACGGGCATGGCGCTCACGCTCTACGTCGACACCGCGCGCTGGCGTGCGCACCAGAAGCAGATCCAGGACCAGTTCCCCGGGATGATCCCGGTCTGCAAGGGCAACGGCTACGGCTTCGGCCACGAGCGGCTCTGCGAGGAAGCGACTCGGCTGGGCGCCGACGTCCTGGCCGTCGGGACGACGTACGAGGCCGCCAGCATCAAGGACTGGTTCGGCGGGGACCTGCTCGTCCTCACCCCGTTCCGGCGCGGTGAGGAGCCGGTGCCACTGCCGGACCGGGTCATCCGCTCGGTGTCCTCGCTGGACGGGGTCCGGGGTCTCGTCGGCGCCCGCGTGGTCATCGAATGCATGAGCTCCATGCGCCGGCACGGCATCTCCGAGCAGGACCTCGGCCAGCTGCACTCGGCGATCGAGGACGTCCGGCTGGAGGGCTTCGCCCTTCACCTGCCGCTGGACCGCCCGGACGGCTCGGACGCCGTCGAGGAGGTCATCGGCTGGATGGACCGGCTGCGCGCGGCCCGGCTGCCGCTGCACACCATGTTCGTCAGCCACCTGAAGTCCGCGGAGCTGGCGCGCCTCCAGCAGCAGTTCCCGCAGACCCGCTTCCGGGCCCGGATCGGCACCCGGCTGTGGCTGGGCGACCACGAGGCGACCGAGTACCGCGGTGCGGTCCTCGACGTCACCCGCGTCGCCAAGGGCGACCGGTTCGGCTACCGCCAGCAGAAGGCCGCCTCCGACGGCTGGCTGGTCGTGGTCGCCGGCGGCACCTCGCACGGCGTGGGCCTGGAGGCCCCCAAGGCCCTGCACGGGGTGATGCCGCGCGCCAAGGGCGTGGCCCGGGCCGGGCTGGCCACCGTCAACCGGAACCTGTCGCCGTTCGTGTGGGCGGGCAAGCAGCGCTGGTTCGCCGAGCCGCCGCACATGCAGGTGTCCATCCTGTTCGTGCCCTCGGACTCTCCCGAGCCGAAGGTCGGCGACGAACTGGTGGCGCACCTGCGTCACACCACGACGCAGTTCGACCGGGTGCTCGACGCCTGAGTCAGTCCTTGGGGCCCGCGCCCCATTCGACCCGCCGTCCGTCCGAAGGCGCCGCGTACTGCGGCGCCTTCGCCGTTTGCGACAGGGTGAACACGTCCTCCGCGCCGTCCAGGACGCCGCCGGAAGGGTCGTCCGAACCGTCGCGCCGCACCACGTCGCGCTCGGGCATCAGGATGTCGCGCACGACGACGGCACAGAGGTAGAGCGTGCACAGCAAATGGGCCGCGATCGCCAGCTGGTAGCCCTCCAGGGGCAGGCCCTGGTGCTTTTCACCACTGGTCGTGTAGGCCAGGTAGAACCAGATCCCCAGGAAGTAGACGACCTCGCCGGCCTGCCAGACGAGGAAGTCCCGCCAGCGCGGCCTGGCCAGCGCTGCGAGCGGGATCAGCCACAGCACGTACTGCGGCGAGTAGACCTTGTTGACCAGGATGAAGGCGGCGACGAGCAGGAAGGCCAGCTGTGCGAACCGGGGGCGGCGGGGTGCGGTCAGCGTGAGCAGGCCGATGCCCGCGCACAGCAGCAGCGTCAGGCCCGTCGCGTAGGTGTTGGCGTCCGTCAGCGGGTTCCCGGAGCGCTGGGAGATCAGCAGCCACACTGAGCCGAAGTCGATGGGCCGCTCCTGGCTGAAGGTGTAGAACTTCGTCCAGCCTTCCCACGCGAAGAGCATGACGGGCAGGTTCACCACGAGCCACGAGGCGACCGCGCCGCCGACCGCCGCACCGAACGCGCGCCATTTCCCGGCCCGCCAGCAGAGCACGAACACGGCCCCGAGCAGCAGTACGGGGTAGAGCTTGGCCGCGGTGGCCAGTCCGATCAGGATGCCGAAGGCCAGTGACCGGCCCCGCGACCACATGAGCATCGCGGCCGCCGTCAGGGCGATGGCCAGCAGGTCCCAGTTGATGGTCGCGGTGAGCGCGAAGGCGGGCGCGAGGGCGAAGAGCAGGGCGTCCCACGGCCGCCGGCGGTGGGTGCGGGCCACGCATACGGCGATCACGGCGGCGCAGGCCATCAGCATGCCCGCGTTGGCCATCCAGTACATCTGCTCCCGGTGCTGCATCGAGCCGCTGCCCGGGGTCAGCCAGGAGGCGACCTCCATGAAGACCCCGGTCAGCACCGGGTACTCCAGGAACTGCATGTCGCCGGGGAGCCGGTCGAAGTACGGCGTGAGCCCGTCGGCGAAGCCGCGTACGACGTAGAGGTGCGGGATGTCCGAGTAGCAGGCGTGGGTGTACTGGGACCCGGCCCCGCGGAACCACGCCCAGTCGTAGCAGGGCAGCTTCTGCACCATGCCCAGCGCGAACATCCCCAGGGCCACGAGCACCACGACGCGCACCGGGGTCAGCCAATGGCCGCCCAGCCGGGCGTAGCGGCCCAGCGGACCGCCGATCAGCTCGCTCCCGGCGGCGGCCACCTCGTCCTGCTGGGTGGGCAGTACGGGGCTGTCCTCGTGCACCTTCGTCATGCGCACATCCTGCCGTACGGCGCCGGACATGGGAGAGGGGGGGGGGGGCCGCGGGGGCCGCCCCCGCCCCGCGGGGGGCGGGGGGGGGGGGGGGGGCGCGCCCCCCGCGCGCCCCCCGCCCCCCCCGCCCCCCCCGTGCCCCCGGCGCAGC
>NZ_JBHYVM010000001.1:113638-118569 GCF_042750105.1 Streptomyces sp. NPDC059443 | reverse complement strand
GGGACGGAGTCACGCACGGAATCGACAACCGCGCCACGCCAACCCCGCCGCCCGCCGCCCCCCCCCCCCCGCGCCGCGCGCCCCCCCCCCCCCCCCCCCCCCTCTCCGGCCTTGCCTCGGGGTGGCGGGATCAGCCGCCGCCCGTGGCCCCCCCTATCGTCGGGAAGCCTCCGTTGCCCCCGTTGCCTCCGTTGCCGCCGCCGATCGTCGTGCCGCCCGGTTTGCCGCCCGTTTTGCTGGGCGAGGGCGAGGGCGAGACGGGTCCGCTGGGGCTCGGATCCGGGTTGCAGATCTCCCACGGCCGGCAGGAGGGCTTTCCGCCCTTGGAGGGGGTCGGGGACGGGGACGGCCCGGTCGACGCGGACGTCGACGGAGAGGGGGACGTGGACGGGGCCGCCGAGGGGGAGGGCGAGGCAGCACCGGGAACGTCCGCGACGACACCGATCTTGTCGGGCTCCGGGAAGTCCTTCTCCGGGACGCCGTTCAGCGCTTCCTTCATGTACTTGACCCAGATCTCGGCGGGGATGTCACCACCGTGGAGGGACGGGATGTCGCCCACGCCCTTCATCGAGATCAGCTTCTTCTTCTCCGCGTTGGGGTCCGAGCGGAACAGGGTCACGGAGGTGGACAGCTCGGGCGTGTAGCCGACGAACCAGGCCGACATGTTGTCGTCGGTGGTACCGGTCTTGCCCGCGGCCGGCCGGCCGAGCTTCTTCGCCTTGGTACCGGTGCCGTTCTCGACGACGTTCTGAAGGACCTTGGTGACGTTGTCCGCGATCGAGTTGTCCATGGCCTGCTGCGCCTTGGGCGCCTCGAAGCCGGGCACTTCCTTGCCGTCCTTCTCGACCTTGGTCACGGAGAACGGCTCGTGGTGGGTGCCGGAGGCGGCGAAGGTGGCGTAGGCGTCGGACATCCGGATGGCGCTGGGGGTCGAGGTGCCGAGCGCGAAGGAGGCGTTGTCGTTCGGGTCCATCGTCTCCGGGAGGATGCCCGATGCCTTGGCGACGTCCCTGACCTTGCTGTGGCCCACGTCGAAGACGAGCTGGGCGAACGGGACGTTGATGGACTTCTCCATCGCCTCGTTCAGCGTGACGTAGCCGTAGTCGGTCGGGCTCTCGTTCTTCTGCCTGAACGGCTTGCCGGAGCCGTCGCGAAGGGGCTTGCCGTCACGGTTGTTGATCACCGTGAGGTCGTTGGCCATGTACTTGCTGTCGGCCGAGATCCCCGCGCCCTTCGAGTTCTGCGTGCCGTACTCCATGGCCGCCGCCAGCACGAACGGCTTCCAGGTCGAGCCGACCTGGACACCGTAGGTGTTGGCGTTGTTGTTGAAGTACTTCTTGTCCATGCCCGGACCGCCGTACAGGGCGACGATGGCTCCGGTCTTCACGTCCACCGAAGAAGCGCCGAACTGGACGAAGGTGTCGGTCTTGGGCCGCTTCTTCTCGTCGATCAGCCCGTCGCGGGTCTCCTCGACGGCCTTGACCAGTGCGTCCACCTTCGGCTTCTGGAAGGTGGTGTGGATCTGGTAGCCGCCCTTGGCCAGATCATCGACCGTGATGCCCTTGGTCTTCGTCATGTAGGTCTTGGCCGTCTCGACCATGTAGCCGATCTGTCCGGACATGCCGGCGGCCTGCGGGGCATCGATGAGCGCGGGGAACTTCTTGAACTGGTCCCGCTCGGACTGCGGCATGCGCCCCACCGTGACCTCACGGTCCAGCACCCAGGCCCAGCGCTTCTCGGCACGAGCCTTGTTCGCCTCGGGAGTGGCCGCGGTGCCGATGCCGCCGTCGGGGTTGTAGAGGTTGGGGCCCTTGAGCACGGAGGCGAGGAAGGCGCTCTCGGACGGGTCCAGCTTGTCGGAGTCCTTGCCGAAATAGGCACGGGAGGCCGCCTGGATCCCGTACGCGTCGCGTCCGTAGTAGGCGGTGTTCAGGTAGCCCGCGAGGATCGTGTTCTTCTCCTCGCTCACACCGAGCTTTATCGAGATGAAGAGCTCGGTGACCTTGCGCTTGAGCGTCTGGTCGGAGTCCAGGTACGTGTTCTTCACGTACTGCTGGGTGATCGTCGAGCCGCCCTGGGTGGACCCGCCCTTGGCCATGTTCCACACGGCACGGGCGATACCCATCGGGTCCACGCCCTTGTCCGATTCGAAGGACTCGTTCTCCGCCGCGATCACGGCGTTCTGCATCGACCGGGGAATGCTCCCGATGGGCACGATCTGGCGGTTCACGGATCCACCGGTCGCCACCATCTGGGTGCCGTCTTCCCAGAAGAAGACGTTGTTCTGCGCCGCGGCCGTCTTGTTCACGTCGGGGGTGTTCACCATGGCGATACCGATGCCGGCACCCGCAATGATGATCGCGAAGAGGCCGAAGGCCGTGCCGCTGACGAGCTTCCAAGACGGGACGAAACGCTTCCAGCCGGCCTTGTCCGAGCGCGGGTAGTTGATGAACCGCTTGTCCGGGCGGCCCGTGCCGCGGCCGGTCTTGGCGGCGCCCCGGCCCCGTCCCTCCGGTCCGCGTCCGGCAGGTCTCCGATTGCCGGCTCTGCTTCCGCGCCCCGGCTGCTCCGGATACGGCCCGCTCGGTGACGAGGTGGGGACGTCGTGTCCGGATCCTGCGCCCTTTCCGGGGCGCTGCTGGGCAGCCTTACGGGCCGCGGCGCGGCCGCCACCCTGGGGCTGTTGCGGTTTGCGGCGGTGCTCGCTCATCGAACGACTACTCCTCGGGCAGGCGAGTGGCCTGGAAGCGGCAGTTGAGTTCCGGTCCCCCCGGTGTCATGGCGCACAGACTACGCACGCCCAAAAGCTAATCAGTGCCGAAGTTCATCCCAAACCAGGCAACTTGCCCCTGCCGAAATGAGGATGTGACGCCGATCACCGTGTCGTGACTTGTAGCCGGGGGTGGCCCGTTCTATCGTCTGGATGTATCGAGCCGATACATCAGCTCGACATAAAAACTCCGAGGCGGAGGAAGGGCAGGCGGATGAGCAGGCGCTCAGGCATCCTCGAGTTCGCCGTACTCGGCCTGCTTCGCGAATCCCCCATGCACGGCTACGAGCTGCGCAAGCGGCTCAACACCTCACTGGGGGTGTTCAGAGCGTTCAGTTACGGGACGCTCTATCCCTGCCTCAAGACGCTCGTCACCAACGGCTGGTTGATCGAAGAGCCGGGCAATGCCCCGGAAGACGCTCTCGCCGCTTCACTCGCAGGGCGCCGCGCCAAGATCGTCTACCGGTTGACGGCGGCAGGCAAGGAGCACTTCGAGGAGCTCCTCTCCCACACGGGCCCCGATGCCTGGGAGGACGAGTCTTTCGCCGCACGCTTCGCTTTCTTCGGCCAGACCGAACGAGAAGTGCGCATGCGGGTCCTGGAAGGCCGTCGCAGCCGGCTCGAAGAGCGCCTGGAGAAGATGAGCGCCTCGCTCGCCCGCACCCGAGAGCGGCTCGACGATTACACGCTCGAGCTGCAACGCCACGGCATGGAGTCCGTCGAGCGTGAAGTGCGCTGGCTGAACGAGCTCATCGAGAGTGAGCGGGCGGGACGGGATCAGAGACGACCCGGTCCGTCCGACGAAACTGCAAAATGAGGCCTGCATCTCGCAGACCTCGTCCGAGAACAAACAGGGAGCAACCGGAATGGGTTCGGTTCGCGTAGCCATCGTTGGCGTAGGCAACTGCGCCGCCTCGCTGGTGCAGGGCGTCGAGTACTACAAGGACGCCGACCCGGCGGCCAAGGTCCCCGGTCTGATGCACGTCCAGTTCGGCGACTACCACGTCAGCGACATCGAGTTCGTCGCCGCGTTCGACGTCGACGCGAAGAAGGTCGGCCTCGACCTTTCGGACGCCATCGGCGCCAGCGAGAACAACACCATCAAGATCTGTGACGTCCCGAACGCGGGCGTGACCGTTCAGCGCGGCCACACCCTGGACGGTCTGGGCAAGTACTACCGCATGACCATCGAGGAGTCGGCCGAGGCCCCGGTCGACGTCGTCCAGGTCCTCAAGGACCGTCAGGTCGACGTCCTGATCTGCTACCTCCCCGTCGGTTCCGAGGACGCGGCGAAGTTCTACGCCCAGTGCGCCATCGACGCCAAGGTCGCCTTCGTCAACGCCCTCCCGGTCTTCATCGCCGGCACCAAGGAGTGGGCCGACAAGTTCACCGAGGCCGGTGTCCCGATCGTCGGCGACGACATCAAGTCCCAGGTCGGCGCCACCATCACGCACCGCGTGATGGCGCGACTGTTCGAGGACCGCGGTGTCCGTCTTGAGCGCACCATGCAGCTCAACGTCGGCGGCAACATGGACTTCAAGAACATGCTCGAGCGCGACCGCCTCGAGTCGAAGAAGATCTCCAAGACGCAGGCCGTCACCTCGCAGATCCCCGACCGCGAGCTCGGTGACAAGAACGTCCACATCGGCCCGTCGGACTACGTCCAGTGGCTCGACGACCGCAAGTGGGCCTACGTCCGCCTTGAGGGCCGCGCGTTCGGCGACGTCCCCCTGAACCTCGAGTACAAGCTCGAGGTGTGGGACTCCCCGAACTCCGCCGGCGTCATCATCGACGCCCTGCGCGCCGCGAAGATCGCCAAGGACCGCGGTATCGGCGGCCCGATCCTCTCGGCGTCGAGCTACTTCATGAAGTCCCCGCCGGTGCAGTACTTCGACGACGAGGCCCAGGCCAACGTCGAGAAGTTCATCAAGGGCGAGGTCGAGCGCTAGTCCGATCCCAAGGGTCGGCGACGACACCTGGACTTCGGCTGTTCTTCCGCGGAGGGGGGGGGCGGCGCGCGGGGCCGGGCCCCGCCGGGGGGGGCGGTCCCCGGGGCCGGGGGCGTGGGGCCGGGCCCCCGGAGCGCGCTGGGGGCGGACGCGCTCGCGGGCCTCGGCGGGGGTTTGTACGAGGCCGCGCTCGACGAGGCACTGGGCGACGA
>NZ_JBHYVM010000001.1:112199-113628 GCF_042750105.1 Streptomyces sp. NPDC059443 | reverse complement strand
CGGCGCGCGGGAGACCGCCACGCCCCCCCCCCGCCCTCTGCCTCACCCAGGCTTGTAGGGGGCGGCGCGGGGGGGGCGGGGCGGCGCCCCCCGCCCCCCCCCCCCCCTCCGCGTATGTGACCCTTGCCCACATGGCTGTCGTACGTGATCTGCGCGTACTCCTGCGTCTGCGGGACTTCCGCAACCTGCTCGCCGTGCGGCTGCTCTGCCAGGCCGCGGACGGCGTGTACCAGGTCGCACTGGCCACCTACGTCGTCTTCTCCCCGGAGAAGCAGGCATCGCCCGCGGCCATCGCCTCGGCCATGGCCGTGCTCCTGCTGCCCTATTCGGTGATCGGGCCCTTCGCCGGCGTGCTGCTCGACCGCTGGCCGCGCCGCCAGGTGTTCCTCTACGGCAACCTGCTGCGGGCCTTCCTCGCCTGTGTCACCGGCATGCTGATCGTCGCGCACGTCCCCGACTGGCTCTTCTACGCCTCGGCCCTGTCCGTGACCGCGGTCAACCGCTTCGTCCTGGCCGGGCTCGCCGCCTCCCTGCCACGCGTCGTCGGGCCCGGCGAACTGGTCACCGCGAACGCGCTCTCACCCACCGCCGGAACCCTCGCGGCCGTGGCCGGAGGGGGACTGGCCTTCCTCGTCCGCGTACTTGCCGCCGACTCCAACGCCCTCGTCGTGCTCCTGGGAGCCGGGCTCTACCTGTGCGCCGCCCTGGTCTCCCTGAGCCTGGCCGTGGGCCTCCTCGGGCCCGATCGCCCTCCCGGCCGGATCAACCCGACGGTGGGGGAGGGCGTCGCCCTCGCCGTACGCGGCATGGCCGACGGCCTGCGCCACCTGTCCTCCCGGCGCGAGGCGGCCCGGGCGCTCACCGCCATGACCCTGATGCGGTTCTGCTACGGGGCCCTGTTCGTCATGCTGCTCATGCTGTGCCGCTACGCCTGGTCGGACAACGAGTCCGACGGACTGGCCCTGCTCGGTGTCACGGTCGGCGTCTCAGGGGCCGGATTCTTCGCAGCCGCCGTCGTCACGCCCTGGCTCGTGGGCCGGCTGGGCACCCGGGGCTGGATGACCGCCTGCGCCGCCGGATCCGCCGTCCTGGTCCCCGCGCTCGGACTGTTCTTCGCCCCCGGCCCGATGCTGGCCGCCGCCTTCGTGCTCGGCCTCGCCACCCAGGGCGCCAAGATCTCCACCGACACCGTCGTGCAGTCCCGGGTGGACGACGCCTTCCGCGGCCGCGTCTTCTCCGTCTACGACGTGCTCTTCAACGCCGCCTTCGTCGGAGCCGCCGCGGTGTCCGCGCTCGTGCTCCCGCTCGACGGGCAGTCCGTCCCGCTGGTCCTCGGCGTGGGGGGGGGGGGGCGGCGTGGGGGGGGCGGCCCGGGGGCCCGGGCGGGGCGGGGGGGCGGGACTTTGAAAGTGCTGAGGCTCGCGGGGCC
>NZ_JBHYVM010000001.1:0-112189 GCF_042750105.1 Streptomyces sp. NPDC059443 | reverse complement strand
GCTGATCATGCTAAGTTCGCTCTTTTATGTGTCTAGCTATTCCTCTGAGGTGCCTGCGGCGGGTGTGGAGACTTGTTCTCTAACAAGATCCCCCCCGGCCGCAACGGGGAGGATCCGGCTCAGTCCTGCGCCGCCCACCATTCCTTGAGGGCTGCGATCGCCGCGTCACGCTCCATCGGACCGTTCTCCAGCCGCAGCTCCAGCAGGAACGCGTAGGCCTTGCCGATCACCGGACCGGGACTGACGTCCAGGACCTGCATGATCTCGTTGCCGTCCAGGTCGGGCCGGATCGCGTCCAGCTCCTCCTGCTCCTGAAGCTGGGCGATGCGCTCCTCCAGCCCGTCGTAGGTGCGGGAGAGGGCATTCGCCTTGCGCTTGTTGCGCGTGGTGCAGTCGGAACGGGTCAGCTTGTGCAGGCGCTCCAGCAGCGGGCCGGCATCGCGGACGTAGCGCCGCACCGCCGAGTCGGTCCACTCCCCGTCCCCGTAGCCGTGGAAGCGCAGGTGCAGCTCCACCAGCCGCGACACGTCCTTGATCATGTCGTTGGAGTACTTCAGCGCGGTCATGCGCTTCTTGGTCATCTTCGCGCCCACCATCTCGTGGTGGTGGAAGGAGACCCGACCGTCGCTCTCGAACCGGCGGGTACGGGGCTTGCCGATGTCGTGCAGCAGGGCCGCGAGACGCAGCACCAGGTCCGGGCCGTCCTCCTCCAGGGCGATCGCCTGTTCCAAGACGATCAGCGAGTGGTCGTAGACGTCCTTGTGCCGGTGGTGCTCATCGCTCTCCAGGCGCAGCGCCGGAAGCTCGGGCATCACGTGCTCGGCCAGCCCGGTGTCCACGAGGAGGCCCAGGCCCTTGCGCGGGTGCGCGGACAGCAGCAGCTTGTTCAGCTCGCCCTGCACCCGCTCCGCCGAGACGATCTCGATCCGGCCGGACATCTCCGTCATGGCCGCCACCACGTCGGGGGCGACCTCGAAGTCGAGCTGGGCGGCGAACCGGGCCGCCCGCAGCATCCGCAGCGGGTCGTCGGAGAAGGAGTCCTCCGGGGTGCCGGGGGTCCTCAGGACGCCCGCCCGGAGGTCCTCCAGGCCGCCGTGCGGGTCCACGAACTCCTTCTCGGGGAGTGCGACGGCCATCGCGTTCACCGTGAAGTCACGACGGACGAGGTCTTCCTCGATCGAGTCTCCGTAGGAGACCTCCGGCTTGCGCGAGGTCCGGTCGTAGGACTCCGAGCGGTACGTGGTCACCTCGATCTGGAAGTTTCGATCAGCGGTTCCGTCGGGGGTCCAGTCGACGCCTTCGACACGGGCCAGCTTCTGCGCACCGACCGTGCCGAAGGCGATGCCGACGTCCCACACCGAGTCGGCCCACGGCCTGATGATCTTGAGGACGTCCTCTGGACGGGCATCGGTGGTGAAGTCGAGGTCGTTGCCGAGGCGCCCGAGCAGCGCGTCGCGGACGGACCCGCCGACCAGGGCGAGGCGGAATCCCGCCTCCTGGAAACGGCGGCCGAGCTCGTCGGCGACGGGGGCGATCCGCAGCAGTTCACTCACCGCGCGGACCTGTCCCTGACTCAGGACACTGGAGTTCTCTTCGTTGGCGTTCGGCACAACAGAAAAGGGTACGTGCCCGGCCCGCCAGGAGCTTCCCCGTTTGTGGCCACCCCGGCCCACGGCCGCTCCGGGCCGGACCCGATCATGTGGAGCAAGGCGCGGCACTCGCGCACAGCGGGCCTCGTTACCATGCGTGGACGCACAAACGACGACCACTGACACTTCGAGGGACGGGCGAGCGCGTGGCCGAGGCGGCAGACATCCAAGGGGCGGTCCCCGCTCCTGCCCGGCGACGCTGGCTGCGGCGCGCAGTCGTCCTGCTCGCCGGCACTCCGGTGCTCGCCGCCCTGATCTACTCTCCCGCCCCCAAGGCCGAGGCCGCCGAAGCCGCGGCCGCGGCCGTCGACGTCCAGATCGACGGCCTGGCGCCCACCGCCCCGGTCAAGGGCGACACCCTCACCATCTCCGGCACCGTGGTCAACAACGGCCGCGAGAAGATCACCGCCGCGCACGTGGGTCTGCGGGTAGGGCCCGCGCTGGGGGACCGCAGCTCCATCGACGAGACCGCGGACCGCGGTGCCTTCCGGGCGGGCACCGACCCCGCCGAGATCAGCTCCGAATTCGCGGTGAAGATCGACGCACTGGCCCCGAAGGTCGCCCAGCCCTTCACCCTCAAGGTGCCCGTGAACAAGCTGGAGCTGGACAAGGACGGCGTCTACCAGCTCGGCGTCTCCGTGTCCGGGGAGACCGAGAGCCGCGCCTACGAGCAGGTCCTCGGCATCAAGCGGACCTTCCTGCCCTGGCAGCCGGAGGCCTCCGCCAAGCGCTCTCAGCTCACGTACGTGTGGCCGCTGATCTCCACCACGCACCTGACCGCGGAAACCGGCTCGGACGAGCTGCAGACCCCCGTCTTCCTCGACGACAGCCTCGCCGACGAGCTGCGACCCGGCGGCCGCCTGGAGCAGATGGTCTCGCTCGGCAAGGACCTGCCCATCACCTGGGTCATCGACCCCGACCTGCTCTACACGGTCGACGCGATGACCAAGGGCTACCGGATCCGCACCCCCGACGGCCGGACCGTCCAGGGCAAGAACAAGGCCCTCGCCGAGCAGTGGCTGAGCTCACTGGAGAGCGCCGTCCAGGGCAAGAAGGTCGTCGCGCTGCCCTTCGCGGACCCCGACATCGCCTCGCTCGCCCACCACGGCAAGGACGTCTCCGGGACGCTGGGCCAGCTGCGGCCCGCCACCGACAAGGCGAAGCAGGCCGTCGAGACGGTCCTGCACGTCACCGCGACCACCGACTTCTCCTGGCCCGTGGACGGGGCGATCGACCCGTCGATCGTCAACGTGGCGACTTCGGCGGGCGCCCACAACGTCCTCACCCGCAGCGACAGCCTCCAGGAGACCGGCTCCCTCGGCTACACCCCCTCGGCCGCGCGGCCCATCGGCGCGGGCACGACGGCCATCGTCGCCGACGCCGACCTCTCCACCGCCTTCCAGGGCAGCCTGCTCGGCGCCGGGGACTCCGCCCTCGCGGTACAGCAGTTCCTCGCCCACACCCTCGCCCTGAACCTCCAGCCGACCGACAACCAGCGCAGCTTCGTCGTCGCCCCGCAGCGGACGCCGAGCTCCAGCCAGGCGCAGACGATGGCCGCAGCCGTCCGGGAGCTGCAGTCCGGCCGCTGGACCCAGCCCGCCGACCTGGAGGCCGCGGCCGCCGCCACGCCCGACCCGCGGGCCGCCACCCAGGTCCCGGGGGCCGGCCAGTACCCCGAGGCGCTGAGCAAGCAGGAACTGCCGGTCTCCGCCTTCGAGAAGATCCGCACCACCGATGCCACCCTCGACCACTTCAAGGTGATCCTGACCGCGCCCGACCGCGTGGAGATCCCCTTCGGCAACGCCACCAACCGGGAAATGTCCACCTCCTGGCGCGGCCGACCCGACGCGGCACGGGACTACCGGGACCAGGTGCAGCAGTACCTGATCGGCCTCACCGAGAAGGTCAAGGTCATCTCCAAGTCCGATGCCACCCTCTCCGGACACAGCGCCACCATCCCCGTCAGTGTCCAGAACAGCCTCGTCCAGGACACCCACAATCTGGTCCTGCGTGTGAAGTCCGCCAACCCGACCCGGCTCATGTTCGGCGACAGCGGTGAGGCCCAGCAGGAGGTCGCTGTCCAGGGTGGTCACAGCCAGACCGTAAAGTTCACCGCCAATGCCACTGCGAGCGGCCCGGTCGAGGTGACCGCGCAGCTCTACACGACCGATGGTGTCCCCTACGGCAAGGAACGCAAGTTCACCGTCGAGGCCACCGAAGTCACCCCCACCGTCATGCTCGTCATCGCGGGCGGCGTTCTCCTCCTCGTCCTGGCCGGCATCAAGATGTACGCCAGCCGCAAGCGCGTCGCGGCGCGTGCCGCCGCCGAAGAGGAGAACACGCAGCAGAGTGACGAGTCCCCGGACACCGGACCGCAAAGCACGGACGCGTCCGGCACGGGTGAGACAGTGGACCGTTGAGCGATGCCGTGGCCGGTCGGCCTGGGGACGATGAGGTGGGGTTTCGATGAACGCGCCGTACGAAGGTGACCGCGCGCAGGGCGCCGGCGGGCCCGCGCCCTCCCAGGGCACTGCCCCCGGCACCCCGGTGCCGGGGCAGGTTCCCGCGCCCGCGCCCGCACCGGACCACGACCCCTATGTCCAGGACGCCTACGCCCACGACCCGTACCGGTCGCAGGACCTGTCCGCCCAGGACCCGGTGGCGGAGGTCCTCTACGACCGGGCCTCGCACCCCCCGCCGCCACCCGGTACCTACCAGGAGCCCGGTCCGCTCTACGCCGCCCCGCCGACCCCCGCGTACGCCCCGGACCCCCGGGTCTGGGCCCAGACCCCGCCGCCCGAGCCGGACGGCCCCTCCCGGCACCTGCCGTACGGCGACCACGCCACCACCACCCAGTTCGTGGGCGTGGACTCGCTCGTCACCAAGGCCGCCGACCAGGAGCCCCAGCCCGACGCCTTCGCGCACCTCTACCGGGACCAGGAGGCGGCGCCCCGCACCCCCGCCGAGGACGCCCCCGTGGCCGCCCCGGCTCCGAGCAAGCCCACGGGCCGCGCCTCCAGCCTGCTCAAGTCCAGCGCCCTGATGGCCGCCGGCACGATCGTCTCCCGCATCACCGGCTTCATGCGGACCCTCGTGATCGCCGGTGCCATCGGTGTCGCCACCCTCAACGACAGCTACCAGGTCGCCAACACCCTGCCGACGATGATCTACGTCCTGGTCGGCGGCGGCGCCCTCAACGCGGTCTTCATCCCGCAGCTGGTGCGCGCGATGAAGAACGACGAGGACGGGGGAGAGGCTTATGCCAACCGGCTGCTGACCCTCGTCATGGTCCTGCTCGGCGCCGTCACCACCATCTGCGTGCTCGCGGCCCCGCTGTTCATCGGCATGATGTCGCAGAGCATCGCCGACGATCCGCAGCGGCTGGACGTGGCCGTCGCCTTCGCCCACTACTGCCTGCCCACCATGTTCTTCATGGGCGTGCACGTGGTCCTCGGTCAGATCCTCAACGCCCGCGGCCGGTTCGGCGCGATGATGTGGACCCCGGTCCTCAACAACATCGTCGTCATCGCCACCTTCGGCGCCTTCATCTGGGCCTTCGGCAGCTACACCAGTACGGACATCACCGAGGCCGGAATCACCCCCGAGGGGGTACGCCTGCTGGGCCTGGGCACCCTGCTCGGCCTCGTCGTCCAGTCCCTGGCGATGGTCCCCTACCTGCGCGAGGCCGGCTTCAAGCCGCGCCTGCGCTTCGACTGGAAGGGCCACGGACTCGGCAAGGCCGCCGGCCTGGCCAAGTGGACGTTCTTCTTCGTCCTCGCCAACCAGATCGGCCTCATCGTCGTCACCCAGCTCGCCACCTGGGCCGGCGACGCCGCTGCCCAGCAGGGCCACAAGGGCACCGGCATCACGGCCTATAACTACGCCCTGCTGCTCTGGCAGATGCCGCAGGCCATCATCACCGTCTCCGTCATGACCGCCGTCCTGCCGCGCATCTCCCGCTCCGCCCACGACGGCGACGCGGCCGCCGTCCGCGACGACATCTCCTACGGTCTGCGCACCTCGGCCGTCGCGATCGTGCCCTGTGCCTTCGCCTTCCTCGCCCTGGGCGTCCCGATGGCCGGCCTGCTCTACGCCGGTTCCGGCGCGCAGAGCGCGCAGAACATCGGCTTCATCCTGATGGCCTTCGGCCTCGGACTGATCCCGTACTCGGTCCAGTACGTCGTCCTGCGCGGCTTCTACGCCTACGAGGACACCCGGACCCCCTTCTACAACACGGTCATCGTGGCCGCCGTCAACGCCGGCATCTCCGCCATCGCCTTCTTCGTGCTCCCGGCCCGCTGGGCCGTCGTCGGCATGGCCGCCGCCTACGGCCTGGGCTACGCCGTCGGCGTCGGTGTCGCCTGGCGCCGGCTGCGCACCCGCCTCGGCGGCGACCTCGACGGAGCGCACGTGATGCGCACGTACACCCGGCTCATCGGGGCCTGCGTCCCGGCCGCCGCGGTGGCCGGTGCGGTCGCCTTCGCGGTCCTGCACTTCCTGGGCAGCGGGGCCCTCGGATCCCTCGCCGCCCTGGTGGCCGGCGGTATCGCCCTAGCGGCGGTGTTCCTCGTCGCCGCCAAGCGGATGCGCATCGAAGAACTCAACGCGATGGTCGGAATGGTCCGCGGACGCCTGGGGCGCTGATGCGCACAACCATCGCCTTCTTTAGCGTGTCGTGCAGAGGGCTGGACTGTGGGCACAATTGGCATGGCTTCGCAGACTGGCCGACAGCGCGTAACGGATGGGGAGGCAGGGACGACGGTGGCGGAACGTAGCACGGCTGCCGTCGACGTGGCCGACAACGGCGGCGACGAGCCGCTGGCCGCTGAGGCGGCTCAGGCCACGGCCGACGGGGTGGACACCCAGAACGGACAAGCCGCGGACGGACCCATGCCCGAAAAGGACGGCGAGCGCAGAAACGCGGCACCTGCGGCCTCGCCCGAACTGCACAGCGGCCACAAGCTCGCCCGGCGCTACCGCCTGGAGGAGTGCGTCACCCGTCTGGACGGATTCAGCAGCTGGCGTGCGATGGACGAGAAGCTCCGCCGCGCCGTGGGCGTCCACTTGCTGCCCGCCGACCACGCCCGGGCCCGTGCCGTACTGGCCGCCGCCCGTTCCTCCGCCCTGCTCGGCGACCCCCGGTTCGTCCAGGTCCTCGACGCCGTGGAGGAGAACGACCTCGTCTACGTCGTCCACGAGTGGCTGCCCGATGCCACCGAGCTCACCGCGGTGCTCGCCGCCGGCCCCCTGGAGCCGCACGAGGCCTACCAGCTCGTCAGCCAGATCTCCCAGGCCATGACCGCCGCGCACCGCGAGGGCCTGGCACACCTACGGCTGACCCCCAGCGCCATACTGCGCACCTCCACGGGCCAGTACCGCATCCGGGGCCTCGCCGTGAACGCCGCGCTGCGCGGCATCACCAGCGAGACCCCGCAGCGCGCGGACACCGAGGCCATCGGTGCTCTCCTCTACGCCGCCCTCACCCAGCGCTGGCCGTACGAGAACGACGCCTACGGCCTCACCGGCCTGCCCAAGGGCGTCGGCCTGATCGCCCCCGACCAGGTCCGCGCGGGCGTGCACCGGGGCCTGGGTGAACTCGCCATGCGCGCCCTCGCCAACGACGGGGCCACCGCCTCCCGTCAGGAACCCGCCTGCACCACCCCGGAAGAGCTGTCCAAGGCCGTGGCCGCGATGCCCCGCATCCGACCGCCGGAGCCCACCTTCACCGCGCCTCCGGAGTACCAGCACACCACCTACCAGCAGGGCAACTACGGCAGGCCCACGGCTTCCGGCATGCCCGCCCCGCAGACGCTCGGCATCGTCGGCCCCCCGCCGCCGCCGCTGCAGAGCCGCACCGGCCGGGCCCTCAAGTGGGGCGTGGCGGCGCTGCTGATCGCCGCCCTCGGCCTGGGCAGCTGGCAGCTCGCCGACACCCTGCTGGATCACGGCAACCAGGGCAGCAACGGCAGCAACCAGAACCAGCACCCGAAGGGCGACGACACCCCGGAGAAGAAGGAATCGGCTCTCCTTCCCATCACGGGCGCCCATGAGTACTCCCCGGACGGCAAGGACCAGGACCCCGACGGTGTCTCGAACACCTTCGACGGGGACGCCACCACCTTCTGGCGCACCAAGTCCTACGTCGAAGGTCCCGAGATGAACGAGGGGTACAAGGCCGGTGTCGGCATCGTCTACGACCTCGGCTCCGAGCACGAGGTCAACGGCGCCTCGATAGCTCTGAGGTTCGCCGGCGACCACACCACCGCCACGCTCTACGACGCCGGTGCCCTGTCCCCGTCGGGCCCGGTCCGCTCCATGCCGAAGATCGCCACCGGCACCACCTCGGACAGCACCCTCAAGCTGGCCACCGATAAACCGGTCAAGGCCCGCTACGTGCTCGTCTGGATCACCGCGATGCCCAAGGCACCCGCCGACACGTACAGCCAGGCGGGATTCAAGCAGGCCATCACGGATGTGAAGTTCACGGGCTGACGGACAGCAGGGGAGGGGCCCACCGTTGGACGAAGCTACACCCGGCGGCCGCAGCGACCAGGAACTCCTGTCGCTGCACGCCGCCGGAGATCCGGACGCCTTCGGTGAGCTCGTCCGCCGCCACCGGGACCGGCTGTGGGCGGTGGCCCTGCGCACCCTCGGGGACCGCGAGGAAGCCGCCGACGCCGTTCAGGACGCCCTGGTCTCCGCCTACCGGGCCGCGCACACCTTCCGCGGCGAATCGGCCGTCACCACCTGGCTGCACCGCATCACCGTGAACGCCTGCCTGGACCGGGCCCGCAAGGCGGCCTCCCGCAGGACCGCACCCCTCGATGACACGGAACGGCTGGAGCGCCTTCTGGAGCCCCACGAGTCCGCCGAGGCCCCCGCGGAGCGCCAGGACCTCCACCGCCAGCTCCTGGCCGCCCTGAGCACCCTCCCGGCCGAACAGCGGGCGGCGCTCGTCCTCGTCGACATGCAGGGCTACCCCGTCGCGGAAGCCGCCCTCATCCTCGACGTCCCCGTCGGCACCGTGAAGAGCCGCTGTGCCCGTGGCCGGGCAAAACTCGTCCCGCTCCTCACTCATCTGCGCACACATACCGGGGATAACACCGACACCGAGCGGGGAAGGAACCGGACACCGGGGACAACCGTCCCACCGACGGCAGACCACGGGGGCACGACCCCGGATCCAAACGCAGTGAAGGGCGGAGGTGGACGAGCGTGACCCCCGTAACCGGTACGACCGGCACGATCCGGCACCCCGACGTCTCGGAGATCTCCGAGCTGGCGGAAGGCCTCCTCTCCCCGTCCCGCACGGCCGAGGTCCGCAGCCATCTGGTCGGCTGCGCCCTGTGCGCCGACGTCCGCGCCTCCCTCGACGAGATCCGGGCACTGCTCGGCACGCTCCCCGGCCCTTCCCGGATGCCCGCCGACATCTCCGGCCGGATCGACGCGGCCCTCGCCGCCGAAGCCCTCCTCGACGCCACCACCCCGCGCGAGGAAGCCGAGCCCCTCCGACGGTCCGTCCCGACCGCTCCGGCCGGCGGGGGAGCGGTCCCCGATGTTTCACGTGAAACATCTCCCGCCCCCCTCACGGAAACCGGCGCTCTGCGGCCCACCGGTCACCCGGCCGGCCCAACCGGCCCCGGCCGGCGTCGCGCCCGCCGGCGGATCGCCGTCGTGGGCGGCCTGCTCACCGCCTGCGCCGTCGGCGTTCTCCTGGCCAACCTGTTCTCCGGTCCCGAACCGGTGAGCGACCTGTCCGCCCGCAAGCACGCGGCCAGCGCCCAGGCCCAGTCCGGAGGGCACGCGTACACGGCCCAGGGCCTCCGGTCCGACGTGCTGGAGCTCCTCGCCCCCGCGAACCAGGAGAAGAAGCAGCCGGGGGACCAGAACAACACCTACGGGGTGGAGAACAACTCTCCGGCCGCCCCGGGCCTCGCCCCCGCCGACCGCGAGGCACCCCCCGTCCCGGCCTGCGTCCAGAAGGCCACCGGCCGCCCCGAGAGCCCCCTGGCCACCGGGCGCGGCACCTACGAGGGCACCGACGTCTTCCTCCTCGTCCTTCCGCACCCCGGCGACCCCGCCACCGTGGACGCCTACCTCGTCGGCGCCGCCTGCTCCACCACCCCCGAGTCCCCTGCGGGAAAGCCCCTGCTGGAGAGCACCTACCCCCGGAGCTGAGCCGCTCCGGAGCCTGGGTGGACGGCTCGGGAATGCGGGCGCCGTAGGATCCGTTGGGTGGGGTGAGAGTCCGCACCGGCCCCCGGTAGGCAGCAGCGCAGTCCGCAGAGACGAGGAAGTAACCCGTGAGCGACGTACGAAACGTGATCATCATCGGTTCCGGGCCGGCCGGTTACACCGCCGCCCTGTACACCGCACGCGCTTCGCTCAAGCCCCTGGTCTTCGAAGGTGCCGTCACCGCCGGTGGCGCCCTTATGAACACCACGGAGGTCGAGAACTTCCCCGGCTTCCAGGACGGGATCATGGGGCCGGACCTCATGGACAACATGCGCGGCCAGGCCGAGCGCTTCGGTGCCGAGCTGGTTCCGGACGACGTCGTGGCCGTGGACCTCACCGGTGAGATCAAGACCGTCACCGACACCGCCGGCACCGTGCACCGCGCCAAGGCCGTGATCGTGACCACCGGCTCCCAGCACCGCAAGCTGGGCCTGCCCAACGAGGACGCGCTCTCCGGCCGCGGTGTCTCCTGGTGCGCCACCTGCGACGGCTTCTTCTTCAAGGACCACGACATCGCCGTGGTCGGCGGCGGCGACACCGCGATCGAGGAGGCCACCTTCCTCTCCCGGTTCGCCAAGTCCGTCACGATCGTCCACCGCCGTGACTCCCTGCGCGCCTCCAAGGCCATGCAGGACCGCGCCTTCGCCGACCCGAAGATCAGCTTCGCCTGGGACAGCGAGGTAGCCGAGATCCACGGCGAGCAGAAGCTGTCGGGGCTGACCCTGCGCAACACCAAGACCGGTGAGACCTCCGAACTGCCCGTGACCGGCCTCTTCATCGCCGTCGGCCACGACCCGCGCACCGAGCTGTTCAAGGACCAGCTGGACCTCGACGCGGAGGGCTACCTCAAGGTCGACGCCCCCTCCACCCGCACCAGCCTCACCGGTGTGTTCGGTGCCGGCGACGTCGTCGACCACACCTACCGTCAGGCCATCACGGCCGCGGGCACCGGTTGCTCCGCTGCCCTCGACGCCGAGCGCTTCCTCGCCGCCCTCGCGGACGTCGAGAAGGCGACCGCGGCGGTCTGACCACCGCAAGCAACACCACACCCCACTCCCCGCTGGAAAAGAAGGAGGCCGCTGTGGCCGGCACCCTCAAGAACGTGACCGACGCAGACTTCGACACCGAGGTCCTCAGGAGCGACAAGCCGGTCCTGGTGGACTTCTGGGCCGCCTGGTGCGGTCCGTGCCGCCAGATCGCCCCCTCCTTGGAGGCCATCGCCGCCGAGTACGGCGACGAGATCGAGATCGTCAAGCTGAACATCGACGAGAACCCGGGCACGGCCGCCAAGTACGGCGTCATGTCCATCCCGACCCTGAACGTCTACCAGGGCGGCGAGGTCGTCAAGACCATCGTCGGTGCCAAGCCGAAGGCCGCCATCCTGCGCGACCTCGACGCTTTCATCACGGCCAAGACCGTCTGACGGACCGATGTTTCACGTGAAACGGGGCCGCTCCCGACAGGAGCGGCCCCGTTTCGCATCTCCGTGACGCCTGCTCACAGCGGGCGCAGTGCCGGTTCCTTGCGGGCCGCACCCAGCAGGCGGTCCAGGGCCAGTTCCACGTCTTCCTTCCACGACAGCGTGGAGCGCAGCTCCAGCCTCAACCGGGGATGCACCGGATGCGGCCGTACGGTCTTGAAGCCCACGGCCAGCAGATGGTCCGCGGGCAGCAGACAGGCCGGGCCGTCCCACCGCGCGTCCCCGAACGCCTCGATCGCCCGGAACCCTCTGCGCAGCAGGTCCTTCGCCATCGTCTGCACCATCACCCGTCCCAGGCCCTGCCCCTGATACCCCGGCATGATCCACGCGGTGATCAGCTGTACGGCGTCCGGCGACACCGGGCTGGTCGGGAAGGCGGTCGCACGGGCCACGTACGCCGGCGGCGCGTACATCACGAACCCCACGGGGACCTCGTCCACATAGACCACACGGCCGCAGGAGCCCCACTCCAGCAGGACGGCGGAGATCCACGCCTCCTTCTCCTGGGCAGGGGTCCCCGCCTTCACGGCCGCCTCGCCGCTGACCGGGTCCAGCTCCCAGAAGACACAGGACCGGCAACGCCTCGGCAGATCCTGGAGGTTGTCCAGCGTGAGCGGTACCAGCCGACGACCCATGACCGCATCGTATCCACAGCTCGAATCACCCGAAACCGCAGCAAGGCAAAGGGGCGGCCCGCGCCGGCTCACACCGGCACGACCCGCCCCCAGGCTTGGACTATTCCCCGGAAGCTCCCTGGTCCAGGACCCGGCCCTCGCCCGGCGCCAGCGTCCCCAGGATCCGCTCCAGGTCCTCCATCGAGGCGAACTCGACGGTGATCTTGCCCCTCTTCTGGCCCAGATCCACCTTCACCCGCGTCTCGAACCGGTCCGACAGCCGCGTCGCCAGCTCGCTGAGAGCCGGAGAGACCCGGGCGCCCGCCCGCGGACCCTTCGGCTTCACCGCGCTCGACGACTCCGAACCCATCAGGGCCACGATCTCCTCGACCGCACGCACCGACAGCCCTTCGGCCACGATCCGGTGCGCCAGCCGGTCCTGTACCTCGGAGTCGTCCACCGAGAGCAGCGCCCGCGCATGGCCGGCCGACAGCACTCCCGCCGCCACCCGCCGCTGCACGGAAGGCGAGAGCTTCAGCAGCCGCAGCGTGTTGGAGACCTGCGGACGCGAACGCCCGATCCGGTCCGCCAGCTGGTCGTGCGTGCAGTTGAAGTCCTGGAGGAGCTGGTCGTACGCGGCCGCCTCTTCCAGTGGGTTCAGCTGGGCCCGGTGCAGGTTCTCCAGCAGCGCGTCCAGCAGCAGCTTCTCGTCGTCCGTGGCACGGATGATCGCCGGGATCCGTTGGAGGCCCGCCTCACGGCATGCCCGCCAGCGCCGCTCACCCATGATCAGTTCATAGCGCCCCGGTGCCGACTGCCGCACGACCACCGGCTGGAGCAGGCCCACCTCCTGGATGGAGGTCACCAGCTCGGCCAGCGCGTCCTCGTCGAACACCTCGCGCGGCTGGCGCGGGTTCGGGGTGATCGAGTCCATCGGAAGCTCCGCGAACGTCGCTCCCGCCACCTCTTCGGCCTCCGGGGCCGCGGCCGGCTCGGCGGCCGCGATCGCTGCCGATGTTTCACGTGAAACATCGGCCTGCGCCAGCGAAGCCAGCTTCGCCGCCGCGATCCCGCGCTCCGCGGTCAGGACCGGCACCGCCGACGGAGAAATCGACCCTGCCGCACCGATCACCGGCGGCGTCTTCTCCTGCGGAGCCGCGGGAATCAGCGCGCCGAGCCCCCGCCCCAGACCCCTACGTCGCTCACTCACTGGATCCCCTCCGCCATGCTCTGCGTGTTGTTCACGCCCGCACCCAGATGGGGGTGCTGGGCGTCGTACTGGATTCCGGCCCCGCGCAGCGCGATCTCCCGCGCCGCCTCCAGGTAGGAGAGGGAACCGCTGGAACCCGGGTCGTAGGTCAGCACCGTCTGTCCGTAGCTCGGGGCCTCGGAGATGCGGACCGACCGCGGGATGCTCGTGCGCAGCACCTCCTTGCCGAAGTGGGTGCGCACCTCCTCCGCCACCTGCGAGGCCAGCCGGGTCCTGCCGTCGTACATCGTCAGCAGGATCGTGGACACGTGCAGCGTGGGGTTCAGGTGGGCCCGCACCAGGTCGACGTTGCGCAGCAGCTGACCCAGCCCCTCCAGCGCGTAGTACTCGCACTGGATCGGGATCAGCACCTCCGCGCCGGCGACCAGGGCGTTGACCGTCAGCAGGCCCAGCGAGGGCGGGCAGTCGATCAGGATGTAGTCGAGCGGCTGCTCGTAGGCCTGGATGGCCCGCTGGAGGCGGCTCTCGCGCGCCACGAGGGAGACCAGCTCGATCTCCGCACCGGCCAGGTCGATGGTGGCGGGAGCACAGAACAGCCCCTCCACATCGACCACCGGCTGGACGACCTCCATCAGCGGGCGGCTGTCCACGAGCACGTCGTAGATGGACGGGACGTCCGCGTGGTGGTCGATGCCCAGCGCCGTGGAGGCGTTGCCCTGCGGGTCGAGGTCCACCACCAGGACCCGCGCACCGTGCAGGGCCAGGGAAGCGGCCAGGTTCACGGTCGACGTGGTCTTGCCCACGCCGCCCTTCTGGTTGGCCACGACCATGATCCGGGTCTCCGCGGGGCGAGGGAGGCCCTCACTCGCACGGCCCAGGGCCTCGACCGCGATCTGCGCGGCTCGGCCGATGGGTGTGTCTTCGTTGTCTACAAGCGGCGGGGCCGATGTTTCACGTGAAACATCCTCGCCCGGCGACTCAGAGCGGGGACCGGGGACCGGATCGGCCATCGGCCCCGCGAGGTTGGCGTCTGACCGCACGGTGTCACTCTCCTCGGCATCAGGCTCGCGATGAACAGAGCCTGCCATGTCACCGGGGTCGCGAACCAGCGGGGCCCGTACTCCTGTGGATGAATCCACCGTTGTGGACAACTCCGTCCCCCCTTCGTCCTTGCGGTGACGAGGGGACGTAGCCGCACGACCGCGGCTGATGATTCCGTGCAGCAGAGAGCGACGTTTCACGTGAAACACGATGCCCGGACGGAGTGATCCGGCCGCTACGACACTCCGAAATCCATACCTATAGGGCTCAACACGCCTGAAAGCGCCCGGGAAATCAGCCGAACCCGGAGCGGGGTGTGGTCAGCGACGGCGACGCGTACGGCTGGTCCGGGCGGCCTTGGCCCGTTTCGCCGCGAACCGCACCCCGCCGGGGCTCTCGCCGACCTCGACCCGCACCACGGTCGTCATCGGGTCCACGATCCCCTCGCCGACGTGCAGCACCGAGGTCTTCACCACACCGAGCTTGGTCAGCGCGGCCTTCGCCGCCACCAGCTCCTCGTCGGCGGTGTCGCCCTTCAGCGCCAGCATCTCGCCGTACGGACGCAGCAGGGGAACGCCCCAGCCCGCGAGCCGGTCCAGCGGGGCCACGGCCCGAGCCGTCACCACGTGCACGGGCTGAAGCTTTCCGAGGACTTCCTCGGCCCGCCCGCGCACCACCGTCACATGGTCCAGGCCCAGCAGCTCCACGGCTTCCTGGAGGAAGTTGGTGCGGCGCAGCAGCGGCTCCAGCAGCGTGATCTTCAGGTCGCGGCGGACCAGGGCCAGCGGGATGCCGGGGAGACCGGCGCCCGAGCCCACGTCGCACACGGTGACGCCCTCGGGCACCACCTCGGAGAGCACGGCGCAGTTCAGCAGGTGCCGCTCCCACAGTCGCGATACCTCACGCGGCCCGATCAGGCCCCGCGTGACCCCGAGGTCCGCGAGCAGCTCCGCATAACGCACGGCTTGCGGCAAGAACTCACCGAACACCTTGTGCGCCACATCGGGTGCCGGGGGCGCTTCTTCAGGCATCGGGGGAACCTCAGCTGCCTCCGTCACGGGGACCGTCCTTCCGTACTGCATGGTGTCAAAACCGCTTCACTGCCAGGCTGACAAACTTCGGCCCCGCCTGCGAGACAGACGGGGCCGAACACTCAAAGCTTCCGATCAGGCCGGGAGCACAACGACGAAGCGCTGCGGCTCCTCGCCCTCGGACTCGCTGCGCAGGCCGGCGGCCGCCACGGCGTCGTGGACGACCTTCCGCTCGAAGGGGGTCATCGGAGCCAGCTTCAGGGGCTCGCCCGAAGCCTTCACGTCCTCGGCCGCCTTGGCACCGAGCACCGCGAGCTCCTCGCGCTTCTTCGCGCGGAACCCGCCGATGTCCAGCATCAGCCGGCTGCGGTCCCCGGTCTCGCGGTGCACCGCGAGACGGGTCAGCTCCTGCAGAGCCTCCAGCACCTCACCGTCACGGCCCACGAGCTTCTGCAGGTCGCGCGCGGATTCGCTGACGATGGAGACCGAGGCGCGGTCCGCCTCGACGTCCATGTCGATGTCGCCGTCCAGGTCGGCGATGTCCAGCAGACCCTCAAGGTAGTCGGCCGCGATCTCACCCTCCTGCTCCAGGCGGGTCAGGGTGTCGCCACTCTCAGCGGCGGCGGTGGTGGTGCCTTCCGTCACGGGAGGGACTCCTTCTTACTTCTTGGGAGAGGGCTTGCTGGGGGGCGTCTGGCGCTGCGACTTCGACTGCCGCTTGGGCTGCTGCCGCTTCTGGAGCGGGCTGCCGGCGGCATCGGCGTCGGCGGTGGCCTCGACGCTCTTGATCACGGAGCCGTCTTCCTGCGCGGCCATGCCCTGCTTGGTCAGGGCCGTGATGAACTTGCGCTCGTTGTCGTTGCGGTCCGCGCCCTTGGCCACGATCGCCGCGACGATCTTCTTCTTGCCCCGGCCCTTGATCTCGCCGTGCGAGCTGACGTGCTTCAGCAGGCGGGTCAGGTACTGGTCCTGGGCCTTGCTTCCGGGGGTCGGGTTCTGGTTGATCACGTACATCTGCTGACCCATGGTCCACAGGTTCGTGGTCAGCCAGTAGACGAGAACGCCGACGGGGAAGTTGATGCCCATGAACGCGAAGATCAGGGGGAAGACGTACATCAGCATCTTCTGCTGCTGCATGAACGGCGTCTTGACCGAGAGGTCGACGTTCTTCTGCATCAGCTGACGCTGGGTGTAGAACTGCGACAGCGACATCATGACGATCATGACGGCGGTGACCACACGCACGTCGGTGATCGTGGCGCCCAGAGCGGCGACCTTGTCGGAGCTGTCCATGAACTTGGAAGCCAGCGGGGCGCCGAAGATGTGCGCGTTACGGGCACTCTCCAGCAGCGGGCCGTCGATCTCGCCGATCGGCTTGCCGTTGGCGATGCCGGCGAGCACGTGGTAGAGCGCGAAGAAGAACGGGGACTGCGCCAGGATGGGAAGGCACGAGGAGAGCGGGTTGGTACCCGTCTCCTTGTACAGCTTCATCATCTCTTCGGACTGGCGCTGCTTGTCGTTCTTGTAGCGCTCCTGGATCGCCTTCATCTTCGGCTGGATCGCCTGCATGCCGCGCGTCGACTTGATCTGCTTCACGAAGAGCGGGATCAGGAGGATACGGATACAGATCACCAGGGAGACGATGGAGAGGCCCCAGGCCCAACCACTGTCCGCGCCGAACATCGCCCCGTAGACCTTGTGGAACTGAACGATGATCCACGAGACGGGCGTGGTGATAAAGCTGAACAAACTGGCAAGCGTGTCCACTAATCAGGCTCCTTGAGCATTGCGAGATCGACGCAACGCACTGCGCAGCTGCTCGTGCCAACGCGGGCGTTTACGGGCTGGGACATGATCCACACCGCCCGGGGACCACGGATTGCACCGCAGGATCCGCCAGGCGGTCAGAGCCGTCCCCTTCACCGCACCATGCCGGTCGATGGCCGTGTACCCGTAGTGCGAACACGAGGGGTAGTAGCGGCACACCGGCCCGAGCAGCGGACTGATGGTCCACTGGTACAGCTTGATCAATGCGAGCAGCGGGTACTTCATCGAGCCACGCCTCCCAAGAGCCGCAGCAGCGCGGCATCAAGGTCCCGGGCCAGCTCGTCGAGACCGGCATCACCCGCTCCGGGCAGAGCCCGTACCACCATCAGGCTACCTGCGGGCAGCTGGGACAGCCGCTCGCGGACGAGATGGCGCAAACGGCGCTTGACCCGGTTGCGTACGACGGCACCGCCGACAGCTTTGCTGACGACGAAACCCGCACGCGTCGAGGGATGGATCTCCCCCGGCTCGTGCGGGTCCGTTGCACCGCTTGTACGTAGGTGGACGACGAGGAGCGGGCGACCAGCCCGACGACCTCGACGTACCGCGCTCGCGAAGTCCTCGCGCCGCCTCAGCCGATTTTCGGGAGACAGCACGACGTCACGATCCGCCCGTCAGTTACGCGGAAAGGGCGGCGCGGCCCTTGCCACGACGGTTCGCGAGGATGGCGCGACCGGCACGGGTACGCATCCGCAGGCGGAAGCCGTGGGTCTTGGCACGACGGCGGTTGTTCGGCTGGAAGGTGCGCTTGCTCACTCGGGGGCTCCAGAGAATAAATCGTTGTGGCGGGACATCGCCTGGCTGTCACCGTGCGCCCACGAGGAGAAAACTCGCGTGTTCGCCCGAGTGGCACCGCAAAACGATCACGATTCGTGATCTTCGCCCATCGGTAGGCAGGCGGCAGCAGCCATCGACAACTCGACCTCGTTACGGTACGCGCGGCTACGCCATCCGGTCAAACCGAGCCGACGGGGCCCCACACTGTGCACAGGCTGTGGACAACGACTTGAACCGTACCCGTCGGCCTGACTACCGTTGCCTGACCCCGGATTTTTTGTCCCGACCGTCCCAAAGAACCACACATTCGTGGGACCCCTGTGAGAGAGCGTGCTCTGTGGCTGACGTACCTGCCGATCTTGCCGCAGTGTGGCCAAGGGTGCTCGAAAAGCTCCTCGGGGAGGGTCAGAACAGCATCGAGCCCAAGGACAAGCAGTGGGTCGAACGGTGCCAGCCCCTGGCACTCGTAGCCGACACCGCCCTGCTCGCCGTCCCCAACGAGTACGGCAAGCGCATCCTCGAAGGCCGCCTCGCCCCGCTCATCAGCGATGCCCTCAGCCGGGAGTGCGGGCGTCCGATCCGGATCGCCATCACCGTCGACGACTCCGCCGGCGAACCCGCGCCCCAGGCACAGAGCGGGCCGTCGGGGCACGACTCCTACGAGCCCTACGGCGGCCAGCGCCCCGGCGGTCACACCGGACCCGGAGGCCACACCGGCCCCGGCCCCTCCGACGACGACCGGCTCCCCACGGCCCGCCCCGCCTACCCGGACTACCAGCAGCAGCGCCCCGAGCCCGGCGCCTGGCCCCGCGGCGGCCAGCAGGACGACTACGGCTGGCAGCAGCCCCGCCTCGGCGGCTTCCCCGAGCGCGACCCGTACGCCTCCCCGCAGCCGGGCTACCTCCAGCAGTCCGAGCCCTCCTCCTACGACCAGGGCTCCTACGAACCCCAGAAGTACGAGCAGCAGAAGTACGAGCAGCAATCGCGCCAGCAGTACGAGGGCCAGCAGCAGCGCCAGTCCCATCAGTACGAGCAGCAGCAGTACGAACAGCCGGCCCCGCGCCCGGCGCCCAGCCGGCCCGCGCCCTCGGCCCCGTCCGGCGGTTCGACCTCCGGCCCGCTGGAGCCGACCGCCCGGCTGAACCCCAAGTACCTCTTCGACACCTTCGTCATCGGCGCGTCCAACCGCTTCGCGCACGCCGCCGCGGTGGCCGTCGCCGAGGCGCCGGCGAAGGCGTACAACCCCCTGTTCATCTACGGGGAGTCGGGCCTCGGCAAGACGCACCTGCTGCACGCCATCGGGCACTACGCGCGGAGCCTCTACCCCGGCACCCGGGTGCGGTACGTGAGCTCCGAGGAGTTCACCAACGAGTTCATCAACTCGATCCGCGACGGCAAGGGCGACGCGTTCCGCAAGCGCTACCGCGAGATGGACATCCTGCTCGTCGACGACATCCAGTTCCTCGCGAGCAAGGAGTCGACGCAGGAGGAGTTCTTCCACACCTTCAACACGCTCCACAACGCCAACAAGCAGATCGTGCTGTCCTCCGACCGGCCGCCCAAGCAGCTCGTCACTCTGGAGGACCGGCTCCGCAACCGCTTCGAGTGGGGCCTGATCACCGACGTCCAGCCGCCCGAGCTGGAGACCCGTATCGCGATCCTGCGCAAGAAGGCCGTCCAGGAGCACCTCAACGCCCCGCCGGAGGTCCTGGAGTTCATCGCCTCCCGCATCTCGCGCAACATCCGCGAGCTGGAGGGGGCGCTGATCCGGGTCACGGCGTTCGCGAGCCTGAACCGGCAGCCGGTCGACCTGGGCCTGACCGAGGACGTCCTGAAGAACCTGATCCCCGGTGGCGAGGACAGCGCGCCCGAGATCACGGCCGGCGACATCATGGCCGCCACCGCCGACTACTTCGGGCTCACCGTGGACGACCTGTGCGGCTCCTCGCGCAGCCGGGTGCTCGTCACCGCCCGGCAGATCGCCATGTACCTGTGCCGGGAGCTCACGGACCTTTCGCTGCCCAAGATCGGGGCGCAGTTCGGCGGGCGCGACCACACCACCGTCATGCACGCGGACCGCAAGATCCGCGCTCTGATGGCGGAACGCCGCTCCATCTACAACCAGGTCACGGAGCTCACCAACCGCATCAAGAACGGCTGACGCGGGCCCCGTGAACGGGCCGTACGGGCGTCGCCGGGGGGCTTCTCAGGCCTCTAGAAACGCTTCCAGAGGGCGCTCCCGGGTCACTTCGGGGGCGCCCTTCTTCGTGCGTGCGCCTCCAACCTGTTCGAATACGCCCCCAATGGAGCAACTCATCCACAGATTGGGCGACTTTCTTCCGTCCACACCCTGGGGACGGGGTTCTCCACCCACAAGGCTATCCACAGACCCCAGCTGTGAGGCACCATCAGGGCTGGTCAGACCCCTGTGGAATTGTGAGCAACAGCTATCCACAGGCTGTGGACAGAAATTTCATCCACAGGTCCATCCACCGGGTTGTCCACCGGTGGTCCACAGCTTCCCGTGTCCTGTGCACAGGATCAGACGACTTCCCCACACCGTTGTCCACTGTTCGGCAACGAACCACCCGCTCTCACCGACCCGAGTGAAAGCGGTCACACCGAAGTCGACGTTTGGGTTGTGGAGTACTGGGGGAAACCTGGGGACACACCTGTGGAGTAGTGGGGGTCATCTGGGGATGGCCTGTGCAGAACTTTTCGTTCTCCACAGAGACACCTGGTTGTCCACCGGTGCCACCCACAGGGTGTGGGGATAAAAAACGCGGGCTGACCTGCGAAAACAGGCTTATCCACCGTTTCCACAGCCCCTACTACTACCCCCATAGAGAGTTAGCCCGGTTTCGGTTTTCAAGCAGGTCCTGTGCACAACTCGGTGGATCGCCCTCCCCGACACCTCGCTCCCGACTTGACCGCCGACAGCGACGACTGTCGGCGCCGTACGTCAGACTGGTCCCCGGCAACGGTCGAGGCATCGACGAGCCGACGACGAAGGCCGGCAGACGAGCGAGCAACAGCAGGAGGCGGTTTCCGGTGAAGATCCGGGTGGAGCGCGACGTACTCGCGGAGGCGGTGGCCTGGGCTGCCCGTAGCCTCCCGGCCCGGCCGCCGGTGCCCGTTCTCGCGGGCCTGCTGCTGAAGGCCGAGGAGGGCAAGCTGTCCCTCTCCGGCTTCGACTACGAGGTCTCGGCCCGCGTCTCCGTCGAGGCGGACGTCGAGGAGGACGGCACGGTCCTGGTCTCCGGCCGGCTGCTCGCCGACATCTGCCGCGCCCTCCCCAACCGCCCGGTGGAGATTTCCACAGACGGTGTACGGGCGACCGTGGTCTGCGGCTCCTCGCGATTCACACTCCACACCCTGCCTGTGGAGGAATACCCGGCGCTTCCGGTGATGCCCACCGCGACCGGCACGGTGCCCGGTGAGGTCTTCGCCTCCGCCGCCGCACAGGTCGCCATCGCCGCCGGCCGCGACGACACGCTGCCCGTGCTCACCGGTGTCCGCATCGAGATCGAGGGCGACCGCGTCACCCTGGCCTCCACCGACCGGTACCGCTTCGCGGTCCGCGAGTTCCTGTGGAAGCCCGAGGACCCGGAGGCCTCGGCCGTGGCCCTGGTGCCCGCCAAGACCCTCCTGGACACCGCCAAGTCGCTCACGAGCGGCGACACGGTCACCATCGCGCTGTCGGGCTCCGGCAAGGGCGAGGGCCTCATCGGCTTCGAGGGCGCCGGCCGGCGCACCACCACCCGCCTCCTCGAAGGCGACCTGCCGAAGTACCGCACGCTCTTCCCGACCGAGTTCAACTCCGTCGCCGTGATCGAGACCGCCCCGTTCGTCGAGGCCGTCAAGCGCGTCGCCCTGGTCGCCGAGCGCAACACCCCGGTCCGCCTCAGCTTCGAGCAGGGCGTCCTGATCCTGGAGGCCGGCTCCTCCGACGACGCACAGGCTGTGGAGCGCGTCGACGCGAAGCTGGAGGGCGACGACATCTCGATCGCCTTCAACCCGACCTTCCTACTGGACGGCCTGAGCGCGATCGATTCGCCGGCCGCGCAGCTCAGCTTCACCACGTCCACCAAGCCGGCGCTGCTCAGCGGCCGCCCGGCGGTCGACGCCGAGGCCGACGAGGCGTACAAGTACCTGATCATGCCGGTCCGCCTCTCCGGCTGAGTCCCCCGGACCCTTCCGAACACCGTCGGGCCCAGTCTCGCTTCCGCGGGGCCGGGCCCGACGGCGTTCCCGGCACCCGGAGTGCCCGTGGAGCCGGGGCACGCCGCCCGGCGTAGGCTCGGCACCGGGGATGTCCCCGGGCAGCGGGGAACCCCGGCACAGACGGCCACAACGCTTAAGGAACCACCTGATGGAGCTTGGTCTCGTCGGTCTCGGCAAGATGGGCGGCAACATGCGCGAGCGCATCCGCCGCGCCGGCCACACCGTCATCGGATACGACCGCAACCCGGACCTCGCCGATGTCCACAGCCTGGCGGAGCTTGTGGACAGCCTGCAGGCCCCCCGCGTGGTGTGGGTGATGGTCCCCGCGGGCGCGGCGACCCAGTCCACCGTCGACGAGCTCGCCGAGCTGCTCTCGCCCGGCGACATCGTCGTCGACGGCGGCAACTCGCGCTGGACCGACGACGAGAAGCACGCCGCCGAGCTGGCCGGCAAGGGCATCGGCTTCGTCGACTGCGGAGTCTCGGGCGGCGTCTGGGGCCTGGAGAACGGCTACGCGCTGATGTACGGCGGCGACAAGGAGCACGTCGCGGCCGTCCAGCCCGTCTTCGACGCCCTCAAGCCGGAGGGCGAGTTCGGCGCCGTGCACGCGGGCAAGGTCGGCGCCGGCCACTTCGCGAAGATGGTCCACAACGGCATCGAGTACGCCATGATGCAGGCCTACGCCGAGGGCTGGGAGCTCCTGGAGAAGGTCGACTCGGTCACCGACGTCCGCGAGGTGTTCCGGTCCTGGCAGGAGGGCACGGTCATCCGTTCCTGGCTGCTGGACCTGGCCGTGAACGCGCTGGACGAGGACGAGCACCTCCAGCAGCTGCGCGGCTTCGCGCAGGACTCGGGCGAGGGCCGCTGGACGGTCGAGGCCGCGATCGACAACGCGGTGCCGCTGCCGGCGATCACCGCGTCGCTCTTCGCGCGCTTCGCGTCTCGCCAGGACGACTCCCCGCAGATGAAGATGATCGCCGCGCTGCGCAACCAGTTCGGCGGCCACGCGGTCGAGAAGAAGTAATCCACAAGGGATCCACAGCATCCGCGGGTGCTGTGGATCCGGTTTCACAGCTCCACAGAGCAGAGCAGCAGGAAGCCGGGGGAGGTCGGCGCCGTATGCATGTTTCGCATCTCTCGTTGGCCGACTTCCGTTCGTACGTCCGGGCAGAGGTTCCCCTCGACCCGGGCGTCACGGCTTTCGTGGGCCCCAACGGCCAGGGCAAGACGAACCTGGTCGAGGCCATCGGCTACCTCGCGACCCTCGGCAGCCACCGCGTCTCCGCGGACGCCCCGCTGGTGCGGATGGGCGCCGAGCGGGCCGTCATCCGGGCCGCCGTCACCCAGGGCGAGCGCCAGCAGTTGGTCGAACTGGAGCTGAATCCCGGCCGCGCGAACCGGGCCCGGATCAACAGGTCCTCGCAGGTCAGGCCCCGGGACGTGCTGGGCATCGTCCGCACGGTGCTGTTCGCCCCCGAGGACCTGGCCCTGGTCAAGGGCGATCCGGGAGAGCGGCGCCGCTTCCTCGACGAGCTCGTGACGGCACGCTCCCCGCGCATGGCGGCGGTGCGCTCGGACTACGAGCGGGTGCTCAAGCAGCGCAACACCCTGCTGAAGTCGGCCGCGATGGCCCGCCGGCACGGCGGCCGCTCGATGGACCTGTCCACGCTCGACGTCTGGGACCAGCACCTGGCGCGCACGGGCGCGGAGCTGCTGGCCCAGCGGCTCGACCTGATCGCGACCCTGCTGCCGCTGGCCGACAAGGCCTACGAGCAGCTCGCGCCCGGCGGCGGCCCGATCGGCCTGACGTACAAGTCCTCGGCGGCCGGCGAGGCGGGCGAGGCCGTGGACGGCGGCGGGGCCCGCACCCGCGAGGCGCTCTACGAGGTACTGCTCGCCGCGATGGCCGACGTCCGCAAGCAGGAGATCGAGCGCGGTGTGACCCTGGTCGGCCCGCACCGCGACGACGCGCTGCTGCGCCTGGGCGAGCTGCCGGCCAAGGGGTACGCGAGCCACGGCGAGTCCTGGTCGTACGCGCTGGCGCTGCGGCTGGCCTCCTACGAGCTGCTGCGCTCCGAGGGCAGCGAGCCGGTGCTGATCCTCGACGACGTGTTCGCGGAGCTGGACGCGCGGCGCCGGGAACGGCTGGCGGAGCTGGTGGCGCAGGGCGAGCAGGTGCTGGTGACGGCGGCGGTCGACGACGACGTCCCGGGGGTGCTGGTCGGAACGCGGTTCGCGGTGTCCGGCGGTGAGGTGACCCGGCTGTGAACGAAGACAGGCGAAGCCAAGACAGGCCCAGCGAAGGCAAGCGCAGTGAGAGCGGACGGAGCCGAGGCGGCCCCGGCGGCCCGCAGGACGCCCAGGAGCCCGCGCGCAAGGTGCCCGAGCCCTCCGGCGTCGACCTGGCCCGCCAGGCGCTGGCGGCGGCCCGGGAGCAGGCGCGCGCCAGGGGCAGCGCGGCGACGGGCAAGAAGCGCCAGTACCAGCCGGGCCTGCGCTCGGGTGCCCGAGCCGACGGCCGGGACCCGATGCCGCTGATGGCGGCGCTGGACCGGCTGCGGACGGAGCGCGGCTGGGAGATGCCGATGGCGGTGGCGGGCGTGATGGAGCGCTGGCCGGAGATCGTCGGTCAGGACATCGCGGCGCACTGCGTGCCGGACCGGTACGAGGACCGCGAGTTGGTGGTCCGCTGCGACTCCTCGGCGTGGGCGGCGCAGCTGAAGCTGCTGGCTCCGCAGTTGGTGGCGCGGCTCAACACGGACCTGGGGCAGGGCACGGTCCGGCTGATCAAGGTCCACGGTCCGGGCGGCGGGCCGAAGCGGTACGGGCCGTTGCGGGCGCCGGGGAGCACGGGCCCGGGGGACACCTACGGGTGAGCCCGCGAGGCCCCGTACGGATGCCGCGCGAGCGGGCGTACGGGAGCCCGCGCGAGGCCCCGTACGCGAGCACGCGCCGGGCCCTGTCCGGATGCCCGCGCGAGGCCCCGCAAAGCGGTCCACGGCACCGGCCGGGGGCCCGTCGCGCACGGCTGCGCGGGTGGTGTCCCTCACGGTAGCGGGAGGTTGACAGCCCGAAGCGCTCAATGCCCGTGTGAGCCTCTTAGGGCCCCTCCCCTGATATGGGGAGTCGGAGAGAGGAGTTTCGGGGCGGCACATGAGGACTCAGGTACCGGCAAACCCCCATTCGTGTCGGTGGTACCGGTAGACTGAACAAGAATCCCGCGCCCGCGCGGGATCCAGTTGAGTAAAGCTGACCACCGCTGACAACGCAGATCGACGCAGCCGCTCCTGCTTGCATGCCTGCTGGCCCCGGAGTACGGCCTGTGCTGTGCCAGAAAGGGCGCTTCGTGGCCGATTCGGGCAACCCCAACGAGAAGAACGAGTCCGCAGCCGGGAACGGTGAGGACAAGGCATACGACGCAGGTGCCATCCAGGTCCTGGAGGGCCTGGACGCGGTCCGCAAGCGGCCCGGTATGTACATCGGCTCCACCGGTGAGCGCGGCCTGCACCACCTCGTACAAGAGGTCGTCGACAACTCCGTCGACGAGGCCATGGCCGGGCACGCGGACACCATCGACGTGACGATCCTGGCGGACGGCGGCGTGCGCGTCGTCGACAACGGCCGGGGCATCCCGGTCGGCATCGTGAAGTCCGAGGGCAAGCCGGCCGTCGAGGTCGTGCTCACGGTCCTGCACGCGGGCGGCAAGTTCGGCGGCGGCGGCTACGCCGTCTCCGGCGGTCTGCACGGCGTCGGTGTCTCCGTCGTGAACGCCCTGTCGACCAAGGTCGCGGTCGAGGTCAAGACGGACGGCTACCGCTGGACCCAGGACTACAAGCTCGGTGTCCCGACGGCGCCCCTCGCCAAGAACGAGGAGACGACCGAGACCGGCACCACGGTGACGTTCTGGGCCGACCCCGACATCTTCGAGACGACCGAGTACTCCTTCGAGACGCTGGCGCGCCGCTTCCAGGAGATGGCCTTCCTCAACAAGGGCCTGACCCTCTCCCTGACGGACGAGCGCGAGTCGGCCAAGGCGACGGTGGGCTCGGAGACGGCCGAGACCACCGACGACGACCAGCCGCGCACGGTCAAGTACCACTACGAGGGCGGCATCGTCGACTTCGTGAAGCACCTGAACGCGCGCAAGGGCGAGCTGATCCACCCGACCGTCATCGACGTCGAGGCCGAGGACAAGGAGCGCCTGCTCTCGGTCGAGATCGCGATGCAGTGGAACTCGCAGTACACCGAGGGCGTCTACTCCTTCGCGAACACGATCCACACGCACGAGGGCGGCACCCACGAAGAGGGCTTCCGCGCCGCGATGACGGGTCTGGTGAACCGCTACGCGCGCGAGAAGAAGTTCCTTCGCGAGAAGGACGACAACCTGGCCGGCGAGGACATCCGCGAGGGTCTGACCGCGATCATCTCGATCAAGCTGGGCGAGCCGCAGTTCGAGGGCCAGACGAAGACCAAGCTGGGCAACACGGAGGCCAAGACCTTCGTGCAGAAGGTCGTCCACGAGCACCTCAACGACTGGTTCGACCGGAACCCGAACGAGGCCGCGGACATCATCCGCAAGTCGATCAACGCGGCCACGGCGCGCGTCGCGGCCCGCAAGGCCCGCGACCTCACCCGCCGCAAGGGTCTGCTGGAGAGCGCTTCGCTGCCGGGCAAGCTGTCCGACTGTCAGTCGAACGACCCGACCAAGTGCGAGATCTTCATCGTCGAGGGCGACTCGGCCGGCGGCTCGGCCAAGTCCGGCCGCAACCCGATGTACCAGGCGATCCTGCCCATCCGCGGCAAGATCCTGAACGTCGAGAAGGCGCGGATCGACAAGATCCTCCAGAACACCGAGGTCCAGGCGCTGATCAGCGCCTTCGGCACCGGTGTGCACGAGGACTTCGACATCGAGAAGCTCCGCTATCACAAGATCATCCTGATGGCCGACGCCGACGTCGACGGCCAGCACATCAACACCCTGCTGCTGACCTTCCTGTTCCGCTTCATGCGGCCGCTGGTCGAGGCCGGGCACGTCTACCTCTCGCGCCCGCCGCTGTACAAGATCAAGTGGGGTCGCGACGACTTCGAGTACGCGTACTCGGACCGCGAGCGCGACGCCCTGGTCGAGCTCGGCAAGGGGCAGGGCAAGCGGATCAAGGAAGACTCGATCCAGCGCTTCAAGGGTCTGGGCGAGATGAACGCCGAGGAACTGCGCGTCACCACCATGGACGTGGACCACCGCGTGCTCGGCCAGGTCACCCTGGACGACGCCGCGCAGGCCGACGACCTGTTCTCGGTGCTGATGGGTGAGGACGTCGAAGCCCGGCGCTCCTTCATCCAGCGCAACGCCAAGGACGTTCGCTTCCTCGACATCTGAGTCGGCTCAGCTGACCGCCTGAAAGGACTTCTGACCAGCAATGGCCGACGAAATCACCCCCACTGCGGAGAACCCCGCGGAGGAGCAGCCCGTCATGCGCATCGAGCCCGTCGGGCTCGAAACCGAGATGCAGCGCTCCTATCTCGACTACGCGATGTCCGTCATCGTCTCCCGCGCGCTGCCCGACGTACGGGACGGCCTCAAGCCGGTCCACCGCCGCGTGCTGTACGCGATGTACGACGGCGGCTACCGGCCCGAGAAGGGCTTCTACAAGTGCGCCCGCGTCGTCGGCGACGTCATGGGCACCTACCACCCGCACGGTGACAGCTCGATCTACGACGCCCTGGTCCGCCTGGCCCAGCCGTGGTCGCTGCGCATGCCGCTGGTGGACTCCAACGGCAACTTCGGCTCCCCGGGCAACGACCCGGCCGCCGCGATGCGCTACACCGAGTGCAAGCTCATGCCGCTGGCCATGGAGATGCTCCGGGACATCGACGAGGAGACCGTCGACTTCACGGACAACTACGACGGCCGCAACCAGGAGCCGACGGTCCTGCCGGCGCGCTTCCCGAACCTGCTGATCAACGGCTCCGCCGGTATCGCGGTCGGCATGGCCACCAACATCCCGCCGCACAACCTGCGCGAGGTCGCGGCCGGCGCCCAGTGGGCGCTGGAGCACCCGGAGGCCTCGCACGAGGAGCTCCAGGACGCGCTCATCGAGCGGATCAAGGGCCCGGACTTCCCGTCGGGCGCCCTGGTCGTGGGACGCAAGGGCATCGAGGAGGCGTACCGGACCGGGCGCGGCTCGATCACCATGCGCGCGGTGGTGGAGGTCGAGGAGATCCAGAACCGCCAGTGCCTGGTGGTCACGGAGCTTCCGTACCAGACCAACCCCGACAACCTGGCGCAGAAGATCGCCGACCTGGTCAAGGACGGCAAGGTCGGCGGCATCGCCGACGTCCGCGACGAGACCTCTTCGCGGACCGGCCAGCGCCTGGTGATCGTCCTCAAGCGGGACGCCGTCGCCAAGGTCGTGCTGAACAACCTCTACAAGCACACCGACCTGCAGACGAACTTCGGCGCGAACATGCTGGCGCTGGTGGACGGCGTGCCGCGCACGCTGTCGATCGACGCGTTCATCCGCCACTGGGTGCAGCACCAGATCGAGGTCATCGTCCGGCGCACGCGCTTCCGCCTGCGCAAGGCGGAGGAGCGCGCCCACATCCTGCGCGGTCTGCTCAAGGCGCTGGACGCGATCGACGAGGTCATCGCCCTCATCCGGCGCAGCAACACGGTCGAGATCGCCCGCGAGGGCCTGATGGGCCTGCTGTCGATCGACGAGATCCAGGCGAACGCGATCCTGGAGATGCAGCTCCGCCGCCTCGCGGCCCTGGAGCGGCAGAAGATCGTCGCCGAGCACGACGAGCTCCAGGCCAAGATCAACGAGTACAACGCCATCCTGGCCTCGGAAGAGCGCCAGCGGCAGATCGTCAGCGAGGAACTGGCCGCCATCGTCGAGAAGTTCGGCGACGACCGGCGCTCCAAGCTGGTGCCCTTCGACGGTGACATGTCCATCGAGGACCTGATCGCCGAAGAGGACATCGTCGTCACGATCACCCACGGCGGGTACGTCAAGCGCACCAAGACCGAGGACTACCGCTCGCAGAAGCGCGGCGGCAAGGGCGTGCGCGGCACGAAGCTGAAGCAGGACGACCTGGTCGACCACTTCTTCGTGTCCACCACGCACCACTGGCTGCTGTTCTTCACGAACAAGGGCCGCGTCTACCGGTCCAAGGCGTACGAGCTCCCGGACGCCGGACGCGACGCGCGCGGGCAGCACGTGGCCAACCTGCTGGCCTTCCAGCCGGACGAGAAGATCGCCCAGATCCTCGCGATCCGCGACTACGAGGCCGCGCCCTACCTGATCCTGGCCACCAAGGGCGGCCTGGTGAAGAAGACGGCGCTCAAGGACTACGACTCGCCCCGTTCGGGTGGTGTCATCGCCATCAACCTCCGGGAGACGGAGGACGGCAGCGACGACGAGCTGATCGGCGCGGAGCTGGTGTCCGCCGAGGACGACCTGCTGCTCATCAGCAAGAAGGCGCAGTCGATCCGCTTCACCGCGACCGACGACGCGCTGCGCCCGATGGGCCGCGCCACCTCGGGCGTGAAGGGCATGAGTTTCCGCGAGGGTGACGAACTGCTCTCCATGAGCGTGGTCCGGCCCGGTACGTTCGTCTTCACCGCGACCAACGGCGGCTACGCCAAGCGGACGCCGGTGAACGAGTACCGCGTCCAGGGCCGTGGCGGCCTGGGCATCAAGGCCGCCAAGATCGTGGAGGACCGGGGCTCGCTCGTCGGTGCTCTGGTGGTCGACGAAACGGACGAGATTCTCGCCATCACGCTCGGCGGTGGTGTGATTCGTACGCGCGTCAACGAAGTTCGGGAGACCGGCCGTGACACCATGGGCGTCCAGCTGATCAACCTGGGCAAGCGGGATGCCGTCGTAGGTATCGCCCGCAACGCGGAGGCCGGTCAGGATGCTGACGAGGTCGACGACAGCGAGAACGACAGCGAGAACGAGACCGAGATCGGGACCGAGGCGGCCGTCGAAGGACAGGCAGCCGAGGCCGCCGAGGGCACGGAGCCTTCGGCTGGGGAGCACGAGGAGTAAGCGTGAGTGGAGCCACGGGCGCCGGACCGTCCAAGACTGGAGCCAACGGTGCCCGTGGCCCCGCCGCGGACTCCCAGGGGGGAACCGTGACGGAAACCCGAGGACCGCAGCCGCCTCAGTCGCCTCAGACGCAGGCCGGCCAGCAGCAGCCGCATCAGCCCTATCACCCGCCGCAGGCCTACCCGGCGCCCACGGGCGCGCCCGCCGGTGCCGGGGCGCCCCGCGGCGCCGGTGAGCCGGCGGCGCAGCGCAAGCCGCGCCCTGGGACCCGTACGGCGCCCAGGACGCGCAAGGCGCGGCTCAGGGTGGCCAAGGCCGACCCGTGGTCGGTGATGAAGGTCAGCTTCCTGCTGTCCATCGCGCTGGGCGTCTGCACGATCGTGGCGTCGGTGGTGCTGTGGATGGTCATGAACGCCATGGGGATCTTCTCCAGCGTCGGCGGCACGATCAGCGAGGCGACCGGCTCGAACGAGAGCAACGGCTTCGACCTCCAGTCGTTCCTGTCGCTGCCGCGCGTTCTGATCTTCACCTCGGTGATCTCGGTCATCGACGTGGTGCTCATGACGGCGCTGGCGACGCTCGGCTCGTTCATCTACAACCTGTCGGCGGGGTTCGTCGGCGGTGTGGAGCTGACGCTCGCCGAGGACGAGTAGACCCTCCAGGGAGGAGGCGGATGACCTGCGCAGACGGGTCGCCGCCATCGATTTTGGAGTCACCGGGTCTGTGCGCTAACCTTCAGAAGTCAGCGCGCAGCGCGGATGGGGCTATAGCTCAGTTGGTTAGAGCGCATCCCTGATAAGGATGAGGCCACAGGTTCAAATCCTGTTAGCCCCACAGTGTCGAAGACCCCCAGGCCCATGGCCTGGGGGTCTTTGTCGTAGGGCCAGTTGGCGGATTGTTTGGTGGGCCGGCAGGTCACCGATCGGTATCGGTCGGTGTGTATTGTTGGGCGCCAGAAGTCCCCTACGTCAACGAAAGACGAGGTCGCGCGGTGAAGAAGCTGCTCCTGGTCGCACTGGCCGCCATCGGCGGGCTCCTCGTGTACCGCCAGATCCAGGCGGACCGCGCCGAGCAGGACCTGTGGACGGAGGCAACTGACTCCGTGCCTTCTGGTTCCGGTGTGTGAGACCCAAGGTTGATCCCAGAGCCCCGACTGCCGCTGCGGTCGGGGCTTTGTGCTGCTCTGTGACAAAAACTTGCGGTATGCAAAATTTTGGCTTGCGCTGGCAAATTCGGGGTGGGTGGGCGTGATGGGGCGGGTACGGGGACTTCTGCCTGGGGTGGGCTGGGTGTCGGCCGGGCGTGCGGCGGGGCTCTCGGCGGGGCTTTCGGTCGGGGTGGTGGTCCTCGGGCTGGTGGCCGCGCCCGCGGCCGTGGCCGGGCCCTCGGCGGGGACCGGGGGCGGGGCCCCGGCAGGTGGCCCGGTGCCGGTCTACCGGAGCGCCGACGGGGCGAAGGCCGTGGAGGGGAAGCCCTCCAGCGCCGGTGCCCCGCTGCTGGAGGCCGGATCGCTCTACGAGGACTCGCTCGCGCCCGGGGAGCGCTTCTACCGGCTCAACCTCGACGACCGTTCCTCCGTGTACGTCTCCGCCGTCCTGCGGCCCCCTTCGGACGCCAAGGTCGGCTACGGCGACGGGGTGGAGGTGGAGGTCATGTCCCCGGACAGCCGCGCGTGCGGCAGCGGCGGCACCGGCCGGGCCGCCTTCGGCTACGACCCCGTCCCCATCAGCGCGGTGGGGGCCCGCAAACTGCAGGAGGACGCCGACTGCCAGGGCGCCGGGGTCTACTACGCCAAGGTGACCCGCACGGCGCCCAAGGACGGGAACCCGGCCGCCTGGCCGCTGGAGCTCCGGGTCCAGCGCGAACCGGGCCTCGCCTCGGGCAGCGCGCCCACCACCGCGCCCAGCGTCTGGCCCTCGGCCTCCCCGACCCTGCCGGGCACCGATCCGGCGCCGCGGGCCGGCGGCACCGGGTTCAACGACGCGCGCGCCCTGGGCGCCGGGGTGTGGAGCGACAGCCTGCGGCCCGGCCAGACCCGCTACTACCGGGTGCCGCTCGACTGGGGACAGCAGCTCGGCCTCGGCGCCGAACTCTCCGCCGCCCGGCGGACGAAGGAGTACGGCTCGGCCTCGGACGGGCTCACCGTCTCGCTCTACAGCCCCTACCGGGCCCTGGTCGACTACAAGGACGCCTCCTACGACGGCAAGCAGGCGGGCGTTTCCCTGCCGAGGACGGCGCCGGTGGCGTACGAGAACCGCTTCTCCAGCAACCGGAACGTGGAGCCCGTCCGGATGGCCGGCTGGTACTACGTCACCGTGACCATGGGTGGAAAGGTCGGGGAGTTCACCGAGGACGCGGTGCCCGTGCCGCTGACCCTGCGCCTGGACCTGATCGGCGGGGCGGGCAAGGCCCCCGCCTACGCGGAAAGCCTCGCGGTTGGCGGCTTCGGGGTCGCGGCCGAGGACCGGACCGCCGCCAAGGAGGGCACCACGGCCGTGGAGGCGGCGGCCGCCGCGGCGAACCGGTCGGTGATGCGCACGGTCGCGGGCGCCGGCTTCGGAGCCGGGACGCTGCTGCTGCTCGTACTCGGCGGCTGGGTCCTGCTGTCCAGGCGGCGGGCCGCCTGAGCCCGGCCCCGTGCCTACAGCTGGGTCAGGGCCCAGATCCCGACGGCGAAGCAGAGCAGCGCGGCGCACACGATCCCGGCGGAGACCTTCGCGGACGGCGGAGCGACGCCGCCGGTACGGGGCTGCGCGGGCGGCTGGCGGTACGCGGCCGAGGTGAGGAGGGGTTGCTGAGGGAGCGGCGTCTGGGGGAGTGGCGTCTGGGCGAGCGGCGTCTGGGCGAGCGGCGGCCGGGGGAGCGGCGGCTGGAGGTGGAAACTGCCCGTCTCCGAAGGCTCGTAGGCCGGGGCGGGGGCCGTTTCGTGCAGCTTGCGCGGAGTGAAATCGGCCGGGACCGGGCCGAGTTGGTCGAAGACCTCCACCGGATCCTCGCCCGCGGCGGGCGAGGGCAGCAGCGCCACGGCCTCGGCAAGGGCCTTGCGCGCCCCTGTGGCCGTCTTGAACCTGCTCCGGGGGTCCGGCTGAAGCAGGGCGGCCAACACGCCCCACAGCGGCTCGGGGACGCCTTCCGGCGCGCCGGGGGTCCCGTGGGTGAGGAACTGCCCCACGAGGGCCTGGGAGTCGGGCTTGCGGCCGCTCAGCAGATACAGGCCGACCAGCCCGACGGCGAACAGGTCGGCGGTGAAATCCGGTTCGGACCCGAGGAGTTGCTCGGGCGCGAGATAGCCAGGGGTGCCGACCACGAAGGCGGTCTCGGTCAGCCGGGGCTCGCCCTTGCGCATGGCGATGCCGAAGTCGGACAGCCGCAGGTGCGGCCGCCCGGTTCCAGTGGCCTCCATCAGGATGTTGGCCGGTTTGATGTCGCGGTGGACCACGCCTTCCGCGTGCACCGCCGCCAGCCCCGACAGGAGCTGGTCGAGCAGCGTGCAGACGAACCGGGGCGGCAGGGCCCCGTAGTCCCCGATCACGTGGGCGAGGGAACCGCCGGCGACGAGGTCCATGGTGAACAGGACCTTGTCGTCGTCCGCCGCCCAGCTGGCCGGGGCCAGCACGTGCGGATGATCGATGCGCAGCGCCTGCTCACGGACGAACCTCAGCAGGGTGTGGGCATCGCTCTGCAGGAGGACCTTCGCGGCGACGTACCGGCGGCGCCGGTGATCCCAGGCCCGCCATACGGCACCGGCGCCGCCGCGCCCGATCGGATCGATCAGCTCGTACCGGCCCGCGAAGACCTCACCCATCGCCGCGCCCGTCCCCCGTCGTCAGCCGCCCGTGTCAGTTCCGCTGTCAGTTCTGGTGTGCCTCGTAGTGGGCGACCGCGTCGGACGTGCGACCCGCTCCGTAGACCCGGAGGAACTCTGCCAGTTCCGGGTGGCTGGGGGCGAGGGTGTTCGCCGCGTCGATGATGTCGCCGGCCGCGGAGACCGAGCGCAGCAGCGATTGGATCTCCCGGACCACGCGCTTGACGGTGGGCGCGCCGGAACCGCCGGCCGCCTGGCCGGTGCTGTTGCTGAGGACGGAGCCTCCCTGGGTCTTCTTGATCTCGTCCATCCGGTCGGTCGCCTCCGCCGCGCTGACGCTTCCGTCGGCCACCTGGCCCGCGAGGTCCTGGAGAGCCTGGACCCGCTGGACCACGGCCGGGTTGCCGATCTTGGCCCGCTGCCCGCTCATCAGCTGGGACAGCATCGGCGCCGACAGCCCGAGGACGGCAGCGAGGCGGGCCTGGTTCAAGCCGAGGTCATCTATGAGCCGGCGGAAGAGCGCTCCGAGCGGCTCCCCGTACCAACTCCGCTGAAGTTCCCGGGCTCTGGCCGTGGCCTCTTGCTGTACTGCGTCCACTCTTACTACTCCCCTTCGCTGGTGCGAACCTCGCGAGCATCTTACGGAGAGTGGTCGTGGGGCGGGAGTCCCTATCATTTTGCGAGATGAGGGGGTACACCCGGTACTCTGTCTTGCGGAACGGTCACTCCCTCCCGGGGGACGACTGTGTCCGCGTTGAGGGGCCTTAGCTCAGTTGGTAGAGCGCTGCCTTTGCAAGGCAGATGTCAGGAGTTCGAATCTCCTAGGCTCCACTCTCAAAAAGCCCCCTGGCCTGTGGAAACACAGGTCAGGGGGCTTTTTTCGTTCCGTCGCTCATTCGTCCAGCCAGCCCGCGCGGCGGGCGTAGCTGCCGGCCTGGAAGCGGCTCTGGGCGTTCAGTTCGGCCAGCAGGTCGGTGACGTGGCGGCGGTAGGTGGTGATGGACATCGACAGCCGGCGGGCGGACATCTCGTCCTTCATTCCCGTTTCGAGCTGCCGCAGGATGGAGCGGCGCAGCTCGTCCTTGGGCGAGTTCTGCGAAACGTCCGTTCCGGGGCCGTCGAAGGGGCGGGCCGAGTCCCAGACGCTCTCCCAGGAGCGGTAGAGGTAGCGCACCATCGACGGGTCGCGCACGATGAGCGCGCCCTGGCCGCGCGGCTGCTCGGGATCGGAGATCACCGCGGTGCTCGCGTCGAACAGGAGGATGCGGTCGGGGATCTGGCCGACCGTGCGGAACTCCACGCCCAGCTTGCTCATGCGGGTCAGGTGCTGGCGCATGTAGCCGTGGGACAGAACCGAGTGCGGGTACAGGGTGCGGCACAGGATGCCCCGGCTGACGGGATCCGCGGTGCGCCCGTAGCCGTCCTCCAGCGCCTCCGGCGGTGGCACCTGGGGATGGGCGGCGAGGATCTCGACCCGGGCCGAGGCCGAGATCCGCTCCAGCGCGGTGCGGATGGCGTCGAGTGAGTTGAGGTACTCGACGGGGCCCTTCATGAAGTGGCCCTGCCATGCCTCGTCGAAGACCGGTTTCAGCGTCATCACATGGGTGCTGAGCTGGTCCGCCCGTCGGCGCAGCTGCCTGATGTCGGCCTCGATGGGCCCGACGAGGTGGGTGACCGCCACCTCGGGACTGCTGGCGAGGTATCCGGCGGAGCTGTCGGAGGGCATGCCGTCGCTCCCGGGGTTCCCGGAGTGCCGGGGGCGCAGCAGGTGGAGGGAGAGCAGGTCGCCGATGGCCGCCTCGGTCTCCTCCACCGGCAGATCCAGGTCCAGCGCGGCGAGAGTGGGGTGGATCACTCCCCGCTCCAAAGCCATGCGGTAGAGCGTTACATGCAGTTCACAAAAATCCGGAATATCGTCCGGATTATAGGATTCAGATGTCGCTTCTGCCGGATTCTTCACGATCTCGACTTCCGGTGGGGGTGAGTGGAACTCGTCTGCAACTTGTCGCCATCGGGTTGCGATGGCGTTGTGGTCAGTGCTCCGGCAAGCTGATCTCGGAGGGCAGGGGTGACGCCCTCTGAGTCAAAGTTAGATTTTGGGGAGTTGTTTCATCGTGGCCCGCATTCGCATCACTTCTGGATTCCTGCTCGCGCTTTCCCTCGCCGGTGCGATCGCATTGGCTGGATTCGCGGCAACCACCGGCAGCGACGCCGCCGTGACCAGGGCGTCCGTATCGAACCCGGTCGCCTACGACGTCATCTGGCACGCGCCGGCGGTCTGATCGGGGGGAATGCGGGAGCAGCCGTGTCCCCCATCACAGGGGGACGCGGCGGAACGTGGAATCAACAGCACATCAAAAAATCTGACGCCGCGTCAGATCGTGAATGTCTGGCCACCTGATACCTGCCCCCGTTGCGTCATAAATGCACGCGATTAACTCTGCGCTATTCGGCATGCGCGAAAGCAGGGCGCAGCCGCAATGTTTGGACTATACCAGAGGGTAGTAAGATGGGAACGGACGCTTTGATGAACAGGCAGGGCAGCGGTATCAAGGCGGCCGTCATCGGTTCCGGCGGCATTGGCGGCTACTTCGGGGCGCGGCTCGCCGCAGCCGGCCACGAGGTGCATTTCGTGGCGCGCGGCCCGCACCTCGCGGCGCTGCGGGAGTCCGGCCTGACACTGGCGGGACCCGACGGCACCTTCACGTTGCCGCGGGTCTCCGCCGCCGAGGACACCGCCTCGACCGGCCCGGTGGACCTGGTCCTGCTCGCCGTGAAGACCTGGCAGCTGGGCCCTGCGCTCCCGCTGCTGGCCCCCTTGGTCAAGCCCGGTACCGCCGTCCTGACCCTCCAGAACGGTGTCACCGCACCCGAGGAGACCGCTGCGGCCGTCGGCCGCGCCGCGGTCCTGCCCGGCATCGCGAAAGTCATCGCGCTGCTCGACGGACCCGGCCGGATCAGACACGTCGGGGGCGAGGGCTCACTCGCGTTCGGCGAGTGGGACAACCGGGACAGCGAGCGGGTACGGCGCCTGCGCGAAGTCTTCACGCAGGCGGGTGTACCCGTGACCGTGCCCGCCGACGTCTGGTCGCAGCTGTGGGCGAAGCTCCTGTTCGTCGTGCCCTTCGGCGGACTCGGCGCGGCCACCGACGCGACCATCGGTGAGCTGCGTACCCGCCCCGGCACCCGGCAGCTGCTCACCGACGGCATGGCGGAAGTCCTGCGGGTCGCCGAGGCGCACGGCATCCGACTGCCCACCGGGATCGTGGAGGACACCCTCGCCTTCGTCGACCGCCAGCCCGCTGCGGCAACCTCCTCGCTGCACCGCGACATCGCCGGCGGCCGGCCCTCCGAACTCGATGCCTGGACCGGAGCGGTCGTACGGCTCGCCGCGCAGGCCGGCATCCCCGTTCCGCTCCACGGATTCCTCCACCAGCTGCTCGCCCTGCGCGAGGCCCGCGTACGCGAGAAGGACTGAGATGACCACCCTGGCAGCCACCCCGGACCACACGAGCGACATCACCGTCATCGGCGCCGGACCGGCCGGCCTGTACGCCGCCTACTACGCCGGATTCCGCGGCCTGAGCACCACCGTCGTCGACACGCTCGCCCACCCCGGCGGGCAGGTCGCCGCGCTCTACCCGGAGAAGTTCCTGTACGACGTCGCGGGGCACCCGGCCATCAAGGGCCGCGACCTCGTCGACAACCTGCTCGCGCAGGCCGCCCCGTTCGGGCCGCGCCATCTGCTCGGGCAGACCGCCACCACCTTGACCCGGGACGGTGACGTCTGGCTGGTCGGCACGGATGCCGGCCTCCTGATACGAACCGGGGCCGTGGTGATCACCGCGGGCCTGGGCACCTTCAGCCCTCGCACCCTGGCGTGCGCCGTCCCCTACGAGGGCCGGGGCGTCGCCTACCACGTGGCCCGCCTGGACGATCACCGGGACCAGGACGTGGTCATCGTCGGCGGCGGCGACAGCGCGGTCGACTGGGCGCTCGCCCTCGCACCGCGGGCCCGCAGCGTCACCCTCGTACACCGCAGGGGCGCCTTCCGCGCCCATGAGTACAGCGTCAAGCAGCTCTACGAAGCACCTGTGGAGCTCGTCACCGACGCCCAGGTCACCTCCTGCCACGGCAGCGGACGCCTGGAGCGCGTGGAGATCACCGCGGGGGACACCGTCCTGGAGCGGCCCGCCCAGGCCCTGGTCGCCGCGCTCGGCTTCACCAGCCGGCTCGGGCCGATCGCCGACTGGGGACTGGCCCTGGAGAACCGGCAGATCTCCGTCGACCAGGCCATGCGCACCAGCCTGCCCGGGGTGTACGCCGCCGGCGACGGCTGCACCTACCCCGGCCGCGTCCCCCTGATCTCCGTCGGCTTCGGCGAGGCCGCCGCCGCGGTCAACCACGCCGCCGTGGTTCTGCGCCCGGGCACCCGCCTCGCCCCCGAACACTCCTCCGATCTCACTCCGCCCCCGTCCCCGATTCTCCTCCCGTCCGGCGTGCCGGCAGCGGGGTGAGCGACCGGCGGTCGACGAACGCCTAGGAAGCCCGAACTCCGATGATCCTCAAGAAGCTCACGCTGCAGCCGCAGGGCCTGGAGGTCATGCTGCCCGCGGGATCCCGCCTCACCGACCTCGAATACGAGATACAGCAGCGGGTCATCCCCTTCGGCTGCCGGTCGGGGGCGTGCGGCTCCTGCGTGGTCGAGGTCCTCGAAGGCGCCACGGCCCTGGGCGAACCCGACCTCGACGAACTCGACTTCCTGGAGGACCTCGGCAAGTCCGGCGGCGGCTACCGCCTGGCTTGCCAGTGTCGGCTCCTGGATACAGCGACCCTGCGCGTCGCGGACAACTAGCCCCACCACACACAACCCGCACACAACAGAAGGAACAGCCATCCCCATGACGAACCGTGTTGTCAACGTAGGTTACGAGAACCGCATCCCGTTCCTGAACGCCGCGGGCTCCGCGCAGCTGCGCGCCGACATCGACCTGCAGATCGACCAGCAGGTCCAGGACTGGTACGCGACCGTACCGCACGCCGCCCACCTCGAAGGCAAGAACGTCGACTCGGCGTACTACAAGCGCCACCTGATCGAGACGGCGTGGCGCATCCGCCTGCTGCGCGTCGCCGAGTCGAAGGCGCTGTCCGAGATCGCCAAGCGCAGCCCCGAGGCGGCGCAGATCTGGGCCAACTACGAGCAGGAGGAGATGCTCCACGACGAGCTCTTCATCGACGACCTCGCCAAGGTGGGCGTCTCCCGCGAGGAGTTCCTCGCCACCGAGCCGTACCTGTCGACGAAGCTGCTCACCGGCTACTTCTCCTACCTGCTCGACCACGAGGGCCCGCTCGGCGTCGTCGCCTACTCCTACCTGGTGGAGTACGTGAACGTGAAGCTGGAGCCGCGCAAGCTCGTCGCGCTCAAGGAGTCCGTCGGCGAGGGCAACCTGGGCGGCCAGATCAGCCACTCGCACACCGACATCAACGACGACCACCCGGGCGAGGTCTGGGCCGCGCTGCGCTTCCTGATCCGCAGCGACGAGGACATCGCCTCGCTGCGCACCTACCTGCAGGAGCACCAGTCGATCCTGGCCCTGTACTACAAGGAGCTCTACGAGGACACGATCCTCGGCGCGGAGCAGGCCGCGGAGCCCGTAGCCGTCTGACGTCGGCCCCACCGGGACACGGCGGGCGGAGTCCCCTGCCGCTCGCCGTGTCCCCACGGGTCCACCACCCATCCCGAAAGGACGGCCAGGTGAGCCACCCCACCGCCGCTGAGGACGAAACCGCCGACGAAGGGGGTGTCCTCCTGCTCAGCCATGTCGGGTTCTCCTTCCTGGAAGACCTGATCGGCACGCTCGGCGCCCGGCGGATCAAAGCGTTCGTACTGACATCGCTGCCGCTGCCCGAGCATCTGCCGCAGCGCCTCGACGACTTGGCCGCGAAGGCGTACGACGTGAGGTCGACCGACCACCACGTGCTGACCCGCGCCGATGTCGAGGAGCACCTCGCCGAGCTGCGCCGCCGCGGTGAGCGCGTCCGCGGCTGCATCACCGTCTGGGAGGGCTACCGCCATCTGATGGCGCACGCCAACTCCCTCCTGGAACTGCCCGACTTGGCGGAGAGCCAGGTCCTCGCCCTGCGCGACAAACTGGCCCTGCGCAACGGCCTCGCGGACGCCGGACTCAGCCGCGCCCGGGCCGCCGCGCTCACCCCCGAGTCGCTCGCCGCCCACCAGGCCGGCGGCCGACGCCACTTCGTGAAGCCGGTCAGCGGCATCGCGTCGTTCGGTACCTTCCCGCTCACCGCCGACACCACCTGGGCGGACATCGAGCGGATCGCCGAGGAAGCACGCCAGGACCCGGTCTACGCCTCGGCGTTCGGGGCGGACGTACCGTTCCTCGTCGAGGACTACCTGCCGGGCCGCGAGTTCAGTTTCGAGGTGCTCGCCGCCGACGGAACCGCGCGCGTGGTCGCGGTGCACGAGAAGTGCGAGGTCACCGAGACCGCCGGAGCGGTCCTGGAGAACGCCTGCGTCAGCCCGCCCGAGTCGATCGGCGCGGCGGAACTGGCCGGGGGCCTCGCCTGGGTGCTCGATCTCCTCGCCCACCTCGGTCTGCGCTGGGGCTGCTTCCACATCGAGGCCCGCCACCACGAGGGACGGTGGGAGCTGATCGAGGCCAACCCGCGGGTCGGCGGCAGCCTGATCTCGCACAGCGTGAAGGCGCTCAACGGCACGGACGACCTGCTCGGCCTGTGGATCGACCTGCTGCTGGCCGCCGGCGATCCCGACCCGGCCGCCCTCGACCGTTACACCGGCCGGCTCGCGGAGATCTCGTACGCCCCGGACGGCGTCCCGCCCGCCACCCGCGCGACCTTCTTCCGCGTGTTCTTCGCCGAGCGGGGCCGGATCGCCCGGATCGGCCTCGGCACCGACCTGCCCGCACAACCCGTCGTCACGCAGATCCTCCTCAACGCGGGTGACCGGATCGAATCCGACGTGCGCGAGGTCTTCCTCGGCCAGCTGTTGTGGAGCATCGCCCTCGACGACCGGGAGCGCGTGCTCCCCGAGCTCATGCGGGCGTCCCAGAACGCCATCGAAGTCCACTACGAGACGTGAACGTCCGGCACACCGCCGGCAGGCAGGAGAGCACGATGCCGAAGGGCCCCGCGCGGTTCTTGATGGTCGACTACAACCTCAGCCGCATCGAAGACGTCCGCCGCATGCGGGACTACGCGTACCAGGCGCACGGTGTCCTGGTCACGCTGGTCCGCGCCCGCCCCACCGACGCGGACCGCCTGATCTGCGACGAGGTGATCGACCTCGACCCGCTCCACCCCGACTTCGTCGAGGCCGGCGAGAAGCTGCTCGGCCCCCGCCGCGGCGAGTTCGCCGCGGGGATCGTCTTCTCGGACAACGCGGTGCGCAGCGGCGCCGAGCTGCTGCGGCGCCTCGGCCTGACGGTGGACTCGCCGGAGCTGGCCGAGGGCGCGTTCTGCAAGCTGGCGTACCGGCGGGCCGAGGACGAGATACGGCAGCAGTTGGCCGCGCAGCGCGTCCTGGTGCCCGGGTTCGCCCGCATCACGTCCATGGACGACCTGCGCGAGTTCGCCCTGCGCCACCCGGACGGCTTCGTGGTCAAGCCCACCAAGGAGGGGAACAACCGCGGGGTGGTCCTCGTCCGGTCCGGCGACGACCTGGGCGCGGCCTTCGAGGAAGTGCTGCCGTACCTGGCCGACGGAGTGATCTGCGAGCAGATCATCCCCTACGAGCGCGAGTACTCCTACGACGGCCTGGGCCACCTGTGGTTCGTCACGGAGAAGCTGAGCGCCGCCGGCCGCTACCCGGTCGAATTCGCCCAGGTGCTGCCGGCCCGGCTCACCGAGGCGGGCCGGGCCTCCGTGGAGCGGGCCGGCCGCCAGGCCAATGTGCTGGTCGGCCAGTGCGACGGACCGTTCCACAACGAGATCAAGCTGAGCGACGACGACCGGTACGCGGCGGTCGTCGAACCCAACCGGCGCCCGGCCGGGATGAAGATCTGGTCGCTGGCGCGCTGGGTCTACGGGATCGACCTCTACCACGCCTGGGTGGACTCGGCGTTCGGCGAGGACGCCCCGAGCGCCCTGCCCGAACCGTCGTGCTCGGCCGCCACGGTGATGCTGGGCGTCACCTGTGACCAGCTGTTCACCCCGGACGACCTGAGGCCCGGCGCCACCCCGTTCGAGGACGCGCTGGCCGCCACCGCCGGGGCGCTGGGACTGCGCGCGGGCGAGCTGAAGGCCCGTGACTTCAACTGGCTGGTCACCGAGCGGCGCGTCCTGCACGCCGTTCCGCGCGACAACGCGGACTTCGCCGCCCAGGGCTGCCTGACCCTGCACACCGACCGGGTCGACGTACGGGACGTGGTGCGGATCCTGCGCGAGGCCTGGCCGGCCGCCCTGGACGCGAGCCGCCAGGACCGGACCTTCCTCCGCGATCCCGCCACCGAACTGGAAGCATGCTGATGGACATCCTGATCCTGCACCGCATCCCCTATGCCAAGATCGAATACGCCCGGGGCATCGATCACGACCGACACCGGGTCACCTACCTCGGCACCAGGGCCGCACTCGACACGCTGCCCGCGGACCTGAACTGCGAACGAGCCGAACGGCCGGGCGAGAGCGCGACGTTCGACGAGGCGGCCGCGTGGCTGGACGGCGCCGGACGCACCTTCGACCGGATCATCTCGCTCTCCGAGTACGAACTCCTCGACGCGGCCCGGCTCCGCGAGCGGTACGGGGTGCCCGGCGCCCCGGTCGAACAGGTCACCCTCTCCCGCGACAAGGTCCTCATGAAGCAGGCCGTCGTCGACGCGGGCCTGCGCGCACCCCGCTTCCTGCCGCTCGCCTCCTTCGTGGAGGGCGGCGGCGCCGCACCCTGGACGGGGGCGACGGTGCTCAAGCCGCACCGGGGCGCCTCCAGCGTCGACGTCACGGTGTTCGCAAGCGCCGCCGAAGCCCACGAGGCGGTCGCCGGACGGCGCAGCGCCGTCGCCGAGCTCGACGCGGCGGACCGCGACGAGGCCATCGCCGCCTTCGAGGTCGAGGAGTTCCTGGAGGGACCGGTCCGCCACTACGACGGACTCGTCGAGGACGGCAAGGTGCTCGCGCTGAGCGCCAGCGAGTACCTGGGTACCTGCCTGGCCTACGCACAGGGTCTGCCGATGGGCTCGTTCCAGATCGACTGCCCCGCCGAGGTGCACGACTGGGTGTCCGACGTACTGGCCGCGGTCCGCATCGAGGACGGCAGCTTCCACCTGGAGGCCATCGTCCACGAGGGCGAGCTGGTGTTCCTGGAGGTCGGCAACCGGGTCGGCGGAGCCGATGTCGTCGCCGTCTTCGAACTGGCCACCGGCATCCACCTGCCCTCCGTGGAGCTGCGGATCCTGCTCGGCGAGCAGGCCACGGGTCTGGAATCCGGCCCGCCCGCCGCGGACCGCCCCTGGTACGGCTGGTTCGTCCACCCCGGCCACCACCTGGCCGGCGAGGCGTTCGAGGGCTTCGACGGCGCCGATTCCTTCCGTACCGCTCCCGAGACCCTCGCCTGGAACGAGCTCGCGCCCGGCACCCCGCTGCCCGGCCACGTCACCTACGGCGCCCACGAGACGGCACTGGCCGGCATCGCGGTCACCGCCTCGCCCGAGCGGACGCGGCAGTGGATGGCGGAGCTCTTCCGGTCCCTGCGCATCCGCACCACCACCAGCAGCAGTGTCAAGGCCCTCGGGCAGCAGAACGGAGTACCGGCATGACCGAGCTCAGGATCCACTGGGGTTCGTCCCTGGACAGCGGGCAGAAGAAGAAGGCCGAGAAGTACCGGGCCGACGTGCTCGACCTGGACGGTGCCGTGGAGTACGCCCAGGAGGCCGACGCCCTCGGCGTGGAATCACTGCTCATGGCCCAGAGCTACAGCCTTCCCGACCCGCTGCCCGTGCTCGGGGCCCTGGTACGGGAGACGGAGAAGGTCCGCTTCATCCTTGCCTACCGGCCCGGGCTGCTCTCTCCGACGCTCTTCACCCAGCTCGTCAACACGGTCTCCTGGATGTCCGAGGGGCGCATCGCGCTCAACCTGGTCGCGGGGATATCCCCGGCGGAGCAGGCCTATTACGGCGACTTCCTGGCGCACGACGACCGGTACGCGCGGGCGGGCGAGTTCCTCGACGTACTGCACCGCTTCTGGCGCGGCGAGACCCCGCTGACGTACGAGGGCGACCACTACCGTCTCAAGGACGCCCAGCTGGGCCTCGGCTTCTGGGACGGCGGACGGCCGGAGATCTACGTCAGCGGTGCCTCCGAGGTCGCCCAGCAGACCGCGCTGACCCACGGCGACTGCTGGTTCCGGTACGGCGACACGCCCGCCGCCATCGCGGAGGTCACCGGTCGCTTCCGGGAGAAGGGCGTGGGCGTCGGCCTGCGCATGCAGGTGCTGGCCCGCCCGACGCGTGAGGAGGCGCTCGCCGACCTCGCGGAGGTGATGGGCGACGCGGACGAGAACCACAAGGCCTTCGTGGCCCGGTTCGTGGCCGACGCGGACTCCGCGGCCGTCAAGAACTCCTTCCGGCTCGCCGAGGAGGCGGGGCACGGCTGGATGTCGCCGGTCCTGTGGTCCGGTGCGGTCGCCCATCGCGGCGGGCCCGCCCTGTGCCTGGTCGGCAGCTATGCCGAGATCGCCGCCGAGCTCATGGCGTACAAGGCGGCCGGGGTGACCCAGTTCATCTTCTCCGGCTGGCCCGCCCGCGACGAGATGCGCCACTTCTACACCGGCGTGCTGCCGCTCGTGCGCGACCTGGAGGCGGCCGGGCACCAGGCCGTGGCCGAGCCGTTCGCGGTGGCCGCCCGATGAGTGGGGTACGGCTGCAACGGGCCCGGTTCGCCGGCGGGGTGCTGTTCGGCCTGATGGCGGAGCAGCTCATCCTGTTCAGCGTTCCGCTGCTGATCTTCCAGGACTCCGGCCAGGTGTCCATGCTCGGCCTCGCCTACGCCCTGGAGTGGCTGCCCTGCCTGCTGGTCTATCCGTTCGCCGGACTGATGGCGGACCGTGACGGCGGCACCCGGCTGTTCTCCCGCGCCAACACCGCGAGGGGCGTCCTGCTCGGCTCGACCGTGGTGCTCTGCCTGGCCGTGCCGTCCTGGACGATCGGGGCCCTGGTGGTCAACGGTGCGCTGCTGGCCACGCTGGTCGCCCCCGTACGGATGTCCATCGAGAAGACCGTGCCGCAGCTCGCGACCGAGGAGGACCTGCCGCGCACCCAGGCCCTGTTCCAGAACATGGAGCTGCTCGCCATGGCGCTCGGGCCGGGGCTGGCGGTCGTGGCGGTCATGGTGGTCGGCAAGATCTGGCTGCTCAGCATCGCGGCGCTGATGTTCCTGGCCGCCGCGGCCTGCTGGCGCAAGCTGCCCCGTGGTACCCGTACCGCCGGAGCCGGCACCGTACGGGGCAACCTCGGGGACCTGGCCCTCGGTTGGAAACTGCTGCTCGGGAACCGGCCGGTGGTCATGCTGGCCGGCCTGAACTTCTCCATCAACCTGGTCTTCGCCACGATGCTCGGCGCCAACGCGGCCGTGGTCACCGACGTGTTCCACGCCCCGGAGTCCTCGTTCGCGCTCCTGAACATGCTGGTCGGCATCACCGGACTGATCAACCTGCTGATCACGCCCCGGCTGCTGAAGCGGTTCGGCGTGTGGCTGCTCGGGGTGGTCGGCTACACCACGCTGTGCGCCTGCCTGCTCGTCCTCGGGCTCGCCCCGTCGTTCGCGGTGTACGCCCCGGCGTTCGTGGCCGCGCTCTGCGGCGTCGCCTACTTCAACGTGTTCAACCGGACGGAGCGGGTCAAGGTCATCCCGCAGCAGCACCTGGGCAAGGTGATGGGGCCGTTCTTCCTCATCGGACTGCTCTCCTACCCGATCGGCGGGCTGCTCATCAGCAGCGTGGGCGCCGCCATCGGCCCGCAGCGGCTGGTGGCCGGGCTCGCGGTACTGCTCGGCGCGTTCGGGGCCGTCGCGCTGCCGCTGACCATCCGGAGCTTCCGGCGGGCCGTCGCGGCCAAGGAGGCGTCCGAATCCGTAGAGGCGTCCGGATCCGTGGAGGCGTCCGGATCCGCCCTCACACCCGAACCGGACCCCGTCCACGCCGTCTCCGCACCGACACACTGAGGAAATCGTGACCGTAATGGCCCAGCACACATCGACCCCCGTGGACGGCGACACCTTCCGCGAGGCGATGTCCCTGCTCGCTGCTCCGCTGACCGTCGTCACCACCGTGGACGGCTACGGCGACCGCAAGGGTTTCACCGCCTCGGCGGTGACCTCGGTGTCGCTGGACCCGCCGCTGATCCTGGTCGGCCTGTCCAACGAGTCCAGTTGCCGGGCAGCGCTCACCGAGGCGGAGGGCTTCATCGTCAACCTCCTCGGCGCCCAGCACACCGTGGCGGCCGGGCAGTTCGCCTCCCGGAACACCGACCGGTTCGCCGGCCTCGACTTCGAGGACTGGCCCGGCAGCGGCCTGCCCTTCCTGGCCGACGCGTCCGCGGTGCTCCACTGCCGCACCGCGGACCTGCTCCCGGTCGGTGACCACCAGCTCCTCATCGGCGAGGTGACCGGGGTACGCGTCCACGGCAGCTCCGAACCGCTGCTGTGGCACCGCAGGGCGTTCCACTCCGCCAGCCCGGTCGGCTGAGCCGTGAAATGCCGTCACATCGCCCTCGCCGTGCTGATCACCGCGATCTGGGGCGTCAACTTCTCGGTGATCAAGATCGGTCTCCAGTCGGTCGACCCGTTCATCCTGGCGGGCATCCGCTTCACGCTCTGCGCGTTTCCGGCGGTCCTGTTCATCCGCAGGCCCGACGTACCGTGGCGCTGGCTCGCGGCGTACGGGCTGGTCTTCGGCCTGGGCCTGTGGGGTGTGGTCAACCTGGGCGTCCGAGTGGGGCTCTCCGCGGGCATCGCCTCGCTCGTGCTCCAGGCCAGCGCCTTCTTCACCGTCTTCCTCGGCGCCCTGGTGTTCCGGGAGTCGCTGACCGGATTCCAGTTCGCGGGCGCCGCGGTCGCCCTGGTGGGCCTGGCCTGCATCGTGTTCATCACCGACGGCAGCGTCACCCTGGCCGGTCTCGGCCTCGTCCTGTTCGGCGCGGCGGCCTGGAGCGCGGCCAACGTCATCCTCAAGAAGGCCGCCCCGAAGGACGTCCTGGGCTTCCTGGTGTGGTCCTGCGTCTTCTCGCCCATCCCGCTGTTCGCCCTCGGACTGCTGGCCGACGGCACCTCCGGCTACACCGACCTGGCTTCCCAGCTGGGCCTGAAGGCCATTGCCTCGATCCTCTTCCAGGTCTACCCGAACACCCTGTTCGCGTACTGGATGTGGAACTGGCTGCTCAAGGAGTACCCGGTCTCCACGGTCGCCCCGCTGTCCCTGCTCGTTCCGGTCTTCGGCATCTGCGGGTCGATGGCGCTGTTCGGGGAGCAGCTGTCCGTTCTGAAGTCCCTGTCGCTTCTGCTGATGGTCCTCGGTCTCGTCGTCGGGCTGTACGGCGCCCGGATCAGCACCGCCCCGTTCCCGTTCCGCCGTGCGCGCGCCTGAGTGCGCGCCGCCGCTCTCCCTGGAGGAAAAGATGTCTTCGTACGTACAGACCCGGCCGGTGCCGTCGATGATCCCCGGAGTGGTGGACGGGACGATGGGCCTGTCCACCGACGCCGAGGGCAACGTGTCCTTCCACGTCTCCATCCGCGACAGCGGCGACTACGTGGAGCTGATCCTGACCGAGGAGCACGCCCGGGAGCTCGGCGCCCGGCTCATCGCCGCGCAGCCGGTCGACTCCTTCCTCGCACCCTGCTCGGTCGGCGTCCGCCTGGCCGCACCCGTCCGGATGTGATGACCGCGTGGTCACGCCCTGTCCCTCCGGTGCGGTGCACGTCTGGTACGGCAGCGGGGAGGCGGGGGGATACCGCGAGGACCTCGCCCTGCTGGGGCGGGAGGAGAAGCTGCGGGGCTCCCGTATCGCGGGGGACGAGGAGCGGTCCTGGTTCATCGCGGCCCGCGCCGGTACCCGCCGCGCGCTGGCCGAGCACCTGGGGGTGGGTCCGGAGCGGATCGGGCTGCACTGGGATCCGGTGAGCGACTTCCGCGCCGCCCTGCTGACCGGCGTACCCGGTGGCCGTCCGCTGGTGGTGGCCACCGTGCACCACGCTCGCCGCTGGCTCCTCGCGCTCGCCCCGTACGGCCCGCTCGCGCTGTCGATCGCGGTGGCCGGCGAGGTGCCGCGCCCGGCCGACCAGTTGTGGGCCGATGCCCGCCGGGTGGCCACCGCCCGCGCCCGGTACCTGGCCCGTGCCACCTTCATGGTGCAGGACCTGCCCGCTCATGGACCGGCGGCGGTCGTACTCGCACGGCCCGCCGCCCTCGGCACCGTCCACTGCCACGGCACGGTGCTGGCCGCCCTCGTGTCCCCGCCCCCGGGCCACCCGCAACTCTTTCCGAAGAGCTGACCGGCCCGGTCTATTCGCCGGCGACGCGGTAGTCGTTCCGGCGGCGCCGGACGGACGCCGCGTAAGTGACCAGCGACACGACGATGATCCCGATGCTGAGGCCGAAAAGCAGCAGGGAGACGTCCTCCACCTGGGTCAGCGCGAAGGCGATGCCCGCGAGCACCACGCAGACCCCCAGGCCCTTGAGGGAATTCATTACGCTCCTTGGGTCATTTCCAGGCGGAAACGCGGGTCAGGTAAGACTTGATGAGGGATGAAACGAGCCAATAGGTCCGCACCACGGTGTACACCAGCTCCGGAAGCAGCGAGGCTTCGACGAGCATCGCCTTCCAGCCGAGATTGCGTACCCGGAGCGCGGGATAAAAGACCCAGAATCCGACGAGGACCAGGAAGACCGGCTGGGTGGAGAACCCGTGCTTCGCGGCCATCCAGAGTTGTGACGTTCCCCATCCCAGAACGTAGGCGGATCCTAGGAGAGCCAGAATCATCGTGGAGATGGAGTGCCAGGTGAATTTCGTCCAGCCGCGGGCACGCAGGGTGTCCACGGTGCCCCGGCTCCACCGCTCGCGCTGCTGGATGAGTTCCCGCAGCGTGGGCATGAGGTCGGTGTAGGCGATGCAGAGCTGGTTGGCGGTGACCTTCCAGCCGGACTCCTTTAGCGCCAGGGTGGTCTCGTAGTCCTCGACCAGATTGGCGTGGTCCTCCCAGAAGACCTCGCCCCGCCAGTCGAGCAGGCTCTGCAGGGCCTCCGACCGGTAGAAGGAGCCGGCCCCGGACATGGTGTGAACATCCTTCCGGTACCGGGAGTTGGCGGCCCGGCCGTATTCGATGATCTGCATGCCCAGGAGATAGCGCTGCCACGGATTGCGCCACAGGCCGGTGCGGCCGAGGCAGGCCGCGCTGACGCCGCCGAGCTCGGGGTCGGACGCGATGACGTTGCGGGCCCGCTCGATGAACTTCGGGTGCAGCTCGGTGTCGGCGTCCATCACCAGGACGTGGCGTACCGCGCTGGTCAGGCGCCCGCCGAGGGCCTCCCGGAGCCAGCCGAGGCCGTAGTTGAGAGCGCCCGCCTTCTTGTGCGGGTTGTCGGGGAGGTCCAGGACGACCGTCGGCGGTGTGCGCTCGTCGTCGGCGAACTGCTGCGCGAAGTCGAAGGTGCGGTCGGTCGAGTTGTTGACCACCACGATGATGAGGTCGGGGCGCCGGGTCTGGGCGGCCAGCGACTCCAGCGACGTGAGGACCCCGAGCTCCTCGTTCCGCGCGGGCACGAGAATGACGGTGTCGTAGAGGGTCTCGTCAGTCACGCCGTCGGGGGATACGCGGCCTCTGCGGTGCCGGCTGCGCGGCACGCTCGCCGTTTCGGCGCCGCGCGCACGGCGGGCACGCCGGCGCTCGATGGTGCCTGACAAGGCTTTCTCCCCCAGTGACGTCTCACTCGCAAAATCGGCAGGTCATGCCGTCTTGTGAACCCCGACGGAGAATTTACAGCAGGCCCGTCCAGGCGTCCTGGCCCTGCTCGTTCGGCTTAGTGAATTCAGAGGAACATTCCGGTGAACAGCATGCGGATTCATCCTGGTAAACGTGACAAGCGTGGCATTCGAATATCGCGATTACCGGGCGGAAGTGATCTAGGACACTCCTGCGGATCTCGAATGCGCGGCGGTTACGATGGCGCGAAATGCGACCATCCACAGATCTGACGTGAAGCGGATGCGATCCGTCCTGTTCTCGTGTCCCGCCAAGGAGCTTCCGTGAGCCGTGCCCGCCGCAACTCTCGCCGTCGCGGGGGGACCGTGCTCAAATTGCTGCTTCTCCTTGTCGTCCTCATTGCGGGTGCCGGCGCGGTGGTGCTCTACCCGAAATTCCGCTCCGCCGAACCCGACCCCACGGGACTCGCGGTCCGGTACAAGACCGAAGGCCCGTCCAAAGGCGCGGTGGCCAAGCCGTGGCTGGAGGTCGTGAACAATTCCAAAGAGACCGTGGCTTTGAGCGACGTGACCCTGCGGTACTACTACAGCGCGGATGATGCTTCCGCTTACGGCTCCAATTGCGTGCAGTCGAACATCGGTTGCGCGAACGTCACGACGAAGATCACCGGCGTGGCCGCTCCGGGTCCCACCACGAGCCACTACCTCCAGATCGGCTTCGCGGCCGGGGCCGGCAGCCTGGAGCCCGGTAAGAGCAGCCAGGGGATCGCACTTCAGCTCTACCGGCTGGACCACAAGGAGTTGAACCAGGCGAACGATCACTCCTTCAAGGCCAAGTCCGCCAACTTCGTGTGGTCGAAGCAGGTGACCGCGTACGTCGGTGGCACGCTCGTCTGGGGTGAGGAGCCGGCCGGCGCGGCCCCCGCCCCGGGGAAGGAGTCGCCCGCACCGGCAGCGGCCGCGCCGCCGGCCGGGCTCATGTTCGACTCGTTCCGCTATAGCGGGCCCGACGACCCGGCGCTCGTCAACAACGGCTGGAAGGTCCGCTCCGGCGAGGGCGGCCCGGGCATCGCGGACACCTGGGCGCCCGCGAACGTCAGTTTCCCGGCCGAGGCGACCGCCCAGGGTGGCCAGTCGATGCTGCTCAAGTCGAGCACCGACGGCACCAAGGAGGGCACCAAGCAGGCCGAGTTGCAGAGCGCCAAGCCCCAGTACTTCACGGGAACCCTTGCCGCCCGGGTCTACCTCACCGACAAGCCCACGAGCGGCCCGAACGGCGACCACGTCGTCGAGACCTTCTTCGCGATCTCACCCGCGGAGTCCTCGCCGCAGTACAGCGAACTCGACTTCGAGTACACGCCGAACGGTGGATGGGGTGCGCCGGGCCCGCGGCTCGACACGACGAGCTGGCGCGACGCGAAGAAGGGGGACCGGGTCACACAGGCGCACAAGAAGAGCATCGAGGGCTGGCACACCGTGGTGATCACCGCCATGGACGGGAAGGTCACCTACAACCTGGACGGGCGCGTGATCTTCACCAACGACAGCAAGTACTTCCCGCGCGAGCCGATGGACATCCGCTTCAGCAACTGGTTCATCGACCTTCCCCTGAAGGGTGCGCGCACCTGGGACATGCGGGTCAACTGGGCCTACTACCAGGCCGACAAGGCCGTTTCCCCGGCGGATGTGCAGAAGGCCGTGGACGGTTTTTACGCGAGCGGCACGAACTACGTCAACACCCTGACCAAGTCCTGACCGTATGACGATCATTGGGCTTGAGCATGGGCATGGGCGAGGCTGAGGAGATGCGGATGACTGTGGACGCGAAGACCACCGAAAAGGCGCTGCGGCTGCGGGCGTTGAGCGAAGGGGTGCTCGTACTGCCCAACGCCTGGGACGCGGGCAGTGCGGCGGTGATCGAGGCCGCCGGGGCGTCGGCGATCGCCACGACCAGCGGCGGGGTGGCCTGGGGGATCGGGCGCGGGGACGGTCAGCACGCGAGGAGCGAGGAGATGCTGGCGGCCGCCGCCCGCATCGTCGAGGCCGTGGACCTGCCGGTCACCGTGGACATCGAGGGTGGCTACGAGGACGTGGCGGCCACCGTGCGCGGGGTCGTCGCGGTGGGCGGGGTCGGCATCAACCTGGAGGACTCGAAGGCCGCGGGCGGCCCGCTCCACACCGTCGAGGAGCAGTGCGAGCGGATCCGCGCCGCCCGTGCGGCGGCGGCCGGGGCCGGGCTGCCGGAGCTGGTGGTCAACGCCCGTACCGACGTGTTCCTGTTCGGGATCGGCGAGGAGGCCGGTCGGCTCGGTGAGGTGCTCCGCCGGGTCGAGGCGTACGCGGCCGCCGGCGCCGACGGGATCTTCGTACCCGGTCTGCTGGACCTGGAGGCCCTGGGCGAGATCGCCCGGGGGCCGCTGCCGGTCAACGCCATGGCGGGGCCGGGCGGTCCCTCCATCGCCGAGCTGGCCGGAGCCGGGGTGCGCCGGGTCACCGTCGGCACCGCCGTCGCGCAGGCGGCGTACGCGGCGGCCCACAACGCCACGCTGGAGCTGCTGGGCGAGGGCACGTACGGCTCGCTCGGCGGGCCGCTGGACTACGGGACGCTCAACGGGCTCTTCGTGAAGTAGCTCCACCGATACGGCGTCGGGCCGCCGCTCCGCGGGTGCGGAGCGGCGGCCCGATTTCGTGTCTGCGACCTCGTGGACCTGTCGCGTCCTGTCGCCTCCCGCCGCCGATGTTTCACGTGAAACATCAGCCCGGAGCCGCGGTCGTCAGGGGCGCCGCGTGCTCCGCAGCAGGACCGTGGTCACCGCGATCGCAGTGACCAGCAGGCCGGCGCCGATCCCGAAGGCCAGGTGGTAGCCGGAGGTGAGGGCCTCGGCGCGGCTGTGGCCGGTGGCGAGCAGGGAGTCGGTGCGGGAGGCGGCCAGGGTGGACAGGACGGCCACGCCCAGGGCCATGCCGATCTGCTGGGTGGTGTTGAACAGGCCCGAGGCGAGCCCCGCGTCCTGCTCGTCGGCCCCGGACATGCCGAGCGCGGTGAGGGCGGGCAGCGCCAGACCGAAGCCCGCGGCCAGCAGCATCACGGGCAGCAGGTCGGTGACGTAGTCGGCCTGGACGGGGAGCCGGGTCAGCAGGCCGAGGGCGGCCACCAGCAGGGCGAGGCCGGTCAGGAGCACGTTGCGCTCACCGAAGCGGGAGTTCAGCGGGGCGGAGGCGCCGAGCGAGATCCCGCCGATGACCACGGCCGCCGGAAGCATCGCGAGACCGGTCTCGGCGGCTCCGTAGCCGAGCACGTTCTGGAGGTAGAGGGCGACCAGGATCTGGAAGGAGAACAGCGCGGCCACCATCAGCATCTGGACCAGGTTGGCGCCGACCACGGTCCGGTTGCGGAAGATCCGCAGCGGTACCAGCGGGGTCCGGGCCTTGGCCTGGCGGAACGTGAAGCCGGCGAGCAGGGCCAGGGAGAGGGCGCCGAGGCCGAGGGTGTGCGCGGAGAGCCAGCCGTACTGCTCGACCTCGACCACGGTGTAGATGCCCAGCATCAGACCGGCGGTGACCAGGGCCGCGCCGAGTACGTCGGCCCCGGCCCGCAGGCCCGGCCCGGACTGGACGCCGTCCTTGGGGAGGGCCGGCAGGGCCAGCGCCAGGGCGGCGAGCCCGATGGGCAGGTTGATGAAGAAGATCCAGTGCCAGTCGAGGGCGTCGGTCAGCACTCCGCCGAGCACCTGGCCCAGGGAGGCCCCGGCCGCGCCGGTGAAGGAGAAGACGGCGATGGCCTTGGCGCGCTCGCGGGGCTCGGTGAACAGGGTGATCAGGATGCCGAGGCTGACGGCCGCGGCCATCGCGCTGCCGAGCCCCTGGAGGAAGCGGGCGGCGATCAGCACCTCGGGGGAGCCGGCGAATCCGGCGAGCAGCGAGGCTCCGGTGAAGACGCCGGTTCCGGCGAGGAACATCCGTTTGCGGCCGATCAGGTCGCCGAGCCGGCCCGCGAGGAGCAGCAGGCTGCCGAAGGCGATCAGGTAGGCGTTGACGACCCAGCTGAGTCCGGCGGGGGTGAAGCCCAGGTCCTTCTGGATGGCGGGCATCGCGACGGTGACGATGCTGCCGTCGAGGACCGTCATCAGCACGCCGGTGGAGAGCACCGCGAGGGCGGTCCAACGGGACCGCAGCCCGCGCCGGGCGGCCGGGGTGGGCGAGGCGGTCGGGGCGGCCGGGCCGATGGGCGGCGCGGAGGGAACCACGGGAGCGGAAGTCGGAGCGGAAGCGGAAGCGGCAGGCATCTGTCTCTCCAGTCGGTGAGCGGCGAGGGCGACTGGTGTGACCGTAGCAGATAGTTTCGTTGCAGACTATTTTCTTCGGATCGAATTGTTAGAGTGGATGACATGACTGCCATGGCACCCACCCAGACCGAGCCGGACCTCTCCTTCCTCCTGGACCACACCAGCCATGTCCTGCGCACTCGGATGGCTGCCGCCCTCGCCGAGATCGGGCTCACCGCACGCATGCACTGCGTCCTCGTGCACGCGCTGGAGGAGGAGCGGACCCAGATCCAGCTCGCCGAGATCGGCGACATGGACAAGACGACGATGGTCGTCACCGTGGACGCCCTGGAGCAGGCCGGGCTGGCGGAGCGGCGGCCGTCCGTCAAGGACCGCCGGGCCCGCGTCATCTTCGTCACCGAGAAGGGCGCGGCCGTCGCCGAGCAGAGCAGCCGCATCGTCGACCGGGTGCACGCCGATGCCATCGCCTCCCTCGCGGACGCGGACCGCACGGCTCTGCTGCGCGGACTGAAGCTGCTGGCCCAGGGCGATCTGGAGACCCCGTCGGAGAGCCCGCGCCCGGCGCGGCGCGCCCGGCAGTAGCCGCGGTGTCCCCCGGATGGCCCAGTCACAGGGCCGTCGGGCGCCTTCTGGCAGAGAGTGGGGAAAGGCACTCTGCCCAGGGGGGCAACACCATGCCGGAGGCGTACACACAATGGGACTCTTCGACTTCCTGAGGTCCGACAAGAAGAAGGAACACGAGGCCGAGAAGGCCGCGGAGCAGGTGCAGCAGCAGGCCGCGAACGCTCCGGCGGCGCCGTCCGCGATGCCCGGCGACGCGGGCATCAGGTACACCGACTCGGCGGCGGCCACGAAGGCGGCCGCCGAGCGCATGGCGGCCGCGGCGCCGAAGCCCGCGCCGGCGCCGCCCGCGGCGCCGCCCGCCGCGCCGCACCTGTCGCACACGCCCACCCCGTCCTCGGCCGCGCACAAGGCGGTGCCGGCGGCGCCCATGCCGCCCAAGCCGATGCGCACGTACACGGTCCGCTCCGGTGACTCGCTCTCGGCGATCGCCCGTCGCGAGCTGGGCAACGAGGGCCGCTGGCGCGAGCTCTACGCCATGAACAAGGGCGTCATCGGGTCCAACCCCGACATGATCCACCCGGGTATGGTCCTCGACCTCCCCCACTAGCGGGGGCGGAGCGCGAAGGAGGGCCCGGATCCTGAAAAGGATCCGGGCCCTCCTTCGTGCGTCAGCGGTGCGTGCGTCAGCGGTGCTTGCGCTTCGCGTCCTGCGCGTCGATGCGGGCCTCGACCGCCTCCGCCTCGGTCTCGGCGTCGTCGGCGTCCTGGGCGTCGAGGGCGTCGGCCTCGCCCTCCTTGGCCGCCAGTACGTCGTCGAAACTCGCCTGGGACTCCCCGTCCCGCGCCGACAGCTCGGTGGCCGCAGGCGGTTCGACGAGCCAGTCCGGGTTCGACTGCTGGTCCCACCACTTCCACGCGGCGAAGGCGCCGCCCGCCAGTACGCCGAACACCGCGACGCCCTTGAACAGCCGGCCGCAGCGCGCCCGCCGCTCGTGGCGGCGTACGAGCTTGTGCACCTCCTTCGCCGACACCTGGCCGCGCAGCGCCGCCAGGGCCGCCGTGGACCGCGACGCGGCCTCCTCGGCCACCGGCTGGGCCGCCGCCAGGGCGCTCTCCAGGCGCGGCTGCGTGTAATCCGCCGCCTGCCGGGCCGCCAGACGGGTCTGCTTCACGGCATTGACCGCCGCCCGGTCCACATTCGGCGGCACGTGGGCGCGCGCCGACCGGATCCGGGGGTGAATGTGGCTGTCGTACGTCGTACGGGCCTGTTTGGCGGCCTCGCCCGCCGCATACGAAACCTTCGGCGCGAGCCGTTCATTAGCTTCGTGGGCGTAATGCACCGCGGTGTGCTTGGCGGTTTCCGCGTACGGCGCCACCACTTCCGCTGCGTGCCGCACCGTCTCCCTGGCACTTGTCGCTGCCAGGCGCACGCTTTCCTTGCGGGTCACGGGATCCTCCTACTCGGTGGCGGACACAGTTCACCTTTCCACCCTTTGTCGGATCATGCCTCCCATATCGCCGACCGGCATGCGTGACAGGGCATATGGGTGGACGATTTCTGCCCGGCGTGGCCCTCCGTGCGAGGATCTGGAACCGACAGTGATGACTATGGAAGGCAGATCCGTGGCCGAGAAGCTCTACGCCACCCTGAAGACCAACCACGGCGACATCGAGATCGAGCTGCTGGAGAATTTCGCGCCGAAGACCGTGCGCAACTTCGTGGAGCTCGCCACGGGCGCCCGCGAATGGACGCGTCCCACGGACGGGCAGAAGACCACGGACCCGCTCTACGACGGCACCGTCTTCCACCGGATCATCAGCGGCTTCATGATCCAGGGCGGCGACCCGCTCGGAAACGGCACCGGCGGCCCCGGCTACCAGTTCGCCGACGAGTTCCACCCCGACCTGGCCTTCACCAAGCCCTACCTGCTCGCCATGGCCAACGCCGGCCCGGGGACCAACGGCTCGCAGTTCTTCATCACCGTCGCCCCCACCGCCTGGTTGACGCGCAAGCACACCATCTTCGGCGAGGTCACCGACAAGGCCAGCCAGAAGGTCGTGGACGCGATCGCCGCCGGCGCGACCAACCCGCGCACCGAGCGGCCCGTCGAGGACGTGATCATCCAGTCCGTCGTCATCGAGAAGCGCTGACCCCTCGCCCACGGCCTCGCCCGAAGCCTCGCCCCCGGCGGGACCGGCCGCCGTACGGGAACCTTTCGGCACCGCCCGTCCGTCCTCGATACGTACCGGACGGGCGTGGCGGATCCGCCGCCCCGCCGACGAACTAGGGGACCGAGACGACCGATGGACACCGACCGTCTGCCGGGCTGCTACCGCCACCCGGACCGCGAGACCGGGATCCGCTGCACGCGCTGTGAGCGGCCGATCTGCCCCGAGTGCATGATCAACGCCTCGGTCGGCTTCCAGTGCCCCGTATGCGTCCGTGAGGGCTCCGGTACGGGCCACGGGCCCGCCGCCAACGCCCCGCGCACCATCGCGGGCGGGGTGGTGGCCGCCGATCCCCACCTGATCACCAAGATCCTGATCGGGATCAACATCGCCGTGTTCCTCGCGGCCCAGGTCTTCCCCGGGCTGGCGGTCCAGCTGGAGCTCCTCGGCCGCTACCGGGAACTGGAGGGCGGGCCGCTCGAAGGCATCTCCACCGGCGAGTACCAACGCCTCATGACCTCGGCGTTCCTGCACGTCGAGTGGTGGCACATCACGAGCAACATGATCGGCCTGTGGTTCATCGGGGCCCCGCTGGAGCAGGCGCTGGGCCGGGCCCGCTACCTCACCGTGTACCTGCTGTCGGCGCTGGGCGGTAGCGCCCTCGTCTATCTGCTGACCCCGCCGAACGTGGCCACCCTGGGGGCCTCGGGTGCGGTCTTCGGCCTGCTCGGCGCCACCGCCGTGCTGGCCCGCCGGATGCGGTACGAGATGCGCCCGCTGATCACCGTGATGGTGTTCATGCTGGTGCTCACCTTCGTACCGTTCGGCGGCGGGCTGAACGTGTCCTGGCAGGCCCATATCGGCGGCCTGGTGACCGGTGCGCTGCTCGCGCTGGGCCTGTTGTGGCCCGGAGCCGGTCTCGGCGCCCGGAATCGCAAACTCGTCCAGTGGGGCACCTGTGTGGCGGTGTTCCTGCTGGCCGCGGCGGTGATCGCGGTCCGGACGGCCGAACTTTCCGCACTCACCTGATCACACCGGCGTCAACTCTCCACAGAGTTATCCACAGATCTTCTGTCTTTTCCTCAGGTGTGGATGACGCTGTGGATAACTCATGGGGAGAGCTTGCGGAGCCGGTACTGCCCGTGAACTATCGGGGGGCTACTTCCACTGAGTGGAGACGCCGAATCCCGCGGCGATGAAGCCGAAACCGACCACAATGTTCCAATTGCCCAGGGCTTCGATCGGCAGCTGGGTGTCGGACAGATAGAAGACGACAATCCACACCAGGCCGATGATGAAGAACGCCAGCATGACCGGGGCGACCCAGTTGCGGTTCGTCAGCTTGATCGCCTGTGGCGTCCGCGTGGGCGGCGGGGTGTAGTCGTCCTTCTTGCGGATACGTGACTTCGGCACGAGGGGCTCTCCTGTCGATGCGCTGGGGACCTTGCCTGCCCCGGGCGTCCGTTAGCGTAGTGGACCTGTGGCGTTGAAGGAGAAGGGTACGTTGAGCAATTCCGACGACTCCTCCGCGGGTCCCCGTCGCCGTGCCAGACCGGTCCGGCTGCTGACGGCCGCCGTTTTCGCCCTGGCCGGCTTGATCTTCGTCACCAGCTTCAACACCTCCAAGGGTACGAACATCCGGACGGACGCCTCGCTCCTCAAGCTGTCGGACCTGATCCACGAGCGCAGCCAGAACAATCTGGAGCTGGAGCGGAACACCGCGACGGTGCGCGGCCAGGTCGACGCCCTCGCCGAGCGCGACGACGGCAGCACCAAGGCCCAGGACGCCAAGCTGGCCGCCCTGCGCGCCGCCTCGGGCACCGAGGACCTCACCGGCAAGGCCGTGACCGTCACCCTGAACGACGCTCCGCCCAACGCCACGGCCCGCATCCCCAACGTGCCCGAGCCGCAGCCCAACGACCTGGTGATCCACCAGCAGGACCTCCAGGCCGTCGTGAACGCCCTCTGGCAGGGCGGCGCCCAGGGCATCCAGGTCATGGACCAGCGGCTCATCTCCACCAGCGCCGTGCGCTGCGTGGGCAACACGTTGATCCTCCAGGGCCGGGTCTACTCGCCCCCGTACAAGGTGACGGCCGTCGGCGACCCGGCCGCGCTGAAGAAGGCCCTCGCGGCCTCCCCGGCGCTGCAGAACTACCAGCTCTACGTGAACGCGTACGGGCTCGGCTGGAAAGTGGACGAGCACAAGGCGCTGACACTGCCCGGCTACTCCGGCACAGTGGACCTCCACTATGCGAAGCCGCTGGAGCCCGCCACGCCGTGACCGTGACGTCGATGTGCCACGCCTGCTGGTACGGACGTTCAGCGAGGTGTGCCTGACGGCCGGCTCGCTCATCGTGCTCTTCGTGGCCTACGTACTGCTGTGGACCGGGGTCAAGGCCGACCAGGCCATGGACGGCGAGATGACCCGGATGCGCGACCGCTGGGCCGCGGCTCCCGCGGCCGCCCCCGCGCCCGCCCCGCAGTCCTCGGCCCCGGTGCCCGCGGAGCCCACCGCACCCGTCCCCTACCCGCCCGACCAGCCCTTCGCCGAGATGTACGTCCCGCGCTTCGGCCCGGACTGGAACAAGCCGGTCCTGGAGGGCACGGGCACGGACCTGCTGAAGAAGGGCCTGGGCCACTACGCGGGCACGGCCCGGCTCGGAGGCACCGGGAACTTCGCGGTGGCCGGCCACCGCCGCACCTACGGAGACCCCTTCAAGGACGTTCCCGAGCTGCGCCCCGGGGACCTCGTCGTCCTCAAGGACGCGACCGGCTGGTACACGTACACGGTCCGCGCCGAGCCGCTGCGCACGCTGCCGACGGAGGTCGGCGTGATCGACCCGGTGCCGGCCAGGTCGCCCTTCGGTGGCCCGGGCCGGTACCTGACCCTGACGACCTGCGACCCGGAATGGGGCCACAGCCACCGTCTCGTGGTCTGGGCCGAGCTGACCCAGACGCGGACCGTCGCCCAGGGCAGGCCGGAGGGATTGCCGAGGTGACCCTCCGCCCCGGCCGGGTGGCTTTAGGCTGTGGACGTACCGCCCCCGCGGTGCGTTGAACGGGCGTGGACGAAAAGGACACAGACGGCATGTACGGCTGGATCTGGCGGCATCTGCCGGGGAGCGCGTGGGTACGCGTGGTGATCTGCCTCGTGCTCGTGCTCGCGGTGGTGTTCGTGCTGTTCCAGTACGTCTTCCCGTGGGCGGAGCCGCTGCTCCCGTTCAACGATGTGACGGTGGACGAGGGATCGGGAGCCACTCCGTGAGCGCGCGCATTCTGGTTGTCGACAATTACGACAGCTTTGTCTTCAACCTGGTCCAGTACCTCTACCAGCTCGGTGCCGAGTGCGAGGTCCTGCGCAACGACGAGGTCGAGCTCGCCCACGCCCAGGACGGCTTCGACGGCGTCCTGCTGTCCCCCGGACCGGGCACCCCGGAGGAGGCGGGCGTCTGCGTGGACATGGTCCGCCACTGCGCGGACACCGGCGTACCGGTCTTCGGCGTCTGCCTCGGCATGCAGTCGATGGCCGTCGCCTACGGAGGCGTCGTGGGCCGGGCCCCGGAGCTGCTGCACGGCAAGACCTCGCCGGTGTTCCACGAGGGCCTCGGCGTCTTCGAGGGGCTGCCCTCGCCGTTCACCGCGACCCGCTACCACTCCCTGGCCGCCGAGCCGCAGACCCTCCCGGACGCCCTGGAGGTCACGGCGCGGACCGAGGACGGGATCATCATGGGCCTGCGCCACCGGGAGCACGACGTCGAGGGCGTGCAGTTCCACCCGGAGTCGGTGCTGACCGAGTGGGGCCACCGGATGCTCGCGAACTGGCTGGTGCGCTGCGGTGACGCGGGCGCGGTGGAACGCTCGGTGGGACTGGCCCCGGTGGTGGGCAAGGCCCTCGCGTGACCACGGTCGCGCCGTCCGCGCCCACCGAGGGCCGGGCCGCGCGGCGCAGGGCCGCCCAGGAGGCCGCGAGGCGCACGCGCGCGCGGGGCCGGGGGCGGCGGCGCAGACGGCCGGCCTCGGGCGGCCCGGTGGTGGTGCTCAGCCGCCTCGCCGGGGAACTGTTCATCACGCTGGGCGTGGTGATGCTGCTCTTCGTCGGCTACCAGCTCTGGTACACGAACCTCCTGGCGGACCGGACGGCCAAGGACGCCGCCGGTTCGCTGACGCAGAACTGGGACCGGAACCCGGCCGGGAAGGCCGGGGAGGCCGCCCCGCCCGTGGCGGCGTTCGAGCCGGGTCAGGGCTTCGCGATCCTGTACGTCCCGAAGCTGGACGTGAAGGTTCCCATCGCCGAGGGGACGAACAAGGCGAAGGTGCTCGACAAGGGGCTGGTCGGCCACTACGACGGCGGCGAGAAGACGCTGAAGACGGGGATGCCGGCCGACCCCCAGGGGAACTTCGCGCTGGCGGGTCACCGCAACACGCACGGCGAGCCGTTCCGCTTCATCAACCGGCTGGTGCCGGGGGACAAGGTCGTGGTCGAGACGAGGGACGCGTACTACACCTACGAGATGACCTCGCAGCTGGCGCAGACCTCGCCGGCCAACGTCTCGGTGATCCAGCCGGTGCCCGTGGGATCGGGGTTCACCTCCCCGGGCCGGTACATCACGCTGACGACTTGCACCCCGGAGTTCACCAGCACCTATCGGATGATCGTATGGGGCAGGATGACCGGTGAACGCCCCCGCAGTCAGGGCGCTCCGCCCGAACTGACCAGCCCGTAGAGGAATCCGCAGTGTCACCTGCCGCACCGCCCCGAAACCGCAGCGTCCTCGCGGGGTTCCTGAGTCTGCTGGGCGAGTTCCTGATCACGGTGGGCCTGGTGCTCGGCCTGTTCGTGGCGTACTCGCTGTGGTGGACGAACGTCCTCGCGGACCGGGACGCCTCCGCGCGCGGCGACGCGATCCGCGAGCGGTGGAACAAGCCGGCGACGGCTCCCGCGACCCCCGCCGCGCCGGGGGCGCTGGACACCCAGGACGGCATCGGCTTCCTGCACGTGCCGGCGATGAAGAACGGCGAGGTGCTGGTCAAGCAGGGCACCGGCTCGGACGTCCTGAACGACGGGGTCGCCGGGTACTACACGGAGCCGGTCAAATCGGCGCTGCCCTCGGACCCGGCGGGGAACTTCGCGCTGGCGGCGCACCGCGACGGGCACGGGGCCAAGTTCCACAACATCGACAAGCTGAAGAACGGCGACGCGGTCGTCTTCGAGACCCGGGACACCTGGTACGTCTACAAGGTCTTCGCCGAGCTGACCCAGACGACGAAGTACAACGTGGACGCGATCAGCGCGGTCCCCAAGGAGTCGGGCAAGACCGCGCCGGGCCGGTACATCACGCTGACCACCTGCACGCCCGTGTACACCTCGAAGTACCGGTACATCGTGTGGGGCGAGCTGGTCCGCACCGAGAAGGTCGACGGCGAGCGGACGCCCCCGGCGGAGCTGCGCTAGCAAAAGGGTCCGGCCCCTCTCCTTCGAGAGGGGCCGGACCCTTTTGCCGTACTCGCGGTCAGTGCCCGCCGATGCCTCCGAAGAAGCCTCCGCCGTTGCCGCCGTTGTTCCCGCCGCCGCCGGCCACCGTGGTCACGTTGATGACCTGGCCCGGCGCGACCGGGGAGCCGATCGGCGGGTCCGTGCTCAGGATCTTCGCCTTGTCGTCCGTCGGACCGGTGACCGAGCCGAGGACCAGGCCCTTGGAGGCCAGGATCTGCTGGGCCTGCTGGAGGGTCTTGCCGATCAGGTTGCCGGGGACCTGGACCTGCTGGACGGCCTTGGCGATGGTCACGTTGACCGTCGTGCCGATGTCGGCCGCTTCGCCCGCGGGATGGTCCTGCTGGAACACCGCACCCGCCGGGGTCCCCGCGGGTGCGTCGGCCTCAGTGACGCTGCCGAGCTTCAGTTTGACCGCGGTGAGGGCCTTGGCGGCGTCGGCCTTGTTCTTGCCCGTCAGGTCCGGGACGGTCGCCTTGGAGATCTCCTTGGCCACCGTCAGCGTGACGGTCGAACCCTTCTCGACCTCGGTGCCGCTCTTCAGGTCCTGTTCGAGGACCGTGCCGGGGGACCGCTCGGACTCGCTCAGCTTCTTCGTGACCTGGAAGCCCTTGTCGGTGAGGGCCTTCTCCGCGTTGTCGTACGTCATGTTGATGACGTCCGGCACGGCGACCTTGGGCGCGCCCGAGGAGATCTTCACCTTGACCGCGGACTTCTTGTCGACCTTGAGGCCCTCCGCGGGGCTCTGCTCGCACACGTTGCCCTTGGGCTGTGCGTCGCAGGGCATCTCGCCGTCCTTCTGGACGGTGAGGCCCACGTTGTCGCCGCTCTTCTGCGCCTGCTCGAAGGTTTCACCGATGAGCTTGGGCACCACGGGCCGGTTGTCGGCGCCGCCGCTGAAGAGGGATTTGCCGATGAGGATCGCGCCGACCAGTACGAGGATGCCGGCGGTCACCAGCAGGATCGTGGAGGCCTTGCTCTTCTTCTGAGGACGCCGGCCGTGGCCGCCCTGGTCGTAGCCGCCGTGGCCCTGGTCCCCGTACCCGTACGGGCCGTCGCCCGGGGGCATCGGCGGGAGCATGGAGGTCTGGCCCGAGTCGGCGGTCCGCAGGGCGGTGGTGGGCTGGTCGTAGCCCTGGTGTCCGTAGCCGTGCCCCTGGTCGGGGTAGCCGTAGCCGGCCGCGCCCATGGCGGCGGTGGCGGCGACGGGCTGGCCGTCGAGGCAGGCCTCGATGTCGGCGCGCATCTCGTCGGCGGACTGGTAGCGGTAGTCGGGGTCCTTGACCAGCGCCTTCAACACGATCGCGTCCATCTCGGGCGTGATCTCGGGGTCGAAGTTCGACGGGGGCTGGGGTTCTTCCCGTACGTGCTGGTAGGCGACGGCGACCGGGGAGTCGCCGATGAACGGCGGCCGGACGCTGAGGAGCTCGTACAGCAGGCAGCCGGCCGAGTAGAGGTCGGAGCGCGCGTCGACCTGCTCGCCCCTGGCCTGCTCCGGGGAGAGGTACTGGGCGGTGCCGATGACGGCCGCGGTCTGTGTCATGGTCATGCCGGAGTCGCCCATGGCGCGGGCGATGCCGAAGTCCATGACCTTGACCTGGCCGGTGCGGGTCAGCATGACGTTGGCGGGCTTGATGTCGCGGTGCACGATCTGGGCGCGGTGGGAGTACTCAAGCGCCTGGAGGATGCCGATGGTCATTTCCAGGGTGCGCTCGGGCAGCAGCTTGCGGCCGGAGTGCAGCAGCTCGCGCAGGGTCGAGCCGTCGACGTACTCCATCACGATGTACGGGATGGAGATGTTGTCGACGTAGTCCTCGCCGGTGTCGTACACGGCGACGATCGCCGGGTGGTTGAGCGATGCGGCCGACTGGGCCTCGCGACGGAACCGGGCCTGGAAGGACGGGTCGCGGGCGAGGTCGGCGCGCAGGGTCTTGACGGCGACGGTACGGCCGAGCCGGGTGTCGTGGGCGAGGTAGACCTCGGCCATGCCACCACGGCCGAGCACGTGGCTCAGCTCGTACCGGCCGCCGAGGCGACGCGGCTCTTCCATAACGTTGCAGCCCTCTCCGTCAGTCCTGACCGCACCCGTGTGTGGTCCGGCGGTGTGCTGTTCGCGCAAAGGCTACCGGCCGATCGTCGGTGATCGGTTCGTGACCACAGGCTGATACCGGACCGGTACCGTACGCTCGGATCCGGACGAGTTCGGTGATCCGGATCACACCTGTATGCCCCTTGCGGCTCCCACGTGGTGCTTCGTCCCGTCCGTCACCCCTTGTTGCTCTTCAGGACGGCTTCCATGACGGCCTTGGCGACGGGGGCGGCGAGGCCGCCACCGGTGATGTCCTCGCGGCTCGCGTCGCTGTCCTCGATGACGACGGCGACGGCGACGGGCGAGCTGCCGTCGGGGTTCTCGGCGTAGGAGATGAACCAGGCGTACGGGCGCTTCTTGTTGCCCACGCCGTTCTGGGCGGTGCCGGTCTTGCCGCCGACCGTGGTGCCATTGATCTTGGCGTTGCCGCCCGTGCCGTTCGCGACGACGTTGACCATCATCTGCTGGACCTTCTGCGCGTTGGCGGCGGAGAGGGGCCGGCTCATTTCCTGGGGCTCGTGCTTCTCGATGACGTCCAGGTTGGGCGCGGTGAGCTGGTCGACCATGTACGGCTTCATCAGCTTGCCGTCGTTGGCGATCGCGGCGGTGACCATGGCCATTTCGAGCGGGGTGGCGGCGGTGTTGAACTGGCCGATGGAGCTCTGGGCGTTGCCGGACTTGTCCATGGCCTTGTCGTAGACGCTGGGGTAGGCGCGGACCGGGGTGTCGATCTTGTCGTTGTTGAAACCGAACTTCTCCGCGGTCTTCACCATGTTGTCCCGCCCCACCTTGTCGCCCATGTTGGCGAAGACGGAGTTGCAGGACACTTCGAGGGCCTTCATGAGGCTGGCCTTCTCGCACCCGCTGGCGTGGTTGACCATCGGGGTCTTGGTGCCCGGGAGGATGTACGGCTCGGGGGTGTCGGTCGGCGCGTTGATGTCCGTGACGACGTTGTTCTCCAGCGCCGCGGTGGCGGTGACCACCTTGAAGGTGGAGCCGGGCGGATAGGTCTCGCGCAGGGCGCGGTTGACGACGTTCTTGTCCTCGCTGTCCTTCAGCGCGACCCAGGCCTTCTCGTCCGCCTTGGAGTTGCCGGCGAAGGACGAGGGGTCGTACGAGGGGGTGCTGACGAGGGCGAGGATCGCGCCGGTGCGCGGGTCGATCGCCGCGACGGCGCCCTTCTTGTCGCCGAGCTTCTCGAACGCGGCCTTCTGCGCGGCGGCGTTGAGGGTCGTGACGACGTTGCCGCCGGCCTTCTTCTCGCCGGTGAACATCCCGATGGTGCGGTCGAAGAACAGCCGGTCGTCGTTGCCGGTGAGGATGCCGTCCTCAAGGGATTCCAGCTGCGTGGAGCCGAAGGCCTGCGAGGCGTACCCGGTGACGGGCGCCCAGAGCGGGCCGTCCAGGTAGGTGCGCTTGTACTTGTAGTCGCTGCCGTCGGTGACCGCGGAGCCGGTGACCGGGTTGCCCTCGACGATGATGTTGCCGCGCTCGGTGGCGTACTGGGCGATCTGGACCCGGCGGTTCTCCTTGCGGGTGCTCAGGTCCGCGGCCTGGACGTACTGGAGCCAGTTGGTCCGCACGAGCAGTGCCAGGATGAGCAGCCCGCAGAAGATCGAGATGCGGCGCAGGGGCTTGTTCATGACGGGCGGACCACCTGGGTCATCTCGGAGTCGGGGGACGGTGCCGGAGCCGGGGCGGGGCGGCGTGCGGTGTCGCTGATCCGGATGAGGATGGCGATGAGGATCCAGTTCGCGAGGACGGACGAACCGCCGGACGCGAGGAACGGCATCGTCATGCCGGTGAGGGGGATGAGGCCCATGACTCCGCCGGCGACGACGAAGACCTGGAGCGCGAAGGCGCCGGAGAGCCCGATGGCGAAGAGCTTGCCGAAGGGGTCGCGGGCGGCGAGGGCGGTGCGCACGCCCCGCTCGATGATCAGGCCGTAGAGCAGGAGGAAGGCCATGACCCCGGCGAGCCCGAGCTCTTCGCCGACGGTGGAGAAGATGAAGTCGGAGTTGGCGGCGAATCCGATGAGGTCGGAGTTGCCCTGTCCCCAGCCGGTGCCGAGGACCCCGCCGGAGCCGAAGCTCATGATCGACTGGCCGACCTGTTCGCAGGCGCCGGACTTCTGGTAGCAGGCGAAGGGGTCGAGCCAGGCGGTGACGCGGACCTTCACGTGGCTCGCGGTGGCGCCGACCACGGCCGCGCCGCCCACGCTCATGAGCAGGCCGATGACGATCCAGCTGGTGCGCTCGGTGGCCACGTACAGCATGATCACGAACATGCCGAAGAAGAGCAGCGAGGTGCCGAGGTCGTTCTCGAAGACGAGGACGAGCAGGCTCATGCCCCAGATCATCAGGATCGGGCCGAGGTCGCGGCCGCGCGGCAGGTAGAGACCCATGAAGCGGCGGCTGGCCAGCGCCAGGGCGTCGCGCTTGACCATGAGGTAGCCGGCGAAAAAGATGGCGATGACGATCTTCGCGAACTCACCGGGCTGGATGGAGAACCCGCCGACGCTGATCCAGATCTTGGCGCCGAACACATCCGCGCCCAGGCCGGGGATGACCGGCAGGATCAGCAGGACGAGCGAGGCGGCCATCGAGATGTAGGTGAACCGCTGGAGCACGCGGTGGTCCTTGAGCACCAGCAGCACGGCCGCGAACAGGGCGATGGCGAGCGCGGTGTACATCATCTGCCGGGGCGCGGACTCGGTGAAGACCCCGTAGATGCGCTTGGCCGTGTTCTGCAGCCGCGTCGACTGGTCGAGGCGCCAGATCAGCACCAGGCCGAGCCCGTTGAGGAGCGTGGCGATCGGCAGCAGCAGCGGGTCGGCGTACTTGGCGTAGCGGCGTACGACGAAGTGGGCGATGCCCGCGAGAACGCCGAGGCCGAGCCCGTAGGTGAGCATGCCCGGGGGCAGCTTCCCGTGGATCGCCAGGCCCGCGTTGGCGTACGCGAAGATCGGGATGGCCACGGCGAAGGCGAGCAGCAGGAGCTCGGTATTCCGCCGGCTCGGCAGCTCGATGGCGCCGATGGTGGCCGTGTTGGTGACAACGCTCATGGTGTGGCGGGCCCCCTGTGCCCGCGTATGTCTACTGCTTCTCGCACTGGCTCACGACCTGCTGCTCATCGGCAGTCAGGACGGGGCCGGGTGTTTGGTTGTTCTGCGCTTCGGCGGCGCGGCGCGCCTCGTCCTTCTTGCACGCGGAGGCCTGGGTGCCGAGCTCGTCGATCTTCGTCCGGGCACCGTCGAGGCTGGTCTCGCTGATGGTGGACTCGACGAGCTTGCGCTTGAAGGTCGGCAGGTACTTCAGTTCGATCTCGGGGCGGTCGGTCTCCACCGTGGAGAGTTCCAGGGGCCCGAGCTTCTGGCTGATCCCGCGGAAGAGCGCCACGTGTTCGCCCTTGACGCCGATGTAGTACTGGGTCTGCGTCCAGCGGTAGCCCGCGTACAGGCCGCCGCCGAGGACGCCGAGGACGACGAGCAGCGTCAGCGTGCGCGTGGTCCACTTGCGGCCCTTGCCGCGACGCCTGCGGGGGTGGTCGTACGTGTCCTCGTAGCCCGCGTCGCCGTCGTACGGCTCGGCTTCGCCGAAGCTGCCGTACGCTCCGCCGGCTCCGGCGCCCTGTCCCTGGGCACCGTAACCGCCGTAGCCGGGGGCGTCGCCGCTGCCGGGGGGGCCGAAGGCGCCGGCGGGCGGGGGGGCCTGGCGGCCGAGCCCGGAGGCGCGGCCGGCGGGGGTCTGCATGGCGTTGCCGCCGTCGAAGAGCTGGTTGTGCTGGTTCTCGGCGACCGCGCCGACGACGACCGGGGTGTCGTTGACCTGCGCGGCCAGGGTGTCGCCGCTGTCGGTGTCGAGGACGTCGGCCACGATGCAGGTGATGTTGTCGGGGCCGCCGCCGCGCAGCGCGAGCTGGATGAGCGAGGCCACGGTCTCGCGGGGGCCGTGGTAGTCGGCGAGGGTCTCTTCCAGGGTCTGGTGGGAGACGACGCCGGAGAGCCCGTCGGAACAGATGAGGTAGCGGTCGCCGACCCGGACCTCGCGGATGGAGAGATCGGGTTCGACGATGTCGCCGCTGCCGAGCGCCCGCATCAGCAGGGAGCGCTGCGGGTGGGTGGTGGCTTCCTCTTCGGTGATCCGGCCCTCGTCGACGAGGCGCTGGACCCAGGTGTGGTCCTGGGTGATCTGCGTGAGGACGCCGTCGCGCAGCAGGTAGGCGCGGGAGTCCCCGACGTGGACCAGGCCGAGGCGCTGGCCCGTCCACAGGAGGGCGGTGAGCGTGGTGCCCATGCCTTCGAGCTGGGGGTCCTCTTCGACCATGGCGCGCAGCTGGTCGTTGGCCCGCTGCACGGCGGTGCTGAGCGCGGTGAGGATGTCGGAGCCCGGGACGTCGTCGTCGAGCTGCACGAGCGTGGAGATCACCTCGGAGCTGGCGACTTCACCGGCGGCCTGGCCGCCCATGCCGTCGGCGATCGCGAGGAGGCGCGGACCGGCGTAGCCGGAGTCCTCGTTCCCCTCGCGGATCATGCCCTTGTGCGATCCGGCGGCGAACCGCAGGGACAGACTCATGCGCACCTGCCCTGTCGACGCCTCGGGGTACAACCGGTCTCGAGCCACACTGCCCACCCTCCGGTCGGGAGCGCGCTCGGGTCCGTGTCCCCGGTGGGACGGACCGCTGCGGCTCGCTCGCTCCGCTCGCTCATTCTCGTACTACTTCCGCAGCTCGATGACGGTCTTGCCGATGCGGATCGGGGCGCCCGGCGGAATGGGCGTCGGGGTGGTCAGCCGGGTCCGGTCGAGATACGTGCCGTTGGTGGACCCGAGATCCTCGACGATCCACTGGCCGTCACGGTCTGGGTAGATCCTGGCATGCCTGCTGGAGGCGTAGTCGTCGTCCAGCACGATCGTGGAGTCGTGGGCGCGGCCCAGGGTGATCGTCTGGCCGGCGAGGGCCACCGTGGTACCCGTGAGGGTGCCCTCGGACACGACGAGCTTGGTGGGCGCTCCGCGGCGTTGGCGCTGCTGCGGTGGAGCCGCGGCGGCCTGGCGGCCCTGCTGCTGCGGGGCGCCGGTGGCGCCCGCGCCGCGGCGGGAGCCGCGCTGCGTCACTCTCGTTCCGAAGAGGTCGCTGCGGATGACCTGGACGGCCACGATGACGAACAGCCACAAAACGGCCAGGAAACCCAACCGCATGACCGTCAGGGTCAGCTCTGACATTGCCCCCGCTTCACCCTTCGGCTTGCCGATAAATGATGGTGGTACTGCCCACGACGATCCGCGAACCGTCGCGGAGCGTAGCGCGGGTGGTGTGCTGCCCGTCCACCACGATGCCGTTGGTGGACCCTAGATCCTGGATCGTCGAGGGCGTTCCGGTCCGGATCTCACAGTGCCGGCGCGATACGCCGGGGTCGTCGATCCGCACGTCGGCCTCGGTGCTTCGGCCGAGTACGAGCGTAGGGCGCGAGATCTGGTGGCGGGTGCCGTTGATCTCGATCCAGTGGCGCCGGACGGCGCCGCTGGGGGAAACGGGCGGTACGGGGGCCGCCCCGGCCTGGCCGGCCGGTCCGCCGGGGCCCGGCCTGCGCGCGCCGGGGCCGCCCGGGGGCGGCCCGGCGGGCATGGGCGGCGCGGAGACCGGCGGGTAGCCGTAGCCACCGGGCTGGGCCGGGGGCTGCTGGCCGGGGGCCTGGGAGGTGCTGGAGGCGAGCGTGCGGCTGCGGACCCGGTAGAGCCCGGTGTCCAGGTCGTCCGCCTTCTCCAGGTGCACCTTGATCGGGCCCATGAAGCTGTAGCGCTGCTGCTTGGCGTAGTCGCGGACGAGTCCCGCGAGCTCGTCGCCGAGCTGGCCCGAGTAGGGGCTCAGGCGCTCGTAGTCGCCGGCGCTGAGCTCCACGATGAAGTCGTTGGGGACGACGGTCCGTTCCCGGTTCCAGATGGTGGCGTTGTTGTCGCACTCCCGCTGGAGGGCGCCGGCGATCTCCACCGGCTGGACCTCGGACTTGAACACCTTGGCGAAGGTGCCGTTCACCAGACCTTCGAGTCGCTGCTCGAACCGCTTCAGGACTCCCATGGGGCACCTCCTCCGTCGTTGTCGCCCTGTACTGCTTACTGATCGTATCCACGCACAGCGGATTCGGGTGGTTCCCCATCGGCCGCGAGGGGAGGAGTGTTGGTCCTCACAAGCGATCGTAGGGGCGTCCCAGGGACAGTGTCCCGCACCCGGAGCCGGGAGCGGGAGGGGCCGTGTTCGGCGGGCGACGGCAGAGCACGAAAAGCGATGTGAATCCACCCCGTCCGACGTGCTAATGTTCCGATGTCGCCAGGGGAACGGCCCGCAAGGGCAGAACCGCTGGTAGCTACTCGGGCGAGTGGCGGAACGGCAGACGCGCTGGCTTCAGGTGCCAGTGTCCTTCGGGACGTGGGGGTTCAAATCCCCCCTCGCCCACTTTGGGACACCGATGAAACGGTGTTCTGAGCAACGACGAAACGGTCGTCATCGTGATCACGATGGCGGCCGTTTTGCTTTGTCCGGGGCAGGCGGCGCCGGTCTTGGGGCAGAGGGCAGCGCCGGGACGTGGGAATGGGACCGCCGGCGGGGTGGTGCTGCCGGCGGTCCCGATTTTGGTCTGCGTGTGACTGTTCCCCTACGTCTGGCTCTTCGGGTCGTTCAGGCTGTGGCGATGTAGCCGGTGGGGGTCCAGGTCCCGAGGGGTTTGGTCGGGCGGCGCCTGGTGGGGCGGCGGCGTGGGCGTTCGCCGTTCAGGGCGATGGCGTCGGCCCAGCTCTGAAGTTTCCGCTTGTTGGCGTGTGCGAGCTGGAAGGCCAGCAGGATCGTCTGGGCGGCGATCCCTCGGATGCGGCGGGTGCCGCCGGGTTCGATGCGTTCGCGGAGGGGGTCCTTGGCGAATCCGTTCATTCCCTCGATGGCGTTGCGGAGGCGGAAGTAAACGCGTTGCCATTCGGCGGTGCCGTACTGGAGGGGCTGCCAGAGCTTGGCACCTGCCTCGGGTGGCACGGTCAGGCTGCGCTTCTCGCACACCTTGGGAGGATCTCCGGGGCGGGGGAGGGGGTCCACGAGGGGGAGGTGGATGCCGCGGCCGAGGGTGTGGGGCTTGAGAGGGCACTGGGTGCGGTTGGCCTCGGCCGGGCACATCATGCGGCGGTGGCCTTCGGCGTCGACCGCCTGCTTGGGCATGAGCAGGTAGGCGGTGCGTGCGCGGATGCGCTTGATCCAGGTCTGCTGGTCGATCGTCTCAGTGACGACGAGGTCGTAGGTGGCGGTGACCAGTTCGGCGGGCATGGAGGGGCAGTACCAGTTGCCTTCGACGAGCTGAGCGCCGCCGATGTCGCCGTTTTTGCCGAGCTGGTCCTTCCCGTAGTCGTAGACCGGCTGGTACCCCATGGCGCGGATGGGGAGCTGGAAGACGTCGGGGGTCTGGTTGTTGAAGAGGCGGTCTCCGGCGAGGAAGTTTCGGGGGTAGCGGGGGTCTACGTGGCGGAGGGCTTCGATGGCGGCCTCGCCGGGGCGGCAGCTGGGCTTTTCGACGGACATGGCCAGGATGAGCGCGGGGATGACGTCAGGGTCGGCGGAGCCGTCGGGGAGAGGCGCGCCGTGATGGTCCGGGTCGCGGAAGACGATGAGGGTGGCGTCGTAGCCGTAGAGCTTCTTCTTGACGCGGGTCTTCTCCTTCGGCTGCTTCGTGCCCTTCCTCTGTTTTGTGTTGTCGGGATGCGTGGGGGCGAGATCGTCTAGGGCGAGCGGGTCCTTGTGTTTGGCTGTCCGGACGTACCAGCCGCCGTCGGGGTCGGTGGCGGTGACGGTGCTTTCAGGTCCCAGGCCCTTGGAGTAGGTGCCGATGACTGTGGCGTCGACCACGGCCGAGCCGTTCGGGTTCTCTTCGAGCAGGGGCTGGACCTCGATCAGGGACATACCCAGGATCTTGTTGGCTACGGTCAGCATGAGTTCGCGGCGGTCGGTGAGTTCGGACTGGTCCGCCGATGCCAGGAGGGCGGCCACTACATCGAGGTCGAGGCGCCGGCCCTTGGGGAGCGGTGAGGGGTCCACCGCTTTGGCGAGGGCTTTGAAGAACCGGCGGACGACGGCGTAGATGGCTTCGAAGCCGCGGTCGGTGTCCGAGTAGCGGTGGATGTCGAGCTCTTCACGCATGGCGTCGCTCAGAGAGAAACCCAGCAGATCGGCGACGTGTGTCAGGACGACAGTGCCGCGGTTGCGTTCGGAAGCCAGGAACATGCCGGCCAGCAGGCCACGCACGCTGATGTTGCGTTTGCGCCCCGTCCATCGTTTGACCAGGGCCTCCACGTCCTCGACGAGTCCGGAGCTGTCGAGGTCGACGAGGACCGACCGCGCCTCCTCGTCCTCGACACCGTGGCGGCGGGAGCGGAGCTTGGCGATCCGTTCATGGCGTTCGAGCCGGCTGGTCATCACAACTCCCTGAGCGCGGTGGCTGCTTCGTCGGCTGGGAGATTGCGGACGTAGGGCAGGATCCGGTCGATGGAGCGCAGGGTGGTCAGGCCGGCGGCGGCCATCAGGGTCGGCAGGTGCATCCGGGCCTCGATGGCGTCGACGAGCCAGGTGGCGCGGGCCCGGCCCATCACCAGTGGCGGGGTGCCAGAGCTGAATTTCGCGCGGGCCAGGAAGTGGGTGACCGTGTTGGCGCCCCGTGTGTGGCTGTTCGGGCGGAAGAGGTAGCGGGCCGCGCCCGGCATGGCCGACCCGGCGGCGGCCTCTACCAGGACGGGGGCCCAGGAGCGGCGGCACAGCATGAGCCGGGCACGCCGTCCGCGTACGGCGACAGCCACCGCGCCATTTGGTGCCTGGCGTACGTCGTGGACTCGCGCGGGGATGACCTCGGGTGAGTCGAGGGCGCAGCCGAAGCCGAGGGCGAGCAGGGTCAGGAAGCCGTGGCGGAGCTCCGCGGTGGGCTGGGTGCGGGCACAGGCGTAGAGCTGGGCCCGTTCGGCCCGTGTGTAGGGCCGGGAGGCGCCGGAGCCGGCGTAGGCGGCGGGTGTGCCGGTGATCAGGTCGGGGCCCAGGAGGGCCTGACGTAGTGCGCTCAGGCGGCAGCGGCGGTTGCCGCGGGACGCCTCCTCCACGTGCAGGCAGCCGGTGGCCAGGTACCACTCGACGGCTTCGCGGGTGACCAGGAGTTCGGCTTTGGTCGGACGTCCGCAACCGTCCGCATGGGCGGCTGCGTGCGCCAGTGCGCCGAGCCAGTCGCGGGCCTGCTTCGGAGAAGAAGGCTTCGCCCGCGCCACCGCACGACGGCAGTCCGGCCCGATCCGTTCCCAAACGGGAGCGGGTAGTCGGGGCCGGTACTGCTCGATCGCGTCCATCGTGACTCTCCACCAGGAAAGGACCCCAGCAGGGGTGCCATTCCAATAACATTCAGTGGAGATCGCGGCCGCTGTCATGTCGGGAGGTCCAGATGGGCGACACTCTTCGCTGTGTCACAAGGAGACAAGCGAAGCCTCAGTCCTGCCGAGTACCGGCTCAAGGGAACCTGGCCGCACGCCGTGCTCGATGACCACCACGGGGCGCGGGTCGCCCAGGAAGTGGCCTCTCGGCTGCGTCGGGCGATCGACGCCCGCGGATGGTCGATCGCGGAGGTCTCTCGGCGCAGCGGCGTCGCCAGGCTGACCGTCACGAAGGTGCTCGGCGGTGAGGTGTGGTGCGACCTGCTGACGATTGCGACCCTGGAGAAGACCTTCGACGTGGACCTGTGGCCCGGACGTGATCCGGGTAATCCGCCAAAGTGAATTCGCATGGGCATTCGGCTCCTCCCAAAAGTGGGCATGAAGAATTAGCCGAATGCCGAACACGCCCGGATGAGGCCGGGTAGTGTCGGAAACGGCCTCAATGGGCTGACCGTCGCCGCTGACCCAGGGGCCAACCTGGATCGTTCTTCATGCGGCGGCGGTCTTTATGCGTGACCGGTGCTGGGATCCTCGGTGGTGAGGCGCAGGTGCGTCAGACGAACCTCCAGTTCATCCGAGGCCGGTAGTAGGTGTGGAAATCACCCTCGACGGTCACGCGTTCCAGCACGCCGCGCATGGCGAGATTGCGCAGGTTCTCGCGCAGTGCCCTGCGGCCGGCTGGATCGTCCTCCGTGACATCGAGGACGGCGGCGATGTCGGCCGTACCCCAGTCGAGGTCGGGCCGAGTGGCCACTGCCGTCAGGATCTCCTTCATTCGGGCGCCTCGTACGAGTACCTCGTTGGGAGGCTCTTCCATCGCCTGGTCGGAGAAGTGCGCGGCCTGCGCGGGCGTACCTGTGGTCTGGTCGGTGCCGCCGCGGTCGTCTTCGTGTGCGGAGGGCGGAGGGCTGGGTGGGGCCTCGTCCGGGACGACTCGGAGCCGGGCTGTGGAAGCCGCGTCGAGGTCTGTGTCTGCCTTGAGCAGCTCACCCGCGCGATGGCGTACGGACACCGCGTCCCGAGCGACCGTTAGGGCATCGTCCCTGGCTTCGATGAGCTGGGTGCGCCTCTCATGCTCCCCGTGCAGGGACTCTTCGATAACGGCGATCTTCTCATCGCTTTTCTGGATCTCCGCATCGAACCGCGCGGCAACGGAATCCATCTCATCGGTGATGTCGTGAGGCTGGCTCTGCTCTGTCGCCTGGTATGCCATAAGGAAACGGTAGAGGGCCGCGGGCATATATGTCTTCGAGTTGGCGTGGCAGCCCTCGAATGGTGAATGATGTAGGTGGCTCGTCCGATATGTGCCGATTAATTTGTTTGAGCAGTGAATGTGTGAACGAAAAATCTCCTGTATGGCCGCTCGTGGAGGCTGGACGTCGGCCGGGGCAACTGGCCAGCCGCTGCGAATGGGTGGAGAACATCCCGCTGTATCTGGTCTGGACTGCCTGGGGTACGCATGTATACCGGGTCACTGGACGGATGCGCGCCATGGCGAAGCGAGGTCGTCAAGCAGGGGGCGGGTGAGCTGCTCCGCGCCCTCGCGGATGGCTCTAATGGATCCGCTGCGCACCAGATAGGCCAGGTGATGGGCCCTCCCCCCGGTGAGTTCGTGGAGATGGTCGGCCAGCTCGGACAGCGTTCCGGGTACATGCGCACGCAGCCGGAGCGCGCCCTCGGTTTGCGCGATCAATTCGAACCAGGCATCACCCGGCGCCATTGGGCCAAGCGTGAGGGGCAGCAGGCGGCGATGAGCACTCCATTCCTCGGCCCGAGGTGGAAATCCGGCGAAGACCAAGGTGGCCTGGACGCTGTCGCACAGGTGGGTCACCGCTTCGGTGAGGGACGAAGGCTGCCCCGCCTTGGCACGGAAGGGATGGAACTCGTCGATGAGGATAAGGCGGGTGCGCCTGATGGTCAGACAGTCGTGGACGCGGCGGATGAGGTCGGTAGTCGTGGCGCGTGCGGGAACAGGCGCAGCGACCGCGCGTGCCAGTTCGCGGAGCAGGACCCGGGCGGTGACACCTGGCGGTAGTCGTACTTGTACTACTGGCATGGTTCGGTCATCCGGCACTGCCGGGAACCGTGCGGTGAAGCGGCGGGCAAGCTCTTGGAGCACTGTGGTCTTGCCCGTGCCGGCCTCGCCGGTCAACAGGATGCCGTGACGTGCCCCTCCTGCATGTTCGTTGAGCACGATCAAATCCTCGGCTCGTTCAACGGCGGCCAGCAGATCGGGCGTGTACAGAGGGAGTTGTGCGTGGTAAGCCACCCGAGTCTGGTCGGGTGCGGTCACAGGTGGAGGGGGCTGGAAAGGCTTGCGGCTTGTGTTCTTGAGGTTGTGCTCAGCCAGGTCTGTCCCCAGATTGTTCCCTTGGAAGACGGGGCCGTGTATCAGGCCTGAGCGCACGTCGTTCTCGCGGTGGGCAGGCTCAGGCGATGCCTTGAGGGGTGGGGGAGCCAACGAGGCGGATGGTACGGTCACCCATCCTGCCTGCGGGGTGCGGATCCAGATCTGGCGTGTGTCATAGGGATCCCAGCGCACACTCCACGACGCGCTGCGCCCGGAGGGCGATACGTGCTGGCGAAAGCTGTCCAAGACCCGACCGCCGTAGTGGCGGCCGTGCAGGTGAACCCCTGACCGGCTGACCACTCGGTGAGTGATCGGCAGTAGATCGAGGAATTCCAGCGGCTCCAGGGGCGGGGCGATCCATCCGTTCCGTGCCACAAGCGATGCGTATCGCAGAGCTGGGCTTCCAGAAGCGTCGTGCGCTGCGGGCGAGCTTTCACATGGGGGGAGCTCCTGCTGGGACCAGACCTCCTGGACCCAGTCGTCCAGGAGCCCCTGCACTCGATCCACCGGCCACCCGGCAGCACGTGCTGAATCTCCGGCCGGCGAGTGCAGATAGTCCATGAACAGCGACGCAGCACGAACCGCCAGCTTCTCGGTGGATACCTTGTCCTTGGGAAGAGCGCCCGTCCTGTACCGCACCTTGATCCCGAGGCGGCGACACGCTTCTGTCAGACCGCGCACGCTCAGGACAGGCGACCGGTCGACCACCAGGACCTCCGGACGGATCGCCGGAGATCCTGGTCTTTCCGCAGCCTGCGGGATTGCGGGTGGCCACGCGCCCCAGGAGGCCCTTTGGTCTGCGGGGACACACATCCTCGCCAACAGAGCCGCCCCATCGAAGGGCCGCAGCTCCTCGTCGACCACAGCGGCCAGCAACACCGAGGTGTCTACATCGACCGAGAGAACCAACCGTAGGCCGCCTCGCACCGCGTACGCCCCCGCAAATGGAGGCAGCCGTACGGCATCCAGCACCACCAGGCGCCCCGGCCAGCGCTGTGGGCCATGCAGACCACTGGTCGCCACGATCTCGGCATACAGTCGGTGGAAGGACGATCTGGACGGCAGCGTCAACTCCCCGGTGTGCACGGCGCTCTCAAGCCGCTGCGTCACCAAGCGACGCACTGCTTCCACACTCCGCCTCCTGTGGTCGGAGTCGAACGCCTCCTCCCGCACGGCATCCATGACTCGCGGATCCCATCGCGCGCCCGCGCCCTCACTCCGTCCGGCCCGCCCGTCCACGAGCCCCGCGAGCCCCTCGACCTCGTACCGCTGGCGCTTGCGGCGTACGGTCCGCACCGAAGCACCGCGTACTCCGGCCCGCGCGAGTTCCTCGGCCTTGGCCACCTCCCGCTCGCCCAGCGTGTGCCGGTCCGGATCGTAGGCTTCCCGGCGTCGCGACCCCGGTGCTGCGTCCCATGGAAGCCCCGTCAGCACCTCGACGATGTGAGACCGCCACCACAGAGCCCGCTCGGCAGCCTCGCCGATCAGTTTTGCCTGATCCCGTGCAGGCGTCGGGCCCTGGTCGAGCACCACGAAGCCATCGCTGTAAAGCAGCGCTACAACATCCACCCGCTGGACTCCGCCGAAGGCGTCCGTCAGCGTGAGCTGGCGACCGTAGAGCTCCGTGACGGTGCAGGCACGTCCACCGAACCGGACGCGGTCACCCACTCCCAGCCGGTCGGGCCACAGCATGTCCATAGATCCCTCGATGACTGCAACAGGGGTGGACTGACCGGCACCGGATCGCCTCATGCGTTCACACCGCGTACGGCACACCGGCGCCGCTCAGCCCAACCGGGCTCCGGCATCCAGCCAACCAGACGCGGCGGCCGTTCAGCACCGGGAGCCTGAATCCAGTCCACTAGATGTACGGACAGGAGCATCCTGCCCCCGTGCCACTCGTTCGGAACACTCCGTATGCAATTCCAATGACATCATTGCAGGGTGGAAGCTGTGACGCCTGAAACCACGGCCCCAGCCACTCGTGCCCGGCCTGTCATCATCGACCCGACGACCCACCGATTCCTCTTGCTTCCCGTACACCTCGGGGGAACGGCCTGCTGGTCTGTCCCTACGGTGGAGCTGCCGCCGGGCAAGCCGGTCCGCCGGGCAGTGGTGCGCTACCTGCGACGGGAGGTCGGACTGCCCTGTGTGCGGAGCGCACCCGTTGTCGGACGCCTCCCGGCCGGCGGGAAGCGCCCGTGGACCGAGTACGTATTCCTTGTGGCACCAGCTAAAGGAACCTGGCCACGGGGCACGGCCACCCGGCTCGGGGCGGCGGCGCGGTGGTGGACGACAGCCCAATTGCGTGCAGGACGGGTCCCCGTAGAACCGGTGGCCTTGCCCGACCTCATTGACGGCTATTGGGAGGGCTGGCTCCCGGACGGGGAGATCACCTTGGAATGAAGTCGGGGGTCGGTCTGGACTGGTTTTCAGCGGTGGTTGGTGGTGGCGAGGACGTCGACGATGCGGCGCAGGCTGGTGCTGGAGACGTGGACGGTGTGTGGGAGGTAGACGACCTCGACACCGACGGCTGCGAAGTCGCGTTCGCGTTGATCTTTTTTCAACCTGCCACGGTGCTGCGCTGTTGGTGGTCAGGGCTGCGGGATGAAGGAGCTCCTGGTAGACGCTAGCGAGCCAGCGCACACTGAGAGCTCGTAAAAGGATCTTGGCGAGATGTCCTGGTCACCCGTGACCGGTGTGACGATTCGTCCGTTCGGGATGGTGTGAGTACTCGGCCGTGGATCGTGGACGACGATCTGTGGGCACTGATCGCGAAGGGCGGGAGCGTCATATGAGCGCTCCCGCCCTTCGCGTCCTTGCTTCTGAGCGGCTAGGAGCGCGTCCCCATGGTGACGGGTAGGCGGTCCGGGATCGTCTTGCCGTCGGGTTGTTCCAGTGTTACGTCGATCCAGCCGTTGTGGCTGTCCGGAAGCGCTACATAGTAGACATCTCGCCCTGTCGTCTGAGGGTTCAGCCTTCTGACGAATGCCCAGGGCACCCTCTTGCCGGCGTACTCCACAGACGCCACCTTGACCATGGGCTCGGCGGCGAACACGACGTACGACTCCGAGAAACCCATGCCGGGCCCGAAGAGGGCTTCCAGATGTGAGTCTTGCTTGTCGGGTGTTGCCTGAACAACGTCCTCGCAAGCGATTTCGTGCACGTCGCCAGAGACGGTGCCTTGGGCGAAGCAGACCTTCCCCGCACTGGTCTCCCAGATGTACGAAGCGGAGTTCCCCACCTGCCTCGCCAGGCTCAGCCCACTACTCGTAGGGGTTGAGGCTGGACGCGTCTGGCTCATAAGGGTTGACTCCAGCCGAGTCAGATCGGGCGGCCCTGCCGAAGGGGTGGAAGCAGGGGCCGAAGTGCCCGGCCCTGCAGGAGTGGCGGCAGTGCCGTGATGCGTGCCACAACCGGCCAAGAGCAGGGCCAACAGAACTGCCAAGGCACCTGCTCTTGCGGAGTTGTCCGTTACTTGCATGAACCCACCTGGCCGCACACCATCACATCCAACCTGATTTGGTTCTGGGGCTCGCTGGCGAAAGTGTTGCCCTGCCACGTGTGGACGTCGAAGGTTGCCCACGTCTTCGTGGTAGTGCGACCATCTGCGTGGGTGTACACAGTCTTGTACTGCCTCAAAATGCCGGACGGCACATAACCGAAGAGCTCGCCCTTCTTCAGGTTCATCGTGCTGGCCTCGGCCGCCGACGCCGTGTTTGTCTTCGTACCGGAGTCGGTCCATGTGTAGTCACCGTTGAGGCCGAGCGTGGTTTCGATCTCTCCGTCCACGACCAGAGGGATACCCGCCTCGACGCCCGCTTTCACTGAAGCGGACCAGCCGAACTTGCTCGCGAACTGTTCCATGGCGGAGTACATGGCGGCGAAGGTATAGGTGAAGGTCAATTCCTGGTCCTTGGTCACCACCCGGACATTTGCGCCGGTTGAGTAGTCGGTCCACGTGCTCTGGGACGTCATGACGGTGTACGGGTACACGACGTCGTCCCCGCCATCCGGGACCTTCACACCCTTGGGCAGGGTCGACGGTGGACGGCAACCGTCGCAGTAGTGGTTGTGCGTGGCCTCTCTGTCTCGTCGCTGCCGCACCTCACCACCCGGCGTGAGCTTGGGCGGCCCCGGTACGTGCCCGGGGGTGGTGTTCTCGTGGTCGGGTGAGGGGCGGGTGGGGCAATCGATTTCGGCGCACATGCCGCTGGGGTCCGCAGTACTGAGAGGGCTGTTGTCGGCGTAGCCGTAGGCGTTGAGCGCCTGCGCGGAGTCGGGCACCAGAACGGGGTCGACGCTCAGGAAGCGACCCGTGCCGGGGTCGTATTCGCGGGCTCCGAGGTGGGTGAGGCCGGTGGTGTTGTCCTGGGTGCCGCCGACGAAGCCTCGTTCGCCGGGCCAGGTACTTGGCTTGGTGCCGCGGCCTTCTCCGAACGGCTTGGTGGTGCGGCGTTGGGTTTGGAGGGTGGTGGCGTCGATTGCGGTGGTGCCGGTGTTGTGGTGGTCGGCCGCTACGTAGGAGAGCTTGCCGTCAGAGGTCCGGACGATCGTGGTGCCGCCCGGTGCCGCGTAGTAGCGGGTGCTGGTGACCTTGTCGGTGGTGGTGTCGCGGGTGAGCTCGTCCGAGCCGACGTACAGGGTGGTCTTCCCCGGGTCCTTGCGGGCCAATCTGTTGCCGGCCGCGTCGTAGACGTAGGTGGAGGTTCCCGCGCTGGTGGTGGCCGAGGCGAGTTTGCCCTCGGGGGTCCACGTCAGGGTCTGGGTGGCTCCCGTGGTGTCGGGGCGGGTGAGGGTGTTTCCGGTGTTGTCGTAGGTGAGGTTCCTGGCTACGGGTGTGCCCGTGCCGGTCTGCTTCGTAGTGGATGTCGGGGTGTGGGGGCGCGGGGATCCCGGTGCCGGGTAGGTGTTGGTGGTGGTGCTGGTCTTGGCCGCGTCCCCTGCGGGGTCGTGGTCGGTGAGGGTCTTGCGGTTGCCGGTGACGTCGTAGGTGAACGACTGCCAGTACGGGGATGTACCGCCGATCTTGCCCGCCTGCGGGGTGGCGTTGGTGCAGCCGCCGATGCCGGGGACGGTCGGGCCGGGCTGGGTCGTCGTGGTGCCGGTGTCGGTCCAGGCCTCGGTCAGGCGGCGCTGGTAGTCGTAGGTGAAGCACTGGGTGTCGCGGGCCGCACCCTGGGAGCTGGTGACCGAGGTGACGTCGCCGGCCGGCGTGTAGGTGTAGGCGGTGGTGTCGACCGGGGCGGCCTGGTCCTGCTTGGTGAGTTCGGTGCTCAGGAGTCGGCCGGTGGCCGGGTCCAGGATGTTGGTGGCGACGACCTGCTTCGGGTCGTCGCCGAAGGTGGTGCGCTGGACCTGGCCGAGCTCGTCGTAGTCGGTGAAATTGACGTAATCGACGTTCCTCGAACCGTACGAGACCGGAAGGCCGTTGATGTTCCGGCTGGTGTAGAGCCGCTCGGAGGGCAGCCCGCCTGCCGCGGGTACGTCCCTGATGTCTTCGGCCCCAGTGATGGGGTCGTAGATCGTGGACGTGGCGTAGGTGCCGGTGAGGGCTCCTTCGCCGGCGGGGACGGTCAGCTTGGTGCCGGTGGGCCGGTAGCCGATGTCGTAGCCGGTGGTCTCCTGGCGCCAGGCCTTGCCGTCGACCCAACTGGTGGTGGCGGTGGGCTGGCCGGGGAGCAGGGTGTCGTACTCGTAGGTGGCCAGCTTTGTGCCGTCGACCGCGTTCAGGTTGCGGGAGGTCGGGCGGCCGAGGATGTCGTAGCTGGTGAAGACGGCTGTGCCGCGAGCATCCACGGTTGAGGTGGGGTGGTCGGCGTCGTCGTATGCAGCCGTCGATGTGCCCTTGTCCGGGTCCACAGCCTTGATCTGGCGCCCGTGGAGGTCGTACTCGTACGTCCAGGCATTGCCGGCAGGGTCGGTGATCCGAGTCAGCTTGCCGTCAGTGTTGTATCCGTAGCTGGTGGCGTCGTAGGCACCCGTGGGTGCGCTGCTGTTGTACTTGCGCTGCTCGATTTTGTGGCCGCGCCCGTCGGTGATCTCACTGGTGGCACTGGCGCCCTGGGCCGGAGTGGTGTCTATGCGGTCGGCGCCCAGGTAGGTGGTGGTGGTGCGCCACTGCTCCTTCGTCTTGGAGGAGAAGACCTTCGCTATCGGACGGCCGAGACCGTCATACAGGGTGAGGTTCTGCCCCGGCACCATGTTCTCGTCTGCGACGAAGCGGGTCTTCACCGGGTTGGACTCTTTGTTGATATACGCGTTGGTGCTCTTGAAGACGCGCCCGCGGCTGTCGTAGGCAGTATCCGTGATCAGTCTGGCCCCCGCCGCATTGTTCTGCGGAACGGATTGGACCTGAACCTGCTGCCCCATGGCATCGAGGAGGCTGATGGAGGTCGCGTACGACCCATTGGACCGTAGTGATTGGGTGGTGACCGAGCTGGTGCCAGTTTGACTGAGGTCGTAAGCGAAGACTGTGTTGGCACTCTGTGTGCGCTCGCGACCGGGCTGCCAGACGGCTGTGATACGAGCAAGTGCGTCGTAAGTCAGTTCTGTAGTGCGGTTGTTCTGGTCGATCGTCTTTACCGGCAGGCCACGCAGTGGGTGGAGGGTAGTGGTGGTCGTCCAGTTCTTGGCGTTGGTGACCTTGACGGTTGTGGCGCGGGCCGGGGAGGCGGGCTCATACGCCGTCGTGGTCTTCGCTCCTGCGGCGTCGGTGGTGCTGGTGACGCGGCCATACAGGTCGTAGCCGGTGGTGGACTTGCGGGTGTACTTGGGCTGGCCGGACTCGAAGCGGTCGAGTTCTTCGGTGCTGGTGGCCTCGCCGGGGCCGGTGAGCGTGCCGAAGGCTTGGTTGTCGTAGTACGTGCGGTTGCGGGCCAGGGTGTTTACCTCCGTCGCTGCCACACCACAGGCGGCCTGGGTCCGGACGGTTTCTGAGATCCGGTCGAGCATCCAGGTAGCGGTGTTGCGGGTGTAGGAGGTGGTGGTGCAGATGTCGGGCAGGCCGTCTGCCTGATCCAGGACCCAGTCTTGCATTCCGTACTCGGTGTCGTACTTGGCAGCCTTTGATGTGGTCCGCCACGTCTTGTCGGTGAGGAGGACCTTGTCCTTGGTGGAGCCGCCGCCCTGCATCTGTGCGGTGAGTGCGGGCAGTTTGGTGCCCCGGCTGTGGGTGGCTGTGGCAGCGGAGAGCCACGGCTCGGTCTGCGATACGGAGACGAGTTCGCCGCCGTCGGAGGCGAAGGTCTGGGTTTCGCGGACGGCGCCGGCCAGCGGGTTGGAGTCGGGGATCGTGTTCCCGGCGAGACCGGTGAAGGTGGCGATTCGTGCGGTCTTGTCGGCCCTGATGTCGCCGTCCATGCCACGGAGGTAGAAGGCCGCGGATTTGGAGACGGTGTCCGGGGCCTTGCCGGCGCGGGTGATGACCTGTTCGTAACCGCGGAACTGGTTCCAGGTGCGGCGGTTGTCCTCGGTCAGCTCCTCGTCATCGCGATGCCAGGCCGTGCCGCCGACGTACTCGTAGCGGACCTGATGCGGCATCGAGCCGGCGAAGGAATCCGTTTCGGTGACCTGGGCGACGACGTACTTGTGGAACCAGTCCAGGGTCGGATCGTTCGGGCTCTTCGGGTCCGGGTTCCAGTACACCGGATAGCAGCGCTTGGTGTTCGAGTCCTGGGCCGACGGCAGACCCGCGCCGGGCGCGCAGTCGGCGTCGGCGTAGCCGACGGAGGTGACCTTGCCGGTCTCCGAGGTGATGGAGACGATGCGGCGCCGGTTGAGGGCCGGCCGGTTGTCGATGCTGGAGTCGACGCGGTTGTTCATCAGGCTGCCGTTGAAGGTGACCGGCGGGGTGTCCAGCTTCGCTGCACCGTCGTGGCCGGTGCGCGTGAGCGATGCGAGCCACAGGGCGGGCGCCGTGCCGTCCTGCGGGTTGGGGAACTCGTGCGCCAGCTTGTAGGAGTCGACGTCGTCGTATCCGCCGGTGCCGTTGAGGACCTGTGTGGTGATGTCGGTGAGGCGCTTGGTCGTCCAGAACGTGGCCGAGTAGTTCTCACAGGTGCCGGTGGCGGCGCAGTTCTGGTCGAAGGGGACGTCCGGCCACTTCGTTGCGTTGGCCGTGGTCAGCTTGGACGAAGCGCAGTCGAAGCCCGCGTCGGGCAGGCAGCGCTCGGAGGTGGCGAAGAGGACCTGGGCGGTCGGCTTGACCGTGTCCGCGTCCGTCAGCTTCGAACCGTAGGTGATCTTGGCGAGGTTGCCGCCGCGGATGTACGAGGTCAGTGTGCCCGTGGGGTTCGCCGCGGAGGTACCGCGCTTGTAGTTGTTGGTTGCGGTGTCGTACCAGTGGGTGATCACTCCGCCGCGGGGGTCGACGACGAAGTCGAGGTTCCAACGCCAAGCTTGCTGGCACCAGGACGCGTCGAAGGTCGACTGGTTGCATTCCTCGCCCGTATTGTTCCCGTAGACGGGTGTGGTCCAGGCGGAGTTGGTGGCCGGGGCGGTCGAGCTGCCTGGCTTGCGACCGACACCGAAGTAGTACTGGGTGCCGTCGGTGGTGGTGACCTTCCAGTACTCACCGTTGTTATCACCATTGGTCGCACCGGTCAGCCGCTCGACCTTCGAGGCGTCATCGCCCTCCAGCTTCCAGACACCGGTCTTGTCGTCCTTGACCAAGGTCGAGGACTTGCCGCCCAGGGAGAATGTAGCGTTGTCACCAGCCAGGCACTGCTCGCTGGACTCGGACTGGCCGTCCTTGGCGCACGGCTTGAAACCGCGTTCCACGAAGCCGGGCGAATAGTCCCAGCCCTCACCTATCCACGAGGCCTGGTTGTTGGTGGCCGCAGTCCGGCCGTCGACCGCCTGGGAGCTGTAGGAGAGCGTAATGCTCGGCTTGGTGCCGCCCAGCCCGTCGGGCACGGCTATCGGATACGACCAGGAGAAACCGCCCGAGTTGCTGCCGCTGGCCCACGAGTCGGACGGGGCCAGGCTGGTGGCCTTGTAATCGCCCGCGCTGCCGGCGGGTGCGGCTGAGGCGGCGAGCACGGTAGCCCCGCCCGAGGTGGCCGAGGCGCTGGCCAGGCGAAGCCCGCCGCCCGCGGCGAGGGGGACCTCGGCGCTGAGCAGGCCGGGCCGGTCGCCGTCCTTGGCGGTGGCCAGTGGGGTCTGCGTACGGCACTCCGCGCGCTCGGGAGTGGTCAGCGCGCACTCAGGCAGTGTGACCAGGCGGGCGCGGGTGAGCCAGTCGGCGCCGAACGCGCCCGCGATGTGCGAGACGTCCACGGAAACCTTGACCGGACCGCCCTCGGCCAGTCCCTCGGCAGGGCGGACCGAGACCAGCATCCCCTGCACGCCCGCCTTCTCGGCAGCCGCGCGGTCCGCGAGCCGCACGGCGGCCTTGCCGCTGCGCGGCGCGCCCTTGCTGGAGGCCGGGGCGACCCAGACCGGCGCGTCGCCGGCCCGGCTCGGATCGGCAACGGGTGCGGCCGGGGTTCCGGAGCGGCTGGGAGCGATGAAGAGCGGACCCTTCGCCGGTGCGGTCGCGTTCAGGTCCACCTCGGCCTGGGTGGCCGACGGCCAGTACACATCCTTCGGAGTCCAGGCATCTGGCTTACCGCTATCCGGAATTCCCGTCACTTTCTTCGGTGCGTTTTTGCCGTGCACCGATTCCGTTTTCCGCAGTGCGCCAGGTGCCCAGCGGTGCGAATCCTTGGGTTTCCAGCCCGAGGCTTCGGCCGTTCCGGCGCCGACCATCAGGCACATTGCAATGGTGGAGGAGACGAAAATGCGGCGTCTTGCCGCAGTCCGCCTCCTCGTTCCGGTTAGTTCAGGTGGTACCTGCACAGCACGCCCCCCCGGGTCGCGAGTCAGTCAACTGGCCGGGAATCCTAGCCTGTTGATGGATCGTCAGACAGGGATCAACCCGGACATTAGAGCCTGCTTGGAGGTGTCGCGCTCCAAACAATGGCCGGAAATCGGCAATTCGGATCCATGATGACTCGATATCGGTGGGCGTTTGGTCCCTCTTAGGTGAATAGCCCCCATGGAATTCCCGGTTCCGAATTCCATACTGCCCGCCGTATGTCTGCGGGTGCTGTTAGCGTTCGCGCCCAGTTGTAAACACGACAGCAATGGGGAGTTTTGCCGTGGGGGGCATACGCAAAAGACAGAGACCTGCCGGGCGGCCGGTCGCACTGGTGGGGCTGGTCGCACTGGCCCTGTCCGCAGCAGCCATCGGGGCCGCACCGGGCGCCTTGGCCGCATCGGCAGTGGACGCGCCGGGTGCGCGGGGGGCGCAGAGTGCGCCGACACCGCCGGAGCGGCCGGCGACCGAGCGCGAGCGGGCGGAGGATGCGGCGCTGGCGGAGGCGAAGAGTACGGGCAAGCCCGTACCAGTACCCGCCTCGACGACCGAGACCGACACGGTGGTGGCCAATCCGAACGGCACCTTTGGCCTGACCCGCAGCGTCGGGCCGCGACGTACCAAGCGTGACGGGGCCTGGGTGGATCTGGACGCCACCCTCGTCAAGGTGCCAGACGGCACGCTCCGGCCGAAGGCCACGTCCAGCAAGCTGATCCTGTCCGGCGGAGGCACTGCTCCGCTCGCGATCCTGGATCAGGACGGCAAGCGGCTCGCCCTGAGCTGGCCCGAGCCGCTGCCCGCGCCCGCTCTCGACGGTGACAGTGCCGTCTACCGCGAGGTGGCCCCGGGCACCGACCTCAAGGTCACCGCCAACGAAGCCGGCGGCATCTCGCAGGTCCTGGTGGTCAAGTCCGCCGAGGCCGCAAAGGATCCGAAGCTCGCCAAGCTGACCATGGGGGTGAAGGGCGAGGGCGTCACTGTCTCCGCCGATGCCGGCGGCAGCCTGAAGGCCGCCGACGCCTCCGGCCGTACGGTCTTCCAGGCACCCACCCCCACCATGTGGGACTCCACCGCCGAGGTCAGGGCGCCGCTGGCCAAGTCCCCCGACACCACCAAGTTCTCGCAGGCCGCCATGGCCTTGCAAGCGGCTCCCGCTGCTACGGGCGGCGAAGCCGAAGGGGCAGTCTCGGACAGCGGCGGCCCTGGTGGATTCGCGAAGACCGCCCGGGTTCAGGCCGACCTCGGCAAGGACACCATCGCGCTGACTCCGAACCGGGCGTTCCTGTCCGATCCGGGCACGGCGTATCCCGTGTACATCGATCCGGCCTGGGTCCCCACCAGCCGCGGCACTCAGCACTGGGCGTGGGTCCAGTCTGCCTCGGCTTTCCGTGACACGGCCCACTACGACGACTATGGGAACAAGTACGACCCCGGCGTCGGCGTCCAGCGCTGGAACTCCCCCACGGGCCTGGAGCGCTACTACGCCCAGGTGAGCACCGAGGATCTCGGCGACAAGATCATCAAGAGCGCTTCGTTCTTCGCCACCCAGTCCTACGCCGCCGACCACGGCTGCTCCAACACCCACGACGTCGTCCTGCACGCCACCGACACCCTGGGTTCCGGCACCACATGGAACAACCAGCCCGGCGACTGGGGAGTGCTCGGCACCAGCTCGCTCAACAGCGCGGGCGGCGCGGGCTGCTCCGGCTCCACCACGCGCGGCGAGTGGGACGTACGCCAGCACCTGGCCGACCAGCAGTGGCGCGGCAGCCTCACCTTCGGCCTGTTCTCCGCCGAGGAGTCCCAGAGCGGCAGCATCGGCTTCAAGCGGTTCACCCGCGACAGGAACAACCTGCCGTTCCTGTACATCGAGTACAACCGGCCGCCGGCCCCGCCGTGGTCACTCGCCATGAGCCCGGAGCCGAAGAACGCGAACGGCAACGGCTGCGGCTGGGTCGGCGCCACCGCCTACGCCGGTATGAGCATCAGCGCGTGGATCGGTGATCCGGACAGTGGTCAGACGGTCGATGCCCGCTTCGTCGTCAAGGACACCGCCGGTGGCGCGCTGGCCTACGACAGCGGTTGGGGTAATGCGGCTACCGGCAACCACTTGGCAACTGCGTACCCCAACAACCTCTCCGACGGCCACTCGTACTACTGGCTCGTGATAGCCGGAGACGGTGACACCAGCTCCAACTGGGTTACCGGCTGTACCTTCACCATGGACACCCAGCCGCCGTCCGTGCCGGTGGTCACCTCGGCGGAGTACCCGCCGTCGGGGACTCTGCCAGGCTCGGCCAAGTACATCGGCCAGGCCGGCACGTTCACGGTGAAGTCGGCGGACACTCTCAGCGGTGTCCTGTACTACGAGTGGGCCTTCAACTCCGCCATCCCGGTGGGAGGCGCCAACCGTATCGACGCCGCCGCCGACGGCAGCGCCTCCATCCCGCTGACCCCCACCACCTGGGGCACCAACGTCCTGCGCGTCCAGTCCGTGGACCGGGCCGGCAACCGCTCACAGCCCCAGACGTACACCTTCTACGTCCCCGACAACCCGAACGCCAAGACCACACTCGGCGACATCACGGGCGACGAACGCGTCGACTTCATCGCCCCGTCCGACAACGGTGACCTGATCGTCTACCCGACCGCCACCGACCCGGCCGCAGGCGGGATCCTCGCCTCCGACAAGGCCAACAGCCCCGGTGGCAAGGGCTGGGGAGACGGGACCTTGACCACTCACCGCGGTGGCAACGGCATCCGAATCGATGACCTGTGGACCTACCGCGAAGGGGAACTCACCCTCTACCGCAACTCCCTCACCCAGGGCGGCCTCGCAGCCAACGGCGGCCTCTACTACAGCACCGCCAAAGCCCTGGCTGTCAACCGCCCGTCTGCCGCCACCTGCACCGTGGCCACGACGGGCCAGCCCTGCGGCACCGAATACGCTTCGAACTGGAGCCGGGTCAAGCAGATCCTCGCCGTCGGCGACGCTCTGCCAGAAGCAGGCATCGCACCGCGCAACGACCTCCTCACCGTAGAGAACAACGGCACGGGCCTCTCGCAGCTGGTGCTGTTCCAGGGAGCGGGCTCAGTCGGATCCCTGCGCGACCCGGTCGCCCTGGTCCTCAGTGCCTCCGGCTGGGACAACCTCACCCTCATCGCCCCCGGTGACGTCACCGGTGACGGCCTGCCCGACCTGTGGGCCCGCGACAACGCCACCGGCGACCTCTACCAGTACGCCAACGAGGCCGGGAACCCCGCGGCTCTCGGTGACCACACCAAGCGCACCAAGATCGGTTCTGGTGTCACCGCCGCCTCCTTCCCGGTGATCGGCTCCTCCGGTGACACCAGCGCCGACGGCATCCCCGACCTATGGGCCCTCGACGGCCAGCACCGGCTGCGTACCTGGAACGGCATCGCCACCAGCGGCAAGGTCACTGGCTTCCGGACCCCCACCACCATGGGCGACGCCCGTATCTCCACCTCCCACTGGAAGCTGAACGAGGGCACCGGCACCACCGCCGCCGACCTGCGAGGCCGGCTCGCCGCCACTGTCAGCCCCACCGGCGCCACCTGGGCCGACGACACCGTCGCCGGTACCCCGACCAAGGTCATCGACTTCGACGGCACGGCCGGCACGGTCACCGCCGCCGGACCGGGCGTCGACACCACCCGCAGCTTCACCGTCTCCGCCTGGGTCAGGTCCGACAAGCCCGCCCCCTTCCTCAGCCAGGACGGGCTGCACACCAGCGGCTTCAGCCTCTGGCACCACGATGACGGCACCTGGCGGTTCGGGATGGCGAAGAAGGACGACGACACCTGGACCTACGACCAGACCAGCACCATGAACGCGGCCGCCACCGTACAGACCGGGGTGTGGACCCAGCTCACCGCGAGCTACGACGACACCACCGGTCTGATGGCCCTGTACGTCAACGGCACCCTCGCCGGCACCGGACACCACCCCAAGGCCAACGTCTGGAACGCCACCGGGCCGCTGGTCCTGGGCCGCTACAAGAACGCGAGCCAGCCGGCCGCCTACTTCGACGGCCGGATCAGCAACGTCACCCTCTACAACCACTCCACCGTCCCCTCCGCCACCACCACCAAGCTGGTAACGGCCGCGAGCGAGGCGAAGTGCGTGGACGACGACAACGCGAGCAACGCAAACGGAACCCGCATCCAGCTCTGGACCTGTTACGAGGGCATTCCGGCTCAGCAGTTCGAGATCCGTGAGAACGGCGAGCTCCGCGTCGTCGGCAAGTGTGTGGATGCCACCTCCGGCGGGACCGCGAACGGCACCCCGATCCAGCTCTACGACTGCAACAGCAGCGGATCCCAGCAGTGGCTGCCCACCGCCACCAGCGGCTTCTACAACCCGCAGTCCGGCCGCTGCATCGACCTCCCCGACACCCGGACCGAAAACGGCAACCGACTCCAGCTGTGGGACTGCTACAACATCAACGCACAACACTGGAACGCCCCGGGCCTTGCATCCCCTCTGGGAACCACCAGCTGACCCCGGCCACCCCCGTACGAGACGGGCCGCCGCTGACGGCAGCCACTGGGAAATGATCTAGATCAGCGCGGGAAACGATTTCCACAGGCCCCCGTGTACGTCCTGATCAGGAAGTTTCGTCGGTGCGCCACTTTGAGAAGAACCCCCGCTTCGGAGAAATCCGAAGTGGGGGTTCTTTGTTGTGCCCGGGTTGGCGGGGTGTGGGTGTGGCGCCCGTCTCAGTAGATGACCGGGCGCGCGGCCGGGGTGCGCCGGGAGACTTTCGTCGGGCGGGGCGCGACGAAAGAGGGCGGTGCGGGGCGGGGGGTGGTGTCTAGGGTCGGGCGCGTGGATGTGACGGCGAGAACGCGTGCGGGATGGGACTGGCTCAGGGGACCCGAGCCCTGGACCCGGCGGATGCTTGCCGGGGACCTGGCGATCGCCGGGGTACTGGTGCTGCTCGGGCTGGGCGTGGAGGAGCTCGACAAGGGGTCCTCGGCGCGGATGCTGGCCGGCATCGCGGCCGTGGTGGTGCTGACCCTGCTGCGGCGGCGGCTCCCGGTGTTCACGCTGGTGGTCGGCTCGGCGGTGGGCGTGTACCTGCCCGTGGCCTTCCTGGTGGCGATCCCGCTCGGCTGGTCGGCCGGGCGGCGCATCGTCGGGGCCGGACGGGCGCTCGGCGCCTTCACCGGTGCCTTCGTCGCGGCCGTGGTCCTCAATGTGGTCAAGGAGTGGCCGCAGGGCCGGCCGGTCCTGATCATCGTCGTCGGCACGCTGATCTTCCTGGCCATGGTGGTCATGCCCGGTCTGGCCAGCCGCTACTGGTCCCAGCGCCGTACGCTGCTGCGCGCCCTCCAGGAGCGCAACGCCCAGCTGATGCGCGAGCGGGCGATGATCGCCGGCCAGGCCCGGCTGCGCGAACGCCAGCGCATCGCCCAGGACATGCACGACAGCCTCGGCCACCAGCTCGCGCTGATCTCGGTGCACACCGGTGCGCTGGAGGTCGATCCGGTGCTGACCGACCGGCAGCGCGAGGCGGTGGGAGTGCTGCGGCAGGCCTCCGTCGCCGCCATGCACGAGCTGCGCGAGGTCGTCGGCATCCTGCGCGACGGGGTGGAGGCGCCGGCGCCCGTGGAGGAGGCGCAGCCGGCCGCGCGCGGGGTGGCGGGCATCGCCGGGATCGTGGAGGCGGCCCGGAGCGCGGGGACCGACGTACGGCTCACCACGGAGGGGGCGCCGAGGCCGCTGGTCGCGGCGTGCGACCACGCGGCGTACCGGATCGCGCAGGAGGCCCTGACCAATGCCTACAAGCACGCTCCGGGCGCTTCGATCACGGTGGAACTGCGGTACGAGGACGACTCGCTGGTGGTGGAGATCGCCAACGGCCCGGCGGCCGGCCCGGGTCCCGGCGAGGTGGTCTCCGGCGGGCAGGGACTGACGGGGCTGCGCGAACGGGCCCGGCTGGTCGGCGGGATGGTCTACGCGGGGGCGGTGGAGGGCGGCGGCTTCCGGGTGGCCGGGGTGCTCCCGTACGGGACGGAGCCGGCCGGGGCCCAGGAGACCGGGACGGAAGCGGCCGGGTCGGGCGAGATGGCCGACGACTTCGGCCAGCAGCTGCGGGCGCACATGTTGGTCCGCGGCGGGGCGCCGATGGACTGGGCGGCCGTCGACCGGGAACTGATGCGCGGACGCAGCCGGTTCGGAGGTGCGGCGCTGGGCTGCGGGATCGCGGTCGCGGCCCTGGTGGTGCTGCTGATCGTGCTCGGGGCCGTGGTGGCGCTCTTCGCGGGCTCGGTGGGCGATGCGACGATCAGCCGGTCCGACTACGACGGCATCCGGGTGGGTGAGCCGGAGAGCGCGGTGCGTTCGCGGTTGCCCAGCGGGGACAGCATCCTGACCCAGGGGCTGGACCGGAAGGGACCGCCCCGCCCGGAAGGGTCCACGTGTCTGGCCCTGGTGGAGGACGAGGACACCGAACTGACCACCACCAGTGTTTTCCGTTTCTGCTTCAAGGACGGCAAGCTCGTCGAGAAGCAGGCGTACCGGACCAAGTCGTAGGAGCACGGGTGACAGGGGTGACGGCCAGGGTGATCCGCGTGGTGATCGCCGATGACGAGCCGCTGATCCGGGCCGGGATCCGGATGATCCTGACGTCGGCGGCCGACATCGAGGTGGTCGCGGAGGCTGCGAACGGCCGGGAAGCCGTCGAACTCGCCCGCGCGCACGCGCCGGACGTGATGCTGCTGGACATCCAGATGCCCGTGATGGACGGGCTGACGGCCCTCGCCGAACTGGGGCGTTCGGCGCCGGAGGTACGGGCGCTGATCCTGACCACCTTCGGGGAGAAGGAGAACGTGCTGCGCGCGCTGAGCGGGGGCGGCGCCGGGTTCCTGCTGAAGGACTCGGCACCGGGCGAGCTGATCGGCGCGGTCCGCGCGGCGGCGGCCGGGGACGCCTACCTGTCCCCGGCGGCGACCCGGCACGTGGTGGACCAACTGGCGTCCGGGCAGTCCGCGGGCCGCACCGAGCAGGCGCGGCGCAAGGTGGCCGGGCTGAGCGAGCGCGAGCGCGGGGTACTGGCCCTGCTGGGCGAGGGGCTATCGAACGCGGACGCGGGCCGGCGGCTCCACATGAGCGAGGCGACGGTGAAGACGTACGTGAGCCGGATCCTGGCGAAGCTGGAGTGCGAGAACCGGGTCCAGGCGGCCCTGCTGGCCAGGGACGCCGGGCTCTAGATACGGTCGGGCCCGAACCAATGGTGATCAGGGGGCGGGCGGCATGACGGCGGTACCGGAACAGCGCGTGGTGGAACCGGAGTCGAAGGATCGGATACCGGTGGTCGGGGGCTTCGCGCCGCGGTTCGCCGTGGGACGGGCCGCCGGTTCGCCGAGGGAGGCCGGCAAGGCGCTGCGCACGCGCGTACCCCGGTCGGCGCACGCGCACTTCGAGGCTCCGGGCGACCGCCCCGACGCGGTGCGGGCGGTGGAGGAGTCCAATGTCGGCCGGGTCGCCGAACTGGCGCCGATCCGGGTCGGGCGGATGGCCGCCAACCCCTTCGCCTTCCTGCGCGGGTCGGCCGGACTGATGGCGCACGACCTCTCCGGCGGCCCGGTCACCGGGATCGGCGCGCAGATCTGCGGAGACGCCCACGCGGCCAACTTCGGCCTGTACGGGGACGCGCGCGGCCGGCTCGTCATCGACCTCAACGACTTCGACGAGACCGTCTTCGGCCCGTGGGAGTGGGACCTCAAGCGGCTGGCCACCTCGCTGGTGCTGGCCGGCCGGGTGGCCGGCGCGGACGAGGACACCTGCCGGGCGGCCGCGCTGGACTCGGTCGGCGCCTACCGCCGCACGATGCGGCTGCTGGCCAAGCTGCCGTCCCTGGACGCGTGGAACGCCATCGCGGACGAGGAACTGGTCTCGCACACCGACGCCCGGGACCTGCTGGGCACGCTGGAGCGGGTCTCGGAGAAGGCCCGCAACAACACCTCCGCCCGGTTCGCCGCGAAGTCCACCGAGGTCACGCCTGACGGTGGCCGGGCCTTCGTGGACGCGCTGCCGGTGCTGCGCAGGGTCGGGGACGGGGAGGCGGCGGCCGTGGCGGCCGCGCTGGGCCCGTACCTGGAGACGCTTCAGGGGGACCGTCGGCCGCTGCTGGCCCGGTACGCGATCCACGACGTGGCCTTCCGCGTGGTGGGGACCGGCAGCGTCGGAACCCGCTCCTACGTGGTGCTGCTGCTGGACCACCGCGGCGATGCGCTGGTCCTCCAGGTGAAGGAGGCCCGGCCCTCGGCGCTGCTGCCGCACCTGCCCGGTCTCGGCTTCGTCTCGCCTCCGGAGGAGCACGAGGGCCGCCGGGTGGTGGCCGGCCAGAAGCAGATGCAGGTGGTCTCGGACATCCTGCTGGGCTGGACGACGGTGGAGGGGCGGCCCTTCCAGGTCCGCCAGTTCCGCAACCGCAAGGGCAGCGTGGACCCGGCGGCGCTGGCCGTCGACCAGATCGACGACTACGGGCGGATGACCGGGGCCCTGCTGGCGCGGGCCCACGCGCACAGCGCGGATCCGCGGCTGCTGGCCGGGTACTGCGGGAAGAACGACGAGCTGGACGAGGCGATGGCAGCCTTCGCCGTGACCTACGCCGACCGGAGCGAGGCCGACCACGAGGTCCTGGTGGCGGCGGTGCGGTCCGGGCGGATCGCGGCGGAGATGGGCGTCTGACCCGTCAGAGCGATGTTTCACGTGAAACACCCGGGCGGCCGGGCCTTAGGCTGGCCGGGTGAGCGAGCAGACAGTCCCCGAAGCGTCCGAGCCCCAGCCCGGCCCCGGCCCCGGTGCCGACGCGCGCCCCGAGGCGCGCCTGGAGCGTGCCGTGCGGGCCGCCGAGCAGGCGCTGATCGAGTTCGAGATCGCGGTGGAGACCTTCCGGGTGGAGGTGGAGAACTTCTCCCGCCTGCACCACCAGAAGCTCGGCCCGATGTACTCGCGGCTCGACGAGCTGGACGCGCTGATCGCCGAGGCGAAAGCGGCGAGCACCGGGGACGCGGAAGACCTGCGCCGTGCGCGCGACGCCCGCTCGCTGGTGATGCCGATGCCCGGGGTGGACGAGCTGTTCCACGACTGGCTGGACTCGGACGGGCTGTCCGACGACGCTTCCGCGATGCTCACCGACCGCGCGGTGCGGCCCCCGGAGCGGGTACGCCCGTCGGAGGAGGTGCGCCGGCTCTACCGCGAGCTGGTCCGCAAGGCGCATCCGGACCTGGCCCGGGACGAGGCCGAGCGCGCGCGGCGCGAGGAGTTCATCGTGCGGGTGAACGCGGCCTACGGACGCGGCGAGGAGCAGTTGCTGCGCGAGCTCGCGCAGGAGTGGGCGGCCGGCCCGGCGCCGGCCGCGGCGCGGCTGAGCGAGAGCGAGGAGCTGTACGAGCGCCTGGAGTGGCTCTCGCGGCGCAAGGAGCTCCTGTCGCTGGTCGCCAAGGAGCTGGAGGACGGTGCGATCGGGTCGATGCTCCGGATGGCTCCCGAGGACCCGGACCGGCTGCTGGAGGAGATCGCCGAGCAGCTGCTCGGCGATGTCGCGAAGCGCGAGGCGGAGCTGGCCGAGCTGGTCGCGGGGCTGTCCTCAGGGCAGTAGGGACACCGCGCAAGGCCCGTCGGATAGGTTGGTTCACCTATCCGTGACGAGAGAAGGCGACAGTTATGAACTCCGGACCGCTTCCTTCGGTGGCCGCTTCCGCACTGCCCTCCGAAGCCCTTGTCCTCGACGTTCGCGAGAACGACGAATGGGCGGCCGGTCACGCCGAGGGTGCGCTGCACATCCCGATGAGCGAGTTCGTGGCGCGCATCGGTGAGCTGACCGAGAAGATCGAGGACGACCGTCCGGTCTACGTGATGTGCCGGGTCGGCGGGCGCTCCGCCCAGGTGGCCCAGTACCTGCGGGGCCAGGACATCGACGCCGTGAACGTGGACGGCGGCATGCAGGACTGGGAGGCCGCGGGCCGCCCGGTCGTCACCGACGCGGGCGCCCCGGGCTTCGTCGTCTGACGAGCGGGTCGGGCGGGCCGCTCAGGCGAGGGGGTGGGCGGCCAGCAGGTCGCCCAGCGCCTCCTCGTGGGCGGCGGCCGGGCCCAGCTGGAGCTCCAGCTGCTTGGCCCAGGCGTGGTAGCGGTGCAGCGGGTAGTCGGTGTCGGCGCCGAAGCCGCCGTGCAGGTGCTGCGCGGTCTGCACGACGCGTCGTACGCCCTCGGAGGCCCAGATCTTGGCCACCGCCACGTCCCCGGCGCTCGGCAGCGGGCCGCCCGCTCCGCCCGTCGAGGCGTCGAGCCGCCAGGCGGCCTGCCAGAGGGTGACCTCCATGGCGCGCAGGTCGATGTAGCGGTCGGCGGCCTGGACGGCGACCGCCTGGAAGGTGGCCACGGGGAAGCCGAACTGCTCGCGCTTGCTGGTGTACTGGCTGGTCATGGTGAGGACGCCCTCGCCGAGGCCTAGCGCGAGCGCGCAGGTCCCGGTGGCGAGCAGCTGCCGCAGGTGGTCCCAGGCGCCGGCCGCTTCGACGAGGTGCGTGGCCGGCACCCGTACGCCGTCGAGGGTGACCTCGGCGAGCCGCTCCCCGCTGGTGGAGTACTGCTCCGCGAGGGTCAGGCCTTCGGCACCCCGGGGGACGAAGGCGAGGACGGCCCCGCCCTCCCCGGTGTGGGCCGGTACGGCGATCCAGTCGGCGCTGTGCGCCCACGGGACGGCCGTCTGGAGGCCCTCCAGGGTCCACGTGCCGCCTTCGCGGCGCGCGGTGACGGCCAGTTCCGCCGGGTCGTGGCCGCTGCGGCCGTGCGCGGCGGCGGTGAGGACGAGCGTGCCGTCCCCGGCGCCTGGCAGCAGGGCGGCGGCCAGTTCGGGGCCGCCGTGGGCCTGGACGGCCATGGCGGTGGCGCAGTGCTCCAGGAGCGGCACCCGGGCCAGTACCTTCGCGGCCTCGCGCAGCACCAGGCACAGGGCGATGGCGTCGAGTCCGGCGCCGCCGTGCTCCTCGGCGAGGACCAGGCTCAGTAGGTCGGAGGCGGCGAGCTTGGCCCAGAGCGGGCGGTCGAACTCCTCGGCGACGGCCCGCGGGGTGAGGGCGGGGCTGGGCACGCTGTCGGGGGCGACGTCCGCGAATACGGCCTTGGCCGCCTCGACGGCGGCCTGCTGTTCCTCGGTGAAGGTGAAGTCCACTGCCTGTCCTCCCGCGTGCCCGGAACGTGCTCTGTCTGACGGTGCGCCAAGATAGAACACGTTCCTGAAATTGGACAGGCATGCGCGGTCGGCCGCTCAGCGGTCGAAGTCGATCTCCACTTCCTCCGACACCGGGTGCGACTGGCAGGCCAGCACGAACCCGGCCTCCGTCTCCGTCTCCTCCAGCGCGAAATTGCGGTCCATCCGCACCTCGCCGGTCACCAGGAACGCCCGGCAGGTGCCGCACACCCCGCCCTTGCAGGCGTACGGGGCATCCGCGCGGGCCCGCAGCACCGCGTCGAGCAGGGACTCGCCCTCCCGGACCGGCCAGGTGCCCGAGCGGCCGTCGAGCCGCGCCGTGACCCGGCCGTGGGTGGCGGCGGCCGAGGCCACGGGCGCCGGCGGGGCGGTGTCCTCGACGTGGAAGATCTCCTCGTGGACCCGGGTCCGCTCCACGCCGAGCGCGGCCAGTGCCTGCTCCGCGCCGGTCACCAGCCCGTACGGTCCGCACAGGAACCAGCCCGTCACCTCGGCGACCGGGAGCAGCGCGGGCAGCAGTGCCGTCAGCCGCTCCTCGCCGAGCCGGCCCGAAGGCAGCCCGGCGTCCTGCTCCTCCCGAGAGAGCACGGTGACCAGCTGGAACCGGTCGGGATAGCGGTCCTTGAGGTCGGCCACCTCCTCCAGGAACATCGTCGAGGCGGCGCTGCGGTCGCTGCGCACCAGGCAGAACCGGGCATCGGGCCGGGCCGCGAGCAGGGTGGCGGCGATCGACAGCACCGGGGTGATCCCGCTGCCGCCGACGATCGCCGCGTAGTGCGCGGCGGGCGGCGCCGCGGCCGGATCCAGGATGAACCGGCCGGCCGGGACCATCACGTCCAGGGCGTCTCCGGCGGCGATCTCCTTGTGCGCGAACGAGGAGAACTCCCCGCCCTCCACCAGGCGCACCCCGACCCGCAGCGCCGAGGGGCCCGGCCCGTCGGCCGCCGGGGCGGGGGAGCAGATCGAGTACGTACGGCGGACCTCCGCCCGGCCGGAGCCGTCGAGGGGGCCGCGGCGCAGGGTGAGGTGCTGGCCGGGGGCGTGCCGGTACTCGTCGCTCAGCTCGGGCGGCACGGCCAGGGTCAGGGCCACGGAGTCCTCGGTGAGCCGGTCGACCGCCGCCACCGTCAAGGTGTGGAACGCGCCGTGGCGCGCGGGGCGCGCCGGGCTCGCGGACCCCGGGGTGGGCGACGGCGGGGACGCGGCCATCTACAGCTCCTTGAAGTGGTCGAACGGTTCACGGCAGGCGACGCAGCGACGCAGCGCCTTGCACGCGGTGGAGGAGAACCGGCTGAGCAGCTCGGTGTCGGGCGATCCGCAGTGGGGGCAGCGGACCGACAGGGTGAGCGGAACCGGTCCGCCCGCGGCGTGCGGCCGCGGCGGGGCGATGCCGAACTCGGCCAGTTTGCGGCGGCCTTCGGCGCTGATGTCGTCGGTGGACCAGGCGGGGGCCAGCACGGTCCGCACGGTGACGCCCGGTATCCCGTGGTCGGTCAGGACCCGCTCGATGTCCGCGGACATGGCCTCGATGGCCGGGCAGCCGGTGTAGGTGGGGGTGAGGGTGACCTCGACATGGCCGTCCTCGCGCATCCGCACCCCGCGCATCACACCGAGCTCGGCGAGGGTGAGCACGGGCAGCTCGGGGTCGGGGACGGAGCCGGCCAGCTCGGCCAGCTCCACCTCCAGCCGGGTCTGCTCCATGCCGGTGCCGGTCACCACGACGCCCCCGGGTGGCTGCGGTGCAGGTGCTGCATTTCGGCGAGCAGCCGCCCGAACGACTCGGTGTGCAGTCCCTGACGTCCCGCTCCGGCGGCCCAGGCCCCGCTGCGGGGCCCCTCCGGCAGCGCCAGCCCGGCCCGCTCCAGTACGTCGCCCAGCGCGGCCAGCCAACGGCCTTCCAGGGCGGCCCAGTCGATGGCGTCGATGCCGTTGGGCCTGTCGGTCCCGTCGGTCCCCTCCAGCCCGGGCACGGGCTGGAACATCTCGCCGGTGTACTTCCACAGCCCGTCCAGCCCGGCCCGCATCCGGGCCCGGCTCTCCTCGGTGCCGTCGCCGAGCCGCAGCGTCCACTGCTCGGCGTGGTCGACGTGGTACGCCGTCTCCTTGACCGCCTTGGCGGCGAGCGGCGCGAACGGGCCTTCGCCGCGCTCCAGTTCCCCGTAGAGCTCGTGCTGGTAGAGCGAGAAGTAGAGCTGGCGCGCGATGGTGTGGGCGAAGTCGCCGTTGGGCTGCTCCACCAGCTGGAGGTTGCGGAAGGACCGCTCCTCGCGCAGGTACGCCAGCTCGTCCTCGTCTCCGGCCATCGACAGCAGGACGCGCGCCTGGCCGAGGAGGTCGAGGGCGATGTTGGCGAGCGCGACCTCCTCCTCCAGGACCGGGGCGTGGCCCGCCCACTCGCCGAGGCGGTGGGAGAGGATCAGCGCGTCGTCACCGAGGCAGAGGGTGGCCATTTGGACCACATCGGTGCTGGTCACAGGTGGTGCACCCCCTCGGGGATCTCGTAGAAGGTGGGGTGGCGGTACGGCTTGTCGGCGGACGGGGCGAAGAACGGGTCCCGCTCGTCCGGGGAGGAGGCGGTGATCTCCGTGGAGGGCACCACCCAGATCGAGATGCCCTCGCCGCGCCGGGTGTAGAGATCGCGGGCGTTGCGCAGGGCCATCTCCGCGTCGGGGGCGTGAAGGCTGCCCGCGTGCGTGTGCGAGAGGCCGCGCCGCGAGCGGACGAACACCTCCCACAGGGGCCAGTTCTGCGTCATACCCGAGCCTCGCTTCCGGTGCTTGCGGTGGATCCGTTCGCCGCTGAATGCTTCTGTGCGTACGCCGCGGCCGCGTCGCGCACCCAGGCGCCTTCCTTGTGCGCCGCGCGGCGCTGACCGATCCGCTCCTCGTTGCACGGGCCGTTGCCCTTGAGCACGTCCCAGAACTCGGCCCAGTCGATCGCGCCGAAGTCGTGGTGCCCGCGCTCCTCGTTCCACTTCAGGTCCGGGTCGGGCAGGGTCAGGCCCAGCGCCTCGGCCTGGGGGACGGCTATGTCCACGAAGCGCTGGCGCAGTTCGTCGTTGGAGTGGCGCTTGATCCGCCAGGCCATCGACTGCGCCGAGTGCGCGGACTCCCCGTCCGGCGGGCCGAACATCATCAGCGAGGGCCACCACCACCGGTCGACGGCGTCCTGCGCCATCGCGTGCTGCGCCTCGGTGCCCTTGGAGAGGGCCATGAGCAGTTCGAAGCCCTGCCGCTGGTGGAAGGACTCCTCCTTGCAGATCCGGACCATGGCCCGCGCGTACGGCCCGTAGGAGCAGCGGCAGATCGGGACCTGGTTGGTGATCGCCGCGCCGTCCACGAGCCAGCCGATCGCGCCGACGTCGGCCCAGGTCAGCGTGGGGTAATTGAAGATCGAGGAGTACTTCTGCTTGCCGGCGTGGAGCTTGTCGAGCAGCTCGTCGCGGCTGGTGCCGAGGGTCTCGGCGGCGCTGTACAGGTACAGGCCGTGGCCGGCCTCGTCCTGGACCTTCGCCATCAGGATCGCCTTGCGGCGCAGGGAGGGCGCGCGGGTGATCCAGTTCGCCTCGGGCTGCATGCCGATGATCTCGGAGTGGGCGTGCTGGGCCATTTGGCGGACCAGGGAGGCACGGTATTCGTCGGGCATCCAGTCGCGCGGCTCCACGCGCTCGTCGGCCGCGACGGCCGCGTCGAATGCCGCCGCGAGCTGCGTGCCGAGGTCGTCCGTCACGCCGATGCCCGCTTCCCGCCCCGCTTCCGGGGTCACTGCCACCATCACGGCCCCCTGTCAGAGAGTCTTTTTCCGCCTCGTCCCGACCGACCGACCGATCGTTCGGTTCATGCTCTTCAATGGTGGGACGACGGCCCGTAGGGTGTCAACCTCTGTGGTCAACCCTGTGGACGCCGGATGATCGGGGCGGGATGGATTCGAACGGGCACGAGCCCCCGGCAGACGACGTCCCGCCCCCGTCCAGGGCGCCCGGAATCGCCGGTCTGTCCGCCCCGTACCGGGTCGTCACGGCCCTGGCCCTGAAGGTCGTGGCGATCGGCGTCTGCTGGCACCTGGGGCTGGTCTTCCTGCACGTGGCCCCGTCCAACACGCTGAGCAAGCAGCACGCGCGGATGGTCGACGACTGGATCTATCCCGAGTTCGAGCAGAACTGGAAGCTCTTCGCGCCCAACCCCCTCCAGCAGAACATCGGGGTCGAGGTGCGCGTGGAGGTCCGGACCGCGGAGGGCGACCTGGTGACCAGCAACTGGCGCGGGCTGTCCAGCGAGGACGGCGAGGCCATCCGGCACAGCCTGCTGCCGAGCCACACCGAGCAGAACGAGGTCCGGCGCGCCTGGGACTTCTTCACGGCCTCCCACGACGACGACAACAAGTCGAACGGCGAGCGCGGCGACCTCGCGGAGCAGTACCTGCGGCGGATCGCCCTGGAGCGGCTGAAGGTCAGGACGGACGCGGACACCTCCACGGGCAAGGCCGCGCACCTCGCCGAGGGCCGGATCGTACGGATCCAGCTGCGGGGGGCGACGAAGGCGGTGGCCGCGCCGAAGTGGTCCGACGAGAAGACCGACACCGAGACGTCCTACCGGGAGCTGCCGTGGTGGACGGTGTGAGCGACGGAGTCCGCGCCGCGAGCGGTCCGGGTGGTCCGAGCGGTCCGGGCGGTCCGGGTGGTCCGAGCGGCCTCCGGGGCGCCCGCGCCGCCGCCGGCCGGGCGCTGGCCAAGGTCAGCGGGCAGTCGCTGGGCCCGTACCAGAGCGCCGTGGTCCGCATCGGCTTCTCCGCCACCTGGCTGTTCTTCCTGCTGCGCGAGTTCCCGAACCGGCACGAGCTGTACGGACCGGACGGGCCCTGGAGCTGGGAGCTGGCGGAGCGGCTGATCGCCTGGAACCACGCCTTCACGGTGCTGATGTGGTCGGACTCGACGCTCTGGTTCGAGATCGTCTACGCCGTGTCCGTGCTGGCGAGCGCGCTGCTGATGCTGGGCTGGCGGACGCGGGCGACCTCCGTGGTGTTCATGATCGGGGTGCTCTCGCTGCAGAACCGCAGCGTCTTCATGGGCGACGGCGGGGACAACGTCATCCACCTGATGGCGATCTACCTCGTCCTGACCCGCTGCGCCCAGGTGTGGTCGCTCGACGCCGCCCGCGCCCGCCGCCTCGGTACGGCGTCGGCCGGGCGGGCGGGGCCGGTGCTGTGGGCCGTGCTCGGCGCGGTGTTCGCGTACGGGGTCGTGACCGGCCGCTTCGGCCCGGTCTGGCTGTCGGCCTTCGCGGCGCTGTGGGTGGTCGCGGCACTGTGGTGGATGGTCGACCGCTACGAGCCGCAGGGCGAGGGCCGGGCGGTCCTGGACGTGCTGGCGAACCTGCTGCACAACGCGGGGATGCTGGTGATCACGGCGGAGGTCTGCCTGATCTACGCCACGGCGGGCTGGTACAAGATCCAGGGCTCGCGCTGGCAGGACGGCACGGCGCTGTACTACCCGCTGCGCCTGGACTACTTCACCCCGTGGCCCGAGGTGTCCGGCCTCCTGGCGAGCAGCGGCACGCTGGTGATGCTGCTGACGTACGGCACGGTCGCGGTCCAGGTGGCCTTCCCGTTCACGCTGTTCAACCGGCGGATCAAGAACGTCCTGCTGGTCCTGATGATGCTGGAGCACGCGGGGATCGCGGTGCTGCTGGGCCTGCCGTTCTTCTCGATGGCGATGATCGCCGCCGACGCGGTGTTCCTGCCGACGGCGTTCTTGGTCTGGCTCGGCGCGCGGGTCTGCGCACGGGTCGCCGCGCGCTGGCCGGCCCGCGGTCTGCCGATTCCGGGTCCGGGTCCGGGGTCGGGGTCGGAGGTGGACCCGGGGACGGAACCTGACGCCGGGCAGCGGACCGTAGGCTCGGTGGCATGAGTGAGCAGCACGAGACTTCCGACGGCACCGAACGGCAGTGGCGGGAGGCCGCCGCGCGGGAGGACCTCGTGCTCCTCGACGGGTTCCACGCGCTGAAGCACGCCCTGCGCTTCGGGGCGGACGTGCTGGTCGCCGTCGCCGACGATCCGGACGCCGTACGGGGCCTCGCGCACGAGCTGGCTCCGGACGTCGAGGACGAGGTGGCCCGGCTGGTGCTCCGGGCTCCGCTCAAGGGGCTGCTGGGCCGGGTCCATCCCACCGGGGTGGCGGCCCTGGCGGTCCGGCCCGACCGGGGCGAGGGGCGGGCGCGGCTCGACGCGATGCCCAGGACGGCCCCGGTGGTCGTGCTGGACAACCCCCGCAACCTCGGCAACGTGGGCGCGGTCGTCCGGCTGGCCGCCGGCTTCGGCGCCACCGGCGTCGTCACCCGTGGCGACCTCGACCCCTGGCACCCCAACGTGGTCCGCGCCGGGGCGGGGCTGCACTACGCCACCACCGTCGATCGGGTGGACATCGACTCCCTGCCGCCCGGACCGCTGTACGCGCTCGACCCGGAGGGCGAGGACATCCGTGCCCTCACCCTCCCGGACGACGCCCTGCTCGCCTTCGGCTCCGAACGCCACGGGATCTCGCCCGAGCTCCGCACCCGCGCCGATCACCTGGTGTCCCTGCCGATGCGTCCGCAGGTCTCCAGCTACAACCTGGCCACCAGCGTGGCCATGACCCTCTTCCACTGGGGCGGCCCTGGGCCGGGGCCCGATGCGGACCCGCACGAGGCCCCGTAGGACTCAGGCGTCCAGCGCGACCGGCATCAGGAGCGAGAAGGCGTCCTCGGTGTCGGGGCGCAGGAGGACGAGGGGGGCCTTGGGGCCCACGTACTCCAGCAGCAGTTCGTCGCCGGCGGCGAGCGCGTCGAGCAGGAACGCGGGGTTGACCCCCACCCGGTCCCCGGCCCGGTCGCCAGCGCGGTCGTCGGCGCGGTCCTCGTCGCCGACGGTCACCTCGTCCGTCAGGACGAGGACGCACACGTCGGTGTCCTGCTCGGCGAGGGCGCGGCGCAGGGCGTCGCGCAGCGCCGGTACGTCCAGGGTGAGGCGGCGGCCCTCGGGCAGCCGGGTGAGGCGGCGGTAGTCGGGGAAGTCCTCGCCGAGGCTCCGGCCGGCGACCTGGCGGCCCTGGGTTTCCAGCTCCACCTTGTCCCCGTCGACGGTGAGGAGGGCCGGGGCGCCCTCGCTCAGCAGGGCGCGCATCGCGTCCACGAGCGGGGTGGGCACGGTCACCTGGATCCGGTCGCCGCCGTGGCCGGTGGTGGAGGCGCGGGCGACGGCCATGCGGTAGCGGTCCGTGGCCACCACGTGGAGGGCCTCGCCCTCGATGTCGAAGTGGATCCCGCCGAGGACGGGCAGCTCGGGGTCGGTTCCGGCGGCGAAGCGCACGGCGTCCAGCGCGGCCGCGATCTCGGCGCCCGGCACGGTCAGCCGGGTGGTGGCGGTGCTCATGGTGGTCATGGAGGTCTCCTTGTGTCCGAGTAGCGCTCGTACCGTGGAGAACTCTTCGCGGGCGTCGGCCAGCCCCTGTTCGAGCCGGCGCAGGTGCCCGTCCAGCAGCCGGGGCACCAGGCCGGTGTCCCCGCCGGACCAGGCGGCCAGGACCAGCCGGATGTCCGCCAGGGGCATCCCCGACCGCCTCAGCCGGGCCAGCAGCCGGGCCTCGTCCAACTGCTCGGGCGCGTACCAGCGGTACCCGGTCACCGGATCCACCCAGGCGGGCACCAGGACGCCCGCGCGGTCGTAGAACCGCAGGGCGCTCACGCCCAGCCCGCTGGACCGGCCCATCTCGCCGATGCCACGCATGTCGCTCTCCACACCGACGACTCTGGGACCTCCACCAGGTCGAGGGTCAAGCGGGCCCGCCGCCACCACGGCCGGGCCCGCTTGTCGGTCACCCTCAGGCCTGGCGGCGGACCTCCACCACGCGGAAGCGGTTGGACACGAAGGCCCCGTCGCACAGCGCGGCGTTCGCCGCCGGGTTGCCGCCCGAACCGTGGAAGTCCGAGAAGGCCGAGGTCTGGTTCACATAGACCCCGCCCGTGAGGTTGAGCGAGAGCTGCGCCGATTCTTCCAGGCAGACCTCTTCGATGGCCCGCTCGGTGTCCGCGGACGTGGTGTACGCCCCGACCGTCATCGCGCCCTTCTCGCGGACCGTGCGCCGCAGCAGGTCGAGCGCGTCCGCCGTGGAGTCGACCGCCACCGCGAAGGAGACCGGGCCGAAGCACTCCGAGAGGTACGGGGCCTGCGGGTCCTGCTTGGCCGAGTCCAGCTTCACCATCACCGGGGTGCGGACCACCGCGTCCGGGAACTCCGGGTTGACCACCTCGCGCGAGGCCAGCGCGACCTCGCCGAGCCCGGCTGCCGCCTCCAGGCGGGCCTTGACGTCCGGGTTGACCAGCGCGCCGAGCAGGGCGTTGGCCCGCGTGTCGTCGCCGAGCAGGCCGCCGACCGCGCCCGCGAGGTCGGAGACGACCTCGTCGTACGTCTTGTGGCCGGCGTCCGTGCCGATGCCCTCGCGCGGGATCAGCAGGTTCTGCGGGGTGGTGCACATCTGCCCGCTGTACAGGGACAGGGAGAAGGCCAGATTGGACAGCATGCCCTTGTAGTCGTCGGTGGAGTCGAGGACGACGGTGTTGACGCCCGCCTTCTCGGTGTAGACCTGCGCCTGGCGGGCGTTGGCCTCCAGCCAGTCGCCGAACTCCGTGGACCCCGTGTAGTCGATGACCTTGATCTCGGGGCGCAGGGCGAGGGTCTTGGCGATGCCCTCGCCCGGCCGCTCCACCGCCAGCGCCACCAGGTTCGGGTCGAAACCGGCCCGTGCCAGGACCTCGCGGGCCACCTGGACGGTGAGCGCCAGCGGGAGCACGGCGCGCGGGTGCGGCTTGACCAGGACCGGGTTGCCCGTGGCGAGGGAGGCGAAGAGCCCCGGGTATCCGTTCCAGGTGGGGAAGGTGTTGCAGCCGATCATCAGGGAGATGCCGCGCGGGACGGCCGTGAAGGTCTTCCCCAGCTCCAGGGGGTCCTTCTTGCCCTGCGGCTTGGACCAGTCGGCCTGGCCGGGGACCCGGGTCTGCTCCTCGTACGCATAGGCCACGGCCTCCAGGCCGCGGTCCTGCGCGTGCGGGCCGCCCGCCTGGAAGGCCATCATGAAGGCCTGGCCGCTGGTGTGCATGACGGCGTGCGCGAACTCGTGCGTCCGGGCCGAGATCCGCGACAGGATCTCGATGCAGACCAGGGCGCGCGCCTCGGGGCCCGCGTCCCGCCAGGCGCCCATGCCGGCGCGCATCGCGGGCAGCAGGACGTCCGGGTCCACGTGCGGGTACTCGACGCCCAGCTCCGGGCCGTACGGGGACACCTCGGAGCCCGTCCAGCCGTCGGTGCCGGGCTGCCCGAGGTCGATCCGGGTGCCGCGCAGCGCCTCGAAGGCGGCGAGGCCGTCGGCGGGGGCGGTCTCCCCGTACGCCTTGGGGTGCTCGGGATGCGGGGACCAGTAGGCGCGGCTGCGGATGGTGGCCAGCGCCTGGTCCAGGGTCGGCCGGTGCTTGTCGGACAGCTGGGGGACGGTGAGCTCGGCGGCCATCAGGGACCAACTCCTCGTTGAGCCGGGCGGGATCAGGCGATCGGGTCGGGCAAGAAGGGATGAAGAAGAGCAGACTGGAGTTAGAGTAACCGAACGATCGGTCGGGACAAGAGGGCCCGGCAGGCCTGTGGAAAAGCCCGTGCGGGAGGATCTGGTCATGACAGCAATCGAGCGGTCCCGCACAGTGGCGGTCGTCGGCGCCGGCACCATGGGACAGGGCATCGCCCAGGTCGCCCTTCTCGCAGGTCACCGCGTGCTGATCTACGACATCAACGCCTCGCTCGCCGCCGACGCCGTCGGTTTCGTGCAGGACCGCGTCGAGCGGATGGCCGCCAAGGGCAGGCTGGATCGGGCCGAGGCCGAGGACGCGATCGGCCGAATCGATTCGGCGGCCGGGCTGTCCGGGCTCTTTGAGGCCGCTCTCGTCATCGAGGCGGTCGTCGAGGACGTCGCCGTCAAGCGCGCGCTGTTCGCGGCGCTCGAAGAGGTGGTTTCGCCGGACGCGCTGCTGGCCACCAACACCTCCTCCCTCTCCGTCACCGAGCTCGCCGCCGGCCTCGCGCACCCCGGCCGCTTCCTCGGCCTGCACTTCTTCAACCCGGCCCCGCTGCTCCCGCTGGTCGAGGTGGTCTCCGGATTCGCCACCGACCCGGCCGCCGCCGACCGCGCGTACGGCACCGTTCTCGGCTGGGGCAAGACCCCGGTCCGCTGCGCCGACACCCCGGGCTTCATCGTCAACCGGATCGCCCGCCCCTTCTACGCCGAGGCCTTCGCGGTGTACGAGGAGCAGGGCGCCGACCCGGCCACCATCGACGCCGTGCTCCGCGAGAGCGGCGGCTTCAAGATGGGCCCCTTCGCGCTGACCGACCTGATCGGCCAGGACGTCAACGAGGCCGTCACCCGCTCCGTGTGGGAGTCCTTCTTCCGCAGCCCCAAGTTCACCCCCTCGCTCGCGCAGCGCCGCCTGGTCCAGTCGGGCCGCCTCGGCCGCAAGTCCGGCCACGGCTGGTACCCGTACGGCCCGGAGGCCACCGCCCCGGCCCCGCACACCGCCGGCCCCGAGGAGGCGCCCGCGAAGGTCACCTTCGTCGGCGACCTCGGGCCCGCGGCCGCCCTGGCCGACCTCGTCGAGGAGGCCGGGATCGCGGTCACCGCCACGGAGCACGGGGGCCCGTACATCCAGCTCCCGGGCGAGGGCCAGCTCGTGCTCGCCGACGGCAAGACCTCGGTCGAGTTCGCGGACGTCGTCTACTTCGACCTCGCCTTCGACTACCGCGACGCCACCCGGATCGCGCTCTCCGCCAGCGAGGACACCAGCGAGCGGACCCTCTCCGAGGCCATCGGCCTGTTCCAGAAGCTGGGCAAGAAGGTCTCCGTCATCGGCGACGTCCCCGGCATGATCGTCGCCCGTACCGTCGCCATGCTGATCGACCTCACCGCCGACGCCGTGGCGCGCGGGGTGGCCGGTGCCGAGGACATCGACACGGCGATGCGGCTCGGGGTCAACTACCCGATGGGCCCCGCCGAATGGCACGACCGGCTCGGCCGCGACTGGGCCTACGACCTGCTGCACCACCTCGACGAGCGCTGCCCGGGCGGGCGGTACGCGCCTTCGCTGGCGCTGTACAAGCTGGGCTACGCGGCGGGGGACGACGACGAGGGCGCGGACGAGGGCGCGGACGAGACGGACGCCTACGACGAGGGGGAGACGGAATGACGACGGCCAAACGGGACACGTACACACCCGAGACGCTCCTCTCGGTCGCCGTCCAGGTCTTCATCGAGCGGGGCTACGACGGCACCTCGATGGAGCACCTCTCCAAGGCCGCGGGCATCTCGAAGTCCTCGATCTACCACCACGTCGCGGGCAAGGAGGAGCTCCTCCACCGCGCCGTCAGCCGGGCTCTGGACGAACTCTTCGCGGTCCTGGGGGAGTCCGGGGCGGTACGGGGCCGCGCGGTCGAGCGGGTCGAATACGTCACGCGCCGCACGGTCGAGGTCCTCGTCGCGGAACTCCCCTACGTGACGCTGCTGCTGCGCGTCCGCGGCAACACCCGCACCGAGCGCTGGGCGCTGGAGCGCCGCCGCGAGTTCGACCACCAGGTCGCGGACCTGCTCAAGGCCGCCGCCGCCGAAGGCGACCTGCGGGCCGACGTGGACATCCGCCTGGCCACCCGGCTCCTCTTCGGCATGGTCAACTCCCTGGTCGAGTGGTACCGCCCGCACCCGGGCACCACCCCCGACCAGCTCGCGGACGCCGTGGTCAGCATGGCCCTGGACGGCCTGCGCACCCAGCGCTGACCCCTACGGACGGTAGAGCTTCCGGGCGCAGGGCCCGTTTCCCGGCGGAGCCCCGGGCCGAGACGACGCCGTGCCGGCGCAATGGGGACGAGGCCGGTCGGGTGGAGGCCGGGCGGGGGCTCGTGGGGCGTTGCCATGCGGCCTAGTCCTCGGTGATCGTCGGGGTGCCGGGGGGTGCGTTCGGGTCCAGGAGGTCCGATTCCTCGAAGACCAGCAGGGTGCGGGTGGACAGGACCTCCGGGATGGACTGGAGGCGGGTCAGGACCAGCTCGCGCAGGGTGCGGTTGTCCGGGGTGTGGACCAGCAGCAGGACGTCGAAATCGCCGCTGACCAGGGCGATGTGGGCGGCGCCCGGGAGCTCGCGGAGCTGCTCGCGGACCGTGCGCCAGGAGTTCTGGACGATCTTCAGGGTGATGTAGGCGGAGGCGCCCTGGCCGGCCCTCTCGTGGTTGACGCGGGCGGTGAAGCCCCGGATCACCCCGTCGTCGATGAGCCGGTTGATGCGGGCGTAGGCATTGGCCCGGGAGACGTGGACCTGCTCCGCCACGGAACGTATCGAGGCGCGGCCGTCCGCTTGCAGCAACCGCACGATCGAACGGTCGATCGGGTCCAGGGGACGGGGTGGGACCTGCGGCCCCCCAGGGGGGCTTACCGGGGGTACCGGTCCGGCGCCCGTCCCCGAACCCGCTCCGGCCATTTGTTCATCCGCCATCGCCCGTTGCCTGCCTCTCCTGGACGTCCTGCACCCATACCAGGGCGTCGTCGCCACTTTGTCCACAGCCTGGAGCCGCCTGTAGCCAAATTGCGCAGACAACCGAACAATCGGTAGGTGAGGGGCCTCACACCCGGGGCTTTCTCTGCCCGCTTCCCACGAGGAGGTGTACACCGCCATGACGGTCCAAGAGCTGCCCGGTGCCGGTGCGTCCCACCGCTCCACCCAGCCGCCCGCCTGGAGGCCCCGTACGGATGCCGCCCCGCTGCTCCCGGACCCCGAGCCGTACCGGGTGCTGGGCACACCGGCCGCCGACCGGCTCGACCCCGAGCTGATGCGCCGGTGCTACGCCGAGCTGGTGCGCGGCCGCCGCTACAACGCCCAGGCCACCGCCCTCACCCGGCAGGGCCGACTGGCCGTGTATCCGTCCACCGTCGGACAGGAGGCGTGCGAGATCGCCGCGGCCCTCGTCCTGGAGGACCAGGACTGGCTCTTCCCGAGCTACCGCGACACCCTCGCGGCCGTGGCCCGCGGACTGGACCCCGTGCAGGCGCTGACCCTCCTGCGGGGCGACTGGCACACCGGGTACGACCCGCGCGAGCGCCGGATAGCCCCGCTGTCGACCCCGCTCGCCACCCAGCTGCCGCACGCGGTCGGCCTGGCTCACGCCGCCCGGCTGCGCGGCGACGACGTGGTCGCCCTCGCCATGGTCGGCGACGGCGGCACCAGCGAGGGCGATTTCCACGAGGCCATGAACTTCGCCGCCGTCTGGCAGGCGCCGGTCGTCTTCCTCGTCCAGAACAACGGCTTCGCGATATCGGTCCCGCTCGCCAAGCAGAGCGCCGCCCCGACCCTGGCCCACAAGGCCGTGGGGTACGGGATGCCCGGCCGCCTCGTCGACGGCAACGACATCGCCGCCATGCACGAGGTGCTGTCCGAGGCGGTCCGGCGGGCCCGGTCGGGTGGCGGACCCACCATGATCGAGGCCGTCACGTACCGAATAGAGGCCCACACCAACGCCGACGACGCCACCCGCTACCGGGGCGACGCCGAGGTCGAGGCCTGGAAGGCCCACGACCCGGTCCAGCTGCTGGAGCGCGAGCTGACCGCGCGCGGGCTGCTGGACGAGGCCGGCATCCAGGCCGCCAAGGACGCGGCCGAGGCGATGGCGGCGGAGCTGCGGGACGCGATGAACGCGGAGCCGGTGCTGGACCCGATGGACCTGTTCGAAAACGTCTACGCGGAGCAGACCGGCCGGCTGCGCGAACAGGCCGCCATGCTGCGCGCCGAGCTGGACGCGGCCGAGCCGGAAGAGGAGGACCCGTCATGACCACGGTGGCGGCGAAGCCGACGACCACGAAGCCGGCCACCATGGCGCAGGCCCTGAACCGGGCGATGCGCGACGCGATGGCCGAGGACCCGACGGTCCACGTCATGGGCGAGGACGTCGGGGCGCTCGGCGGCGTCTTCCGGATCACGGACGGGCTCGCGAAGGAGTTCGGCGAGGACCGCTGCACGGACACCCCGCTCGCCGAGGCCGGGATACTCGGCGCGGCGGTCGGCATGGCCATGTACGGGCTGCGGCCCGTGGTGGAGATGCAGTTCGACGCGTTCGCCTACCCGGCCTTCGAGCAGCTGATCTCCCACGTCGCCAAGATGCGCAACCGCACCCGCGGCGCGATGCCGCTCCCGATCACCATCCGGGTGCCGTACGGCGGCGGGATCGGCGGAGTCGAGCACCACAGCGACTCCTCCGAGGCGTACTACGTGGCGACCCCCGGGCTCACGGTCGTGACCCCGGCGACGGTCGAGGACGCGTACGGGCTGCTGCGCGCCTCGATAGCCAGCGACGACCCGGTGATCTTCCTGGAGCCGAAGCGGCTCTACTGGTCGAAGGCCGAGTGGTCGCCGGACGCCCCCTCGGCGGTGCCGGGCATCGGCAAGGCGCTCGTCCGGCGGACCGGCACGAGCGCGACGCTGATCACCTACGGGCCTTCGCTGCCGGTCTGCCTGGAGGCGGCCGAGGCGGCGCGCGAGGAGGGCTGGGACCTGGAGGTCGTGGACCTGCGCTCGCTGGTCCCGTTCGACGAGGAGACCGTCGTGGCCTCCGTACGCCGGACCGGGCGCGCGGTCGTGGTCCACGAGTCCGGCGGCTTCGGCGGGCCGGGCGCGGAGATCGCCGCCCGCGTCACCGAGCGGTGCTTCCACTACCTGGAGGCGCCGGTGCTGCGGGTGACCGGCTTCGACATCCCGTATCCGC